>CAWUWH010000173.1:0-8313 GCA_963926035.1 uncultured Rhodospirillales bacterium
ATGACAAAGTGGAGGGTTCGTGAGCGGACGTCAGCTCGCCTTCGATCTTGAGTACAGGCGCGCACTCGGAGAATACGACTTCCTTGTGGCGCCGTGCAATAGCGATGCCGTCGCATGGATCGATCGATTTCTTGATTGGCCAACAAAAGCATTGGTCGTGTCTGGAGAGCCCGGATCAGGAAAAACCCACCTCACCCGCGTTTTTATGGCCAAGACCAAAGCTGTCGATATATCAGTATCCTCGTTACGCAATAATGCCGTCCCTGTCCTGCCCGACGCAAACGCCATCGTTATCGAAGATGCTGATCAACTTGCTTCTGACGATACCGCCGAAGAAGCTTTGTTCCATTTGTATAATCAAGCCCGCGAAGCGGGGACGTCGATGCTTCTGACGGCTGCAAAGCCACCTGCACGCTGGCCGATCAAGCTTGCTGATTTATCATCACGACTGCGCACCATATCCTCGGCCACAATCGGTGCACCGGACGACGCATTATTAAGCGCAGTCATTGTAAAACTGTTCGCAGATCGCCAACTCACTATCGATGGCAGTGTTCTCGATTATGCCATAGCCAGAATGGAACGCACTTTCGATGCGGCGCGTCAGTTTGTTGCTGATGCAGACCGAGAAGCACTTGAGAAAAAACGACGCATCACTGTGCCACTTGTTCGCGACATTCTAGAACGTTGAGATACAATCGCCCGCTTGACCGCGAGGCTCATAGCCATAAGTTGGCATCAATGAATTTTACTTTTGGAGGACGAGATGGATTTAGGAATTAGCGGTAAAAAAGCAATTGTTTGTGCGGCGTCGAAAGGTCTCGGCAAAGCCTGCGCAACATCCCTCGCTCGTGAAGGTGTGGACATCACCATTTGCGCACGCACCGAAGAAACATTGAATGCCACAGCTAAAGAAATTCGCGCACTCGGCGGCGGCAGTGTTCAGGCCATCGCCTGCGATATCACAACAACCGAGGGCCAAGAAGCAGTTTTGGCCGCATGCCCAAACCCTGACATCCTTATCAACAATGCAGGTGGTCCGCCTCCTGGTGATTTTCGTGACTGGGAACGTGACGATTGGATCAAAGCTGTTGATGCGAACATGCTCACCCCGATCTTTTTGATCAAAGCAACTGTCGACGGGATGATGGAACGTAAATTTGGCCGTGTCGTCAATATCACATCCAGCGCCGTTAAAGCGCCGATTGATATCCTTGGTCTATCGAACGGTGCACGTGCTGGCTTGACGGGTTTTGTTGCTGGCATTGCCAGAAAAACTGTCCGTAACAACGTCACAATCAATGGCCTTTTACCTGGACCATTCTACACCGATCGCCTGACAACAAACCTTAAAATTCATGCTGACAAGCAGGGTATTTCATTCGATGAAATGGCTACACAACGGGCTGAGGGAAATCCTGCAGGCCGATTTGGCCAAGCGGATGAATTCGGTGAATACTGTGCTTACATCTGCTCAGCACAAGCGGGCTTTATTACAGGTCAGAACCTTCTGATCGACGGCGGCGCATTCCCAGGCACCCTCTAATCACTCGGGGCACGGAAAAGCCGTTTTAAGTTCCAACGCGATCAAAAGTGCCATGGGCTGACCAATACGTTTGGTCAATATGCCCTTGGCACTTAATCCCCCAATCGCTTCCTGAATAAATGCGTCTAAAAACTTAGGCGATATTGGCAGCGTATTCGGCATACAAAAATGTAACTGCACACCCGCCGAAGCTGCTGGGGCCTGCAATGCCTGTATGCCATCCATCAAACCAATGATGTAATAGCTCCGCCCCCTTGTCCCCCGTCTTGGCTTCAGCACGCAACGTCATATATTCAGCCACAGTAATATTTGCGTATGCAGATTGGGTGTACGACATGCTGACGAAAATCAACATTGCTGCAAGTCATCGGCGAAACAATGATTTAGTGAAACGTGCTAATATTCTTTTCATCAGCAGATAATCAAGTGTCAGCATGCATGTCTGCAAGAGATTTATCATAGCTTATAATAGATACAAACCAGCGGTCACACGGTGGACGTTGCGACGTCTCCAAACCCTCTCTAGGATTATTCTATTCTCAACATTTAAAGGAGAGGCATGGTGCACCGCAGATTGCCTTGGCTAACGCGTTATTAGATCTATCTTCGTTACATTTGGGATCAGGTCTAGGATATGGATGATCTAGGCGCACTCCTGACATCCATTACCGAGCGGATGTCGCGCGAGAAAAATAGAGGCCGGGTTGCGGATTACATTCCTAAGCTCGCGAAAATCGATCCTAATCAGTTTAGTATCTCCGTTGCCTTGGCAGACGGCCAGACCCTCTCTGCTGGCGATGCTGATACATCGTTCTCAATTCAAAGTGTTTCCAAAGTATTTGCCCTAAGTCTTGCCCTGACACGGCGCGGTGCAGATGTATGGAAACGTGTTGGCCGGGAACCATCCGGTGATCCATTCAATTCAATTGTACAGCTAGAAGCCGACCATGGCATTCCGCGCAACCCGCTGATCAATTCTGGTGCGATTGTCATTTCTGATATTATTTTAGCCGCGTGCGATCACGTCGAAGCGGTTGATGAGGTCTTGAATTTTATGCGTAACGCCGCGGATGACGAAAATATATTCGTCGATCCTGCAGTCGCAAAGTCCTAACAATAAACCGGATTTCGCAACGCCGCATTAGCGAATTTTATCAAGGCCTCGCATAATATCGATCACGCCCCCGAAAAGACTTTAGCGCTATATTTTCACCAATGTGCAATTGCCATGTCCTGTCGCCAGTTGGCACAAGTGGTGCGCATCTTTGCTTTTGGTGGCCGCAAGGGCGTTGACGGCCATGCCCTGATTTCCAGTGGGCGAGCGCGACGGGTTAATTCACTAATGTTGACATGTGGTCATTACGACGGCTCTGGCGACTTTGCATTCCAGGTCGGCTTGCCCGGGAAAAGTAGTGTCGGTGGTGGCATTCCTGCCATCGCCCCAGGCATTGCATCAATTGCCGTTTGGTCACCCGGACTCAACAAGGTCGGCAACTCCCATCTGGGGACGATAGCCATGGAAGACCTTGCCGTTCAAACCGGTTAGTCGATTTTCGGGGAACATTGAATTTTGGCTGAAGTCGTCATAACTCCATCTACTCATCTGGCAAAAAATAATCACACTTGGACAAAGTGACAGGTGGCGCTTTGAGCTGGTATAATAAGGGCAATCTAATTTTCCTGTTACCGATGAAAGCTTAGTCCATGGACGAAACAGCGCCTCTTAAAGAAGAAACCACGTCTATTGCAACGACCTCAAGCGACGTCCCTACAATCGCTGGTGACGGCGTTCGTTTTTTGAACCGGGAATTATCTTGGCTGGCCTTTAATGCCCGTGTCATTGAAGAAGCTGAGAACGAAGCGCATCCGCTTCTAGAACGACTGCGTTTTCTATCGATCTCAGCGGCAAACCTCGACGAGTTCTTTATGGTGCGCGTTGCGGGTATCAAAGGACAAATTCGTGCGGGTATCACGCAAGCCAGCGATGACGGACTGTCACCAGCACAACAAATTGAAGCCATTCAAAAGCACGCCCAAAAGCTCATGCATGAGCAGCATGCGGTTTGGGGTGTTTTGCGAAAGCAACTCGGTGAGAACGGCATTGAAGTGATGAACCGGCGTGATGTCTCAGAAGAAGACATGGTCTGGCTTGAGCAACAGTTTATGGAAACCGTGTTTCCAGTTCTCACACCACTGGCTGTTGACCCGGCACATCCTTTTCCGTTCATTCCAAACTTTGGTTTTTCGCTCGTCGTCTTACTTGAGAATGAAGAAGAAGATGAGCCGTTGCGCGCCCTTCTACCGATCCCATCGCAGCTTGAACGGTATGTCCGCCTGCCCGCTCCAGCGGTTCGGTTTTTAGCTCTCGAAGACTGGGTACTTTTGTTCATCAATAAATTTTTTCCAGACTTTGAGCTTATCGAAAACGGTGCCTTTCGTGTCATTCGTGACAGTGAAATGGAAATCGATGAAGAAGCTGAGGACTTGGTCCGAACCTTTGAAAGCGCACTAAAGCGCCGCCGCCGGGGATCAGTGATTCGCCTGACTTTCAACGCCGACATGCCTGAGCAATTGCAGAATTTGATCATTGGCGAGATGGGTGCCGAAGCCGGTGTCGCGATGCCGATGGAAGGCCCATTAGGACTGGCTGACACAAAACAGCTCATCTTGAGTGAGCGTCCGGACCTTTTGTTCACGCCGTTCAATGCACGTTTCCCTGAACGTATCAGAGATTTCGGCGGTGATGTTTTTGCTGCGATCTCAAAGAAAGACATCGTTGTTCATCACCCTTACGAAAGTTTTGACGTGGTTGTTCAGTTCGTCCGCCAGGCCGCCCGCGATCCGGATGTCGTGGCCATCAAGCAAACGCTTTACCGAACATCAAACAACTCCCCTATTGTCGCTGCATTGATTGAGGCGGCTGAAGCCGGGAAATCTGTAACTGCGATGGTTGAGCTTAAAGCACGTTTTGACGAAGAAGCGAATATCCGCTGGGCGCGAGATCTGGAACGTGCTGGTGCGCAGGTCATCTATGGGTTCGTCGACAAGAAAATCCACGCCAAGGTGAACTTGATCGTGCGCCGCGAAGGGCAAACGCTGAAATCTTATGTGCACTTTGGTACCGGCAACTATCACCCGATCACGGCTAAGATTTATACCGACCTGTCATTCTTTACATGTGACCCCGCACTTTGCCGGGATGCCGCGCGACTTTTGAATTACATGACTGGGTATGCAAAACCTGCAGAAATGGAAAAGCTCTCCTTCTCACCGCTGACAATGCGAGAAAAGTTGGATGAGCTGACCGATATTGAAATCGAAAACGCTCAAGCCGGGAAGCCGTCTGGTATTTGGATGAAGATGAATTCGCTGGTCGATCCTGAATTCATTGAAAAGCTCTATGAAGCGTCCAATGCGGGCGTGCCGGTCGATCTGGTTATTCGCGGTATTTGTTGTCTCCGCCCAGGTGTGCCGGGGATGAGCGAAAATATTCGCGTTAAAAGCATCGTCGGTCGCTTCCTTGAGCATTCACGCATCTATATCTTCGCGCATGGGCAAAAACTCCCATCACCTGCAGCCAAGGTCTTTATAGGCTCAGCGGACATGATGCCCAGAAACCTGAATCGCCGGGTTGAGACGTTGGTGCCAATTGAAAACCCCACCGTCCATAAGCAAATTGTCGAAGAAATCATGATCGCCAACTTCAGGGATCAGGGACAAAGTTGGTCTATGCGCTCGGATGGGGGTTTTCAACGTGTTGAAGATAAAGACGATCTTTCCGCACAAAAGTATTTCATGACCAACCCAAGCCTGTCAGGTCGAGGCTCGGCACTCAAATTGGGTGACGAAAGTATTGACCCCAGCGATACACGCGATAGAAATCGTGCTGACTAAAGGTATCGATTATCCATAGGACGGTATTTTGATTGATAATGTAACGCGCCTTCGCCCGGACCTCCTGACCGTCAGTGGGCGTATCGGTATTGTCGACATCGGATCGAATACGGTCCGCCTTGTCGTTTATGATGTCCCTGACCGCATGCCAGTCCCGATGTTTAACGAAAAAGCCGATTGTCGCCTCGTTGAAGGTTTAGCTGAAAGTGGCTGCTTGTCTCCAAAAGGCGTTAAGAAAGCAATGAACAGCTTGCGCCGCTTTGTGCGCCTTGCAGATGCCATGGGCGTCGAAGCCCTTGATCTTGTCGCAACCGCAGCTGTGCGTGATGCCAATGACGGCGCCGACTTCGTGGCCCGCGTGAAGGCTGAATTCAATATTGATATCACTGTTCTGAGCGGCTCAGAAGAAGCAGGCCTGTCCGCACTGGGCCTTGTCTCAGGCGTACCGGATGCGAGTGGCGTGTTCTGTGACCTCGGTGGTGGCTCGCTTGATCTTGTCCAACTCGAGAACGGTGAACGCATAAAGTTCGGTACGACGCCACTCGGTCATTTACGCTTACGAGAAATGGCCGAGGACGATACGAGCAAAGCTGGCAAGATTATTGATAAATATTTGTCGAAAATCGACTGGTTAGAGCAAGGCCAGGGTAAAAACTTATATCTCACCGGTGGTGTGATGCGCGCCATTGCCCGGGACTTTATCAAGCAGATGAAATACCCGCTGCATGTTGTCGATAACTTTACCATCCGCAGTAACAACGCTCTTGATCTGGCAACCATCTTGAGCAAGCAAAGCACCGTCAGCTTGAAAAAAACGTCTTCGCTGTCATCGACACGCATTAAAAGTGTGCCTTTCGCAACTGAGCTTTTGAGGCACCTCATCAATACAATACGCCCAGAAAACATTGTTTTTTCAGGATTCGGCATGCGTGAAGGACAGATGCAGAAGCACCTTCCAGATGCCATGCGTGGCCGTGATCCGTTAATCGAGGGTGCCAAAACACTTGCTGATCGTACGGGACGTTTCTCGCTTAAAGGTCAGGAAGTTACCAACTGGATTATGCCGCTTTTCCCAGATGCCTCTCCTGAAGACACACGCCGGGTCATGGTTGCGTGCTTATTGTCGGATATCGGGTGGAGCGAGCATCCGGACTATCGTGCTGAGCATGCTTTCTATCGCACCCTGCGCATCCCATTTGCAGGCCTATCGCATCCTGATCGCGTGTTTATTGCAGCGGCTGTTTACGTCCGCTATAATGGTGATCCACATGCCCGTGTTGTAAAGAACGTACGTGGCCTGCTTGAAGCTGAACAATTGAGCAAAGTTGACGGTATTGGCCGCGCTATTCGCCTCGCGCATACCCTGTCCGGCTCGGCACCAGGGTTGCTATCTCAGACAAGTCTTGAGCGGTCAGGTGATGAGATCATTCTTCACTTACCAGGCGACAGCCAAGCATTTCAATCCGATACTGTGGATCGACGTTTTCGCGGTATGTGTAAAAGCCTCAAAGCCAAGGCAACGATTGCCTAGAATACGCGCCGTACGTTTAGTCGGTGGCTTCTTCTCGCGGTTTACTTTCGACAATCGCAACCTGGTCACCGGCAAGCTGCAAGCCGATTTCACCATTGCGAAGTCGCAAAGCATCTTCACCAAACACGGTGCGACGCCATCCCTTAATCGCTGGCACACCGGCTTTCTCACCAAATGCTGCGATCAATTCAATATCAACGACGTTTGCCACTAGCTTGGTCGCAACATCTGTCTCGGCGCACTTCATCTTCAGCAATACTTTTAAAAGATCAGCCGCCGCAGCTGTCCAAGCCGGAAGGTCTGGTTTCTGAGCAGGCTTTGGCCATTCTGCCTTGGGAGCATCGGCACCCTTGCGTATCGCTTTTAGGAGCGAGTCGCCCGACTGCCCTTCGGCCAAACGTCGACCAAGGCCACGCGTTTTTGCTAATTCATCGACAGATTTCGGGGCACGGTGCGAGATTTCAAGAAGCGCTTCGTCGCGCAGCACCCGATTACGTGGCAAGTCACGACGTTGGGCTTCATGTTCACGCCACCCTGCGACCGCACGAAGGACAGACAATTGCTTGCCCTTGGCACCACGGGTTTTGATCCGCTTATAGGCTTCATCAGGATCAACGATATACGTATTCGGATCCTCGAGAATTTCCATCTCGGCTGTTACCCAAGATGCACGACCCGATAATTCCAGTTTGCCCGCAAGGCTCTCATAAGCTGGGCGCAAATGCGTGACATCGGCGAGCGCATATTTGATCTGCTTGTCGCTGAGCGGACGCAATTTCCAATCTGTGAAACGTGAGCCCTTATCAATTGTCGCCCCGGTCAATTTCATGATCAGGTTTTCATATCCGACAGAATCACCAAATCCACAGACCATCGCTGCCACTTGAGTATCAAATATCGGGCTGGGCAATTCTCCAGCAAGGTGGAGGAAAATCTCCAGGTCCTGACGCGCGGCATGAAAAACTTTTAAAATCGACGTGTCCGCCATGAGATCATAAAGCGGCTGCATATCGATACCCGGCGCCAACGAATCAATAGCTTTGGCATCTTCCGTGCCGCCGACTTGAATCAGGCAAAGCTCAGGCCAAAACGTGCTTTCGCGTATAAACTCTGTATCAACGGTGACATACGTCTCGTCTGACAGGGATGCGCAAAAGGCACGGAGGGTTTCTGTATCGGTGATAACTTCTGACATAGTCAGAACGTTACACTTTATACACCGGGTACGAAAACCGCTTTCTTAACCTTCGATGAATGGGTTATTTCGAAATGCGTCGAGATCTTCACCCTGCTCTCGAATGGCACTAAGTTTCGGCCACGCCTGCAGATCAGAAAAATCATC
>CAWUWH010000174.1:0-17983 GCA_963926035.1 uncultured Rhodospirillales bacterium
GAAATATTGAACACGTTGTGATGGTTGCAAGATGCTGTTCAAAAGCATTTCAAGTCGTCCGATTGACGCTGCCGTCAAAAGGAAAACCTGATGAATAAGGGCTTCTTGACTGGAGTTGTGCTCAAGCTTTGATGCGAGCGGCAGAAAAACCATGTTGGCCAATATTGCGCCATAGAATGTGGTCAGCAATGCAACGGCCATGTCAGGGCCAATCGTTGTTGGGTCCTGAAGATCACCAAGCATTTGCACAAGACCAATCAATGTGCCGATCAGGCCTATCGCTGGCGCAAATTTAGCTATTTTACGAAGCACACTGGCACTTTGGCCGTGACGCATCATCATGGATTGCAGGCCGCAGCGTAAAATATGCTCAACCTCTTTGCCGGGTGTGCCATCAATGACCATTAAAGTGCCCTGATGGAAGAAAGGCTCATCACGAATACTCGTCACAACGTTTTGATGCGCAAGTAGGCCTTGTTTATGCGAGATTTCGGCAACTTGTAGCGCTTTGTAGGCTACGTCAAAGGGCTCTTGGGTATTTCGAAACATCGTCTTACCGATGACTTTTACGGTGCTGCCCATCTCGGAAAACGAGAAGCAAACCGTCGTGATCGCCAGTGTTCCGCCAATGACAATCAAGATAGAAGGTGGGTTGATAAAGCTTTCTGGCGAGCCACCAAGCACAATAGCGGTAATGATCATCGCAAAACCGCAAATCAGTCCGATGACTGTTGCGATATCGATGGTGCGCCCGCCCACGTTATGAATATTTTCTTCGGCCATATTGAATGCCTTGCCGTACCTTGTATTCTAGCGCTCTGTTTTAATTATCTCTGTCATCGTCACGCCTAGGCGATCTTCAACAACAACAATTTCACCACGTGCTACAAGGCGGTTGTTAACGTATATATCGATGGCTTCACCCACTTTACGGTCAAGTTCGACGACTGCGCCGCGACCCAGCTTGAGGAGATTACTGACGGGCATGGTTGTTTTGCCAAGAACCGCAGAAACCTTAACCGGAATATGATATACGGCTTCCAGATCTGTGGCGCTGTGAGGCAGATCACCCATATCGTTTATTGCTGATCCGATGGTGTCCTCGTCATTGCCTGATTCTGCTTTCGGCGGCTCGGGTGCAGCTTCGGTTGTATCCAGATCGGCGAGTTCGAGGTCGCCTTCGTCTTCTTCAGCCATTGTAATCTCCTGTTTCGATTTTACCCATCAGTTGGATTAGGTTCGTCGTCATCGTTCATGTCACTTTGCGCTTCAAGTATAGCGGCTGTGGTTGCTGGCGACACGGGCTCGAAATCACGTACAGGCTCTTCGGTGCCCTCGGCTTCGTTAGGTGTCGCACCTTCAGTTGGTGTTGGTGCTGCTTCATCATCTATATGCGGAATGAACACATTTTCCTGATCTTCGTTAACGGATTGATCTGAAATGGAATTATTGATCTCAGGCAACGTGTTAGGGATTGGTAAACTTGGTGTGAAGAAAGGTTCTTCCTGATCGCTGGGTTGCTTGTCTGCATCATCATTTATTTCTGCTGTATTCTCTTCGGGTGCCATTTCAGCGGGAGGCTCAGAAAAAGCGCTGGGGTCTGGCTGCATCGATTCGGGCTCAGGCGTCGTCTCAACAGGTGCTTTGGCTTGAGTTTCTGGTGCTTCTGGCTCGGTATGTGCGGTGTTCTCAGCCTGTGTTTCTGGCACGGACGTCTGTTCAATTTTAGGGCTATCTACAGGTGCTGGGCTCGCTTCAGCGACAGCTTCATACGGTTCTGATTCCCCATTCTCATGTTCGTCATCTGGTGTGCCATGAAGATTGCGTTCAATGATCTCATCAATCATTTCCCATAGCTCTTCACTGTCACGGATCGCTGCACCGTTTGACCATTCAATCCGGCAGTCGCCAAAGATGAGAGAAGGATCGCCACTCACGAAGACCTTACCATCAAACCCCACAGGATGGGCCATGGTGGCCAATCGTTCTGTCAAAAGCTCGCGTAGATCAGAATTAACAATAATCTTTACACGCGGTTCTTCTGTGATGGCCTTCAGGGTTTCTTGAACAACACGTTCAACTTCACCCAACGCGTTGCGGGCGTTTAAATCGGGGAACATTTTTTTCGAGATCGCAGTAGAAACGGAGATCATTTCCGCAGCGATTTCCTGGTTTGCCTCAGCTTGCGCGCTATAGATTTCGCCAATTTTATCGCAGGCTTGCTCAATCGTTTCCAAAAGCTTTTGCTCGGTTGCGTCCGCAGCTTCCTTACGCCCTTGCTCAAGGCCTTCAATGAAACCTTCGGACCGCTCGGAAGCCATGTCTTCTTCGCTAAAAGTCGGAATGATGACTTCTGGCTCTTCTTCTATTTCTTCAATTTTCGCTTCTTCTTGCTCTTCAGGCGCGCCAAAGTCACGATCAAAGATGAATTTCCTGACCGTACTCATTGGCTAAACAACACATACATATGGGTTGAGAAGATTTGCGGCTTAGTAAACAAGCTCGCTCTCCTCGTCGTTTCCTGCGATGACAATTTCGTCTGCGTCTGCTAGCGCTTTTGCGGCTTTAACAATACCAGACTGCGCTTCGTCGACGTCTTTCAAGCGAACAGCGCCCATCGCGTCCATGTCTTCCTTCATCATCTTGCCAGCACGTTCGGACATATTGACAAAAAACAGTTCTTTGACCTCTTCGGACGAACCTTTGAGTGCGACGGCGAGTTGGTCTTTCTCGACTTGGCGCAGCACTAACTGAATACCGCTCGCATCGATACGAACTAGATCGTCGAATGTGAACATTAACTGTTTAATCCGCTCAGCAGATATACGGTTACGTTCTTCAAGGGATGTCATGAAGCGGGTTTCAGTGTTACGATCCAGGTTGTTGAAGATGTCTGCCATCAGCTCGTGACTATCGCGACGCGTTGCACGAGCGAGGCTTGTCATGAATTCGGTACGCAGCGTATACTCAACGTTATCGAGAATTTCTTTTTGTACTGCCTCCATGCGCAGCATCCGCATGATCACATCCATCGAGAAGTTTTCAGGCAAAAGCGCTAGCACGCGGGCAGCGTGATCAGGTTTAATCTTTGATAAAACAACAGCAACAGTTTGCGGATATTCGTTCTTTAGGTAGTTCGCGAGGACTGCTTCGTTCACGTTGGCCAGCTTGTCCCACATGGTACGACCCGCAGGACCGCGCATATCTTCCATGATCTGCCTAACGACATCTTCTGGTAATGCGCTCAAAAGCAGGCGTTCCGTTGAATCCATAGTACCAACGAGGTTGCCAGTGGCTGATAACTGCTCCGTAAATTCAGCGAAAAGACGTTCAACAATAGAGGCATCAAGTGGACCGAGTTTCGACATAGCGAGAGAAAGTTCGCGGATTTCTTCATCATCCATACGCGCAAAGAGGTGCGTTGAATGCTCTCGTCCAATGGCGAGCATAAATGCTGCGGCTTTCTGAGGGCCCGTTAAGGTCAGATAATCATCTGCTTTCTTCATATTCTACGCTCCCTTTAAGTTTCGGCCTTAAGCTCCTTGATACAACCAAGAGCGTAGGATTGATAAGGTTTCATCTGGATGTTTGTCAATGAAATCACCAACTTTCTTGACCGAAGACGCTTTCACGCGGCCTTCAACACGGTCAATGTCGATAAGTTCATCAAACTGCTCTTCATCACTTTCAACCGGTAATCCACCACCACCTGGTCCGGTGAGCGCTGGGCTACGGCCTTGGTCAGCAAGCAAGCGTTCTGCTGCATCTTGTGCTGATGGAAGTGCTTCGAATGCCCGTGACAGGAGAGGGCGGACCACCAATAGGACAACCAGGATCCCAACGATGCTGAGCACGAAAAGCTCAACCACTCTCAGGATATCATTTTTACCCATACCGAAAAACAGCTGTAGTTTTTCTTCTGGTGCATCGAAGCTGGCGAACTTCATTTGAATAAGCTCGACCTTGTCACCGCGGTCTTCATCAAAGCCAATAGCACCGCGGACCAGAGTGGCCAACAGGCGCATTTCTTCTTCTGTACGCTTTTGTGAAATAAGCTCGCCGTCTTCATTTAAAAGCTGAACTTCGTCAACCAACACAGCAACAGATAGCTTTTCGACCTCGCCACCTTCGCGAATATGATTGGTTACGGTCTTGGAGATTTCAAAGTTTGTGGTCTCTTCAGTACGGTTCTGATTTTCAGTTCTGGACGCCGTATCGCCTGTGCCCAAGTTTGGATCAGGCAGGTTCGTGCCGACGCTGATAGGCGGCTCACCCTCAGAATCTTTGGAATTTGCGGTTTCTTCGACAGAGTTTGTCGAGCGTACAACTTGGCCGTCTGGATTATATTCTTCGGTCTGCGTGGAGACGCGGTCAAAGTTCATATCAAGGCTTACTTCGGCGCGAACCCGGGCAAAACCAACGGTCTTTTCCAGAAGTTCTTCGATGGTACGCGCCATTTCACCTTCAAGGCGATTGCGTCGTTCATCGACCTTCGCTTGGCGACCTGCAACGGGATCAGAGGACTCGAAGCCTGATGACAAAAGTGAGCCTTTATTATCGACGATAGAAATACGATTAGGTGTTAATTGAGGAACAGCCGACGCAACCAAGTGTTGAACGGCTGCAACTTGCTCATTTGTTAAGCGAGCTGGGCCGCGCATTTGTAAGACAACGGATGCGCTCGGCTCTTGTTTTTCGCGGCTGAACAGCTCACGGCGTGGCATAACTAGATGAACACGGGCTTTCTTAACGGTACCGATTGAGCTTATGGTACGTGCTAACTCGCCCTCAAGGGCGCGGACCAAGTTAACGTTTTGCATAAAGTTCGTAGAGCCGAGGGTATCGGTATCATCAAAAAGTTCATAACCTACAGAGCCACCTGATGGCAGACCTTGTTGTGCCAATTCAAGGCGCAACTGCATGACGCGTTCAGCTGGTACGGCAATTTGAGTACCGTTTTGGGAGATTTTGAAGGGGATGTTCCGGCTTTCGAGCTCTTGCACGATGCCTGCAGCGTCACTTTGAGCAAGTTCACTGTAGAGTGTCGTCATACTCGGCGTTGATAACTTGGTGCCAAAAAAGACCAAGAAGCCAATCAGTCCCAATACAACACCACCCATAATGGCCAGTCGCATCGGACCCAAATTTCTCATCGCCAGAACAAAAGTATCCACGTAGTTCCCCAATCGATCCCTGATCAATGCGCGCACAAAGCGGCATCCACCGTTAACCCTGATTGGACATTAGGGTTAGTTTAGTGAATAAGACGTTAACGCTCGGCAAAAATTGCCTATCTATCGATTTTTTGGCAAATATTAATTAGCCGCTAAAATCGATAAATTTGAGGTTTTTATCCTGTTCGGTAGGTTTTGATGCGGGTGGTTCGAAGGCCTCGAACGCCGTGGCGTTCAAAAAGGCGCTCCCACGAGCGAAACTCATCCACTGACAACTGATACATTCTGCAGGCTTCATCTAATGTGATAAGTCCGCATCGAACGCCGGCGACGACGTCAGCTTTACGCCGCGGTACCCATCTTGTGATATCACGAGGCGGCAAATCCTCCATCGACATCGACAGTCCACTCGGGCTAATCGCCTCAGGACGTTGTGGTCGATTTCCCTCTCGAAAGTGTCTCATTTCGGTCATTGCGTTCTGCTTTCCGATTTATGTTTCATACTTCTCAATTTCTGGGAAACTTGAGATGTATAGAAAAGCAGAAGGGCCTTAAAAAAACCCTAAATTGTAAGGTAAATACGCGTTAACTCTTTGCTTTTGTTTGAATTAACGCATTTAACTCGGAATTTGCAGCTAATATGACGTCTGACCAGTCCCCAGGACGGGTTTGGCGGAACAATTTTGCGCTCGGATACCAGGGGCAATCGTTGCTATTCAGGAAATAACGGGTGTCTGGATCAAAGGCGAGCATGATCCAAACGGGTACACCGAGACCGCCTGCAAGATGCGCCGGTGCGCTATCGACACTGATAATCAGGTCAAGCGAGCGCATGATTGCAGCTGTATCAGCAAAATTTTCGATTTCTAATCTAAGATCAATGAGTTTCGGGCCTTGCCACTGATCCCCACGTGGACCGACGAGTAGATTCACAAGGTCGATATCGTCTCGCTCGGCAATCGGTGCAAACAATTCAGGTTCAATCGACCGTGTGTAGTCATGGGATTGTTGCGGATTCCCGGCCCAAATCAGGCCGATATTAAATTTCCCACGACATTGAGTGTTTAGTTTCTGCTGCCAATAGGCCTCGTTGTCTGAGGTCGTTGAAAGATACGGCGTTTTAAGAGGAATACTTTCGATCTCGGTACCCATAAGGTGCGGCAGACTCATGATCGAGATATGATAATCGCTGAATGGCGGCGTTTTTGCCAAATCCATCACGATAATCTCGGAACCTAGACTTTCCTGCATCAAGCGCATGAGGGGGGCTTCACACATGAATGTGACGCGTGCGCCTTGTGCGCAGAGCATTGGCAGGTATCTCGCATACATCAATGCATCGCCATATCCTTGTTCATTCCAAACGAGTAAATGTTTTTGGGCAATATCTTCACCGCGCCACATAGGGCACATGAAGAGGGATGGAAGAGGATGCCAGCCGGGAATTTCCCAACGCTTTTCATAGGCAGCAAAGCCTTCTTTGAGATGCCCTTGCTGGATTAACAAACTTGCCCGTTTGAGTTGTGCTTCACTGTACGCGGGATTGGCCTCTATTGCCTGGTTGGCCCAATGCAGAGCGTCATCATGTCGACCGGCAGCAGCAAGAAATGCTGACATATTTAAGCGGTACGTTGGATTGTCAGGCGAAAGTTCCAGCGCGCGTTCCAGTGCAATTTGTGCTTCATCCAATCGATATAACCGCTGCAGTGCGTTGCCATAGTTCGTCAATGCATCCGCAAAGTCGGGGTTGCCGACAAGTGCGGCTTCGTAATGCCAGACAGCCGACTCGATCTCGCCGCGGGCATAATGTTGGATGCCAATATTATTTAGGATTTCAGGAGAGCCAGGCTGTAATTCATCGGCTTTTTGTAATGCAGGAAGTGCCTCGTCACTGCGTCTCAGATCACTGAGGAGGTTGCCTAAGTTAAACCAGGCGAAGGCATTTTCGGGCAATAAACGGATTGCCTCCCGGTATGCTAATTCTGCTTCGGGTAAATTGCCATAGGCACGACATGCAACGCCGTAATTTATATAAAGTTCGCCAATGTCGGGATGAATATTGAGAACTTTCTGGAATCCATCGGCGGCATCTTTGTAACGACCAGACGTGTAATCGGCGTTCGCCTTAGTCAAAATGTCTTTTGGATCATTCATGGTGCAAGAATGGCGATTTTTGGCTCTGCAATCAATTGATGCATGGTTAATTTTTGTTACTGGTAAAAATGGGAGGCCCCAGCAGCGGATTTTCGGTCCGATGTCGGGGCCTTGGGTTGGGACGGTGGGTAGAATAGATTCCCGAGGTCCCGGGATTAGGAACTTATAGAGCTAGTGCTTATCGCTTGATCCGAACAAGTTCTTCAAGCATTTCATCCGCCGTAGAAATAATCTTTGTAGCTGCTGAGAATGCTCGTTGGACCACGATCATTTTGGTGAATTCTGTACCAATATCGACCGTTGAAGATTCGAGAGCAGCCTGGTTTACAGATCCGGCTGAACCGTTGTTGGCTTCACGAAGGGTATTATCACCCGATGCCTGCGTTTGGTTCCAAACGTTACCCGTCGCCGAGTTCAAACCGTTGACGTTCACGAACGTGGCGATTGGAATTTTAAAGATAGGACGGGTTTCACCGTTATCGAACAGTGCCGTCATCAGACCACTTGCATCAATGGTCACCCCAGCAAGAGTGCCAAACTGTGATCCGTTTTGTGTGATGAAGCCTGGAGTGAATTCTGCTCCAAACTGGGTAAAGCCATTGGCTTCACCAACTGTACCAAGATCTAATGTAATCCTTGTAGAGTTAGATGCATCGTCATCCATGTTTGCAGCACCGTTTGCAAAACCCAGAATTTCCATTTCGGCAATACCAAAGGAAGATGGCAATCCGTCAGAGTCAAAATTGATGGCTTGAGTTTTTGTAACATTAAACGCGGTGGCGGCTACATATGTAGCAGTACCATCTGGCTCAGTCGCTATGTTTGTGAAGCCGGCACCAAATGTTGCGTCGAATGTTCCTGTAGAAATTGTGTGTATAACAAGCGTATCTGCGAGTGTGGCTGGTGGTTCGGCTTGGCTACCGTTAACGCGTGTTCTGATTGTTGAGGCGCCGGACGCAAAGCTTGCATCGTTGGCCTCCATTGCAGACTCGAGATCGGATAGCATCGCGGAAACTGTTGTTGCAGTACTGATGACAGTATCATCGTCGCCTGCAGCCTCTCCAGATTGAAACGAGTATGATGTTCCATTGATTACAAGCGTGTCACCGTTGGCAGGTAAGCCAGGAAAAGTAAACTGATGGAAATCCCGGTGCGCTGCGTTAGATTTAACAACTGTATAGCTACTCTCCTGAATTGTCGCACGTGCACCTGTGGATGTTAGAAGACCCGTTGGATTGATCGCCACTGGACCTGTCCCGTCTTCTGTGAAATAGATACCTGTTGAATTTCCGGGATTTACTTGGACGCGCGTATTTGTATAACCACCATAGTCAGCAAAGTTTGTATCAGCTTCTTTGATTTTGGTTACCAGTGCATCGACGGCCTGAGCAACTGTGATGTTGTCAGCAGAGATATCAACTTGCTTAATCGTCGCAGTATCGGTAGCTGTACCAGAGGTATCAAATTGATACGTGATGGCGACACTATTTTGCGTAACTACCAGAGTCGCGTCGTTTGCAGGAAGGCCGCTAAATTCAAGTTGCCCACGACTTTCATAAACAGTTTGACCTAAAGTATCAGAATACAACGTGACAAGGTTGACGCCAGATGAAGGAGTAATCTGAACATCGAATTGGTTGTCTGAACTACCTTTAGTATACGTTAGGCTAGTCGTATTTGCGTTGCCCAATGTGTCAAAGAACTGCACATCAGTTTTATGTGTTGTGCCTTCATCATCTGTTGATGGTAGGTTAGCACCGATACCAATTGTTGTTGTCGCTGACGCAGTACCACCAACTCTGTTCAAGTTCACTGTTGCTAGAAAGTCGGTTGAAATAACGTTCTGGTTTGGTATCGTCAGGGAAGTATTGTTAGTTGTTACCGTGCCGTCGGCTGTTGTTGGCCAAGCCTGAAGGTAATATCCAGATGTATTACGAAGGTAACCTTCGTCATCTTGGAAAAATGATCCTGCACGACTGAATAGAAATTCGTTCGACAATGTTGGAGCGCTGGCTTCGTTCACGACGAAGAAACCGCTACCGGAAATCGCAATATCGGTTTGCGATGTCGATGACTGCAATAAGCCCTGTATGCCTGTGTCTTGACGTGGTTTGGATTGCACACCACCAGCTGAATAGAACGTTGATGATGTTTGCACTGTGACAAGAGTTTGAAAGTCGACCTGAGTTCCCTTATAGCCAATCGTGTTCACGTTGGTGATGTTATCAGAAATTGCGCCAATAGCACTTGATTGCGCCGTAAGGCCTGAAACACCTGATGTCAGTGCGCCAAAGAGTGTCATTTTTATTCTCCTTCGATCGTCGGCCTTAAATAATATGCGGGCCGCCCGTTAAATTATTTCTAGTTCACCGCTTCTGCAGCTTGTTTTACTGCGAGTACCTTGGCTTGTGGCACTTCGATATCACCCATGAACAAGGTGGTGTCGCTGCCATCAATGCCAATACCAGTAATTCGACCAAACACGGTTTGGGTAACTTGAAGAACTTCACCGGAATTATTGAGACCGGTTACAAATGCGGCATATTCGCCATCAGGCAGAACCTGCCCAAATTTATCTTTGCCATCCCAATCGAATGTATGTTGGCCCGCATCGAGATTAGCATCTCGCTGGAGCACGCTAAGACCACTGGAATCACGGATAATGACAGATGCAGATCTTGCGCCCTGAGGCATTGTATAGGTAAATTCAGCAGCACTGTTTTCCAGTGGGAATGATGTTCCATCAACTTCAACCACCTTATCAATGAAATCGACCATCGATGAGATCTGGTTGGTCTGCTGAAGCTCGACCAGCGTTTCCAGTTTAGAGTTCTGGAAAATCTGCTGTTCCACACTAGCGAACTGCACCAACTGCGAGGTGAATTCGCTACTGTCCATTGGATCAAGTGGATCCTGGTTCTTCAGCTGCGTCACAAGCAGGTTGAGAAATCGATTTAGGTCTTCTTCGAGCTGCGCTTCAGAATTGGCAGATTGTGTGCCATCTGCGGTTGAACCAGAAGTTGTTCCACTAATTAACATTGCTCTTGCTCCTTAAATTCGTCGCCTGTTAGGCGCGCATGTCCACGCTGCCGTCCGCAAAGATGCCACTTTCCCAAGCGGTGAGAACACCGTCGTTAGGATCATCTGTTGCGTCGTCGTTATCTGCTTCTGCTTGGTTAGACGTATTGCCATTCTTGGCATCGTCACCTTCTGCCGTTTGTTGTTCTTGGCCTTTTAAATTGAATTCCATGTCGCCGTTCTTCAGGCCAGCATCTGCGAGTGCCCGCTGTAGTTCTGATGAGTCTCGGCGCAGGAGATCAAGTGTGTCTTGCTTTTCTGCTGTGACCACAGTCATCACGCGGCCATCGTGTGTCATCTCAAGCTTTACATCGACACGCCCGAGTTCAGCAGGTCGAAGCTGGATGGAGATACGGTCGACGCCGGTCTGCAATGCCTTGGTAATCTTGACTGAGATCTGATCGCTTACTGATGCACCAGCTGCGTTTCCACGTTGTGCTTGTTGCGTTTGCTGCTGTGGCTGTGCTTCGCGGGTTTGTTGTGTTTGTTGCGCTGTTTGTGCTGCGCTCGCTGTTTGCGTTGTGGTGTTCAAGGTTTCTCCACCACCATGCTGTCCGCCACCGGCGCTTGTCGTAATGCCTGCAGTGGATGGGCCGGTCTGGATGTTGCCAGCAGTGCCTTGAGCTTGATTTGCAACCTGTGCTGTGGCTTGTGCGTTAGCGTTGGCCTGTAATTGAGTAGCCGCTTGAGCTTGTGCACCTGTTTGTGCGTTCTGACCCTGATTTTGACCGGTCTGTGCTTGCGTGCCCGCGTTGCCATTGTTGCCTGTCGTCGGTGTCAGGATGGATGCATTCGCCGCCGTAAGTGTTGGGCGCGAGGTCAGTTGATTTTGCTCAGTATTAATGTTCACGCTGACATTTGCGCGATTGCTCGCGCCCATCAACCGTGACATTTGCTGTGCTTGATCCTGGATATTTGCGTTTACGCCTTTATCACTAGCATTGGCAACTTGTTGCTGCCCAGCATGTGCATTAGCATTTTGATTATTGGCATTAAGTTGCTTATTGCCCTGCGCTGTATGCACTCCTTTGTGATTGGTATTAGCGGTGGCTTGCGTCAGAGGGCCGTCGACAACGTCCTGGGTTTTACCAGTTTGGTGTAATGTTTTTATATTACCTATTTTTGAATCATCAACGCCCGCATTGCTAATTAGTCCTGCACCGTAAATTGCTGAGACAAGATTAAGGCTTATGGTATTACTAATGGTATCACTGGGTGCAGTCTGCTCGGTTGTAATACCGTCTGTATTCTGGCTTTTTACGTTTGCGTCGTTTTGATTAGCACCGTCACCAGCCGCCCCGCCATCGCCGCTTGCATCGGCTGTGTCTGTGTTTGAAATATCATCAGACTTTCTGGATGCATCTGAACGGTCAGCTTTATCTTTGGGAGCATGATCTTCATTGCCTCGTGTGTCGGTTTGGCCAGCGCGATCATGGCCTGAATTGCTGTTGTGCCCGTTATCTGCACTACGCTCTAATCCACTGTCGCGTTGCTCTGCTGATGATGTTGCGTTGGCGTCATTACGATGTCTATCGCCTCGATTGTCGTTATTATTTGATGATGCTTCCCGGTTTGACATACGATCCCGATCGTCATCGTTGGCTTGGGGGTTATTGTTGTTGACAACTAACTCAGCACTTTGTTCAGCTACGCCGAATGCTTGCTCAAGTCTGACGCCTACGCGCTGAAGCATATCTTTAAATGATATGGCAAAACCACCTAAGTGGACTTGCCTTGGGCCTGTATTCGTGGCTTCGCTGCTGTTATAATTATACTGTTGAAGCTTTTGCTCAATCGACAATGGACCCATTTTGCTTTCTCCGTAGACGCAGTTCTGTTGGCGTCTTAGAAGCAAATGGCGGGCCAAGTTTTTAAAAACAGTTTAAGTGTATGTTTTTAAATAATTAAATTTGTATCCGTGTGACGGATTGCGATGAAATTTAGGCTTTCGAGGCAGAAGTTGCCGGGTATGACAGGCAGTTATGACCTGTCTTGCGCTATTTTCGGGTGTTCTGAGTTGAAATCAGCTTCAGCGCAAGGATCAGGAAGGGACTTACAGCGCAAAGAATACAATATCTTCAGGCTTTCCATCCAAGAAGTAGTGCTTTTGGCGTTGGCCGTCATCGATCATGCCACTTTTTGTCATGATGCTGTACATGGCTGCGTTTGAGCGCATGCACCCCGCGATAATTTTGCGTATGTCTTCATGAGATTTTAGATGCCCGAGGACGCCATTCCATGCTTCAAGTCCATAACCCTGATCCCATGTGTCGCGGGCGCCGAGTAAAATAGCGACGTCTGCGATGCCATTATGTGGATCAATATCTGCATGGATATTCCCGATGTGCCTATTGTCAGTTTTTTGCATAATGGCCCAAAGGTGGCTTGGACTGTCATTGAAGCTCTCGGTAAATGCGGCACAGCTCTCAAGCGTATGGGATTTATGGCGTTGTTCAGAATACCGTACAACGTCAGGATCATTCAGCCATGCGACATAGGTATCGTTAAGATGCTGAGCTGGATCAAAAGTCACCAGCTTTAGGCGTTCAGTTTCAATAATGTTTGATGTCAGCATGCTGCTATTCCCTTGTTCCAGCCATGATGTGCATCAGGTGCTCTGTCATTCTTTGCGCAGCCCCAGGGGGGACGATGATATCAATGTTAGGTGTGACAAATGCGAACGGCGTATGAACCAGATTTTGTAGTGCGTTTTGCAGCGCTTCGCGCGTACACACTTGCGGGGTGAGGCCAAGGCCAATGCTCGTTATCCAAGCCGACTCGAGCTTTCTTGGCGTCACAGATATCGTTGGCAATCCTAATATGGCGGCTTCAAAAAGCAAAATTGAGGTCATGCCGATAATAATATCTGCCGCAAATACGGCTTCCAATGGATCGCCATCTGCATTGATGGCATCAATGTCATCACCGAATGGGGCGAATATTTTGGGATCATTTTTTGGATGCAGCCTGAGCGCCATACACGGTTTATCGTTACAGGTGTGAAGTACGCTGATGACTTCTTCGAGGCATATCTCGGTCCGGCCATCGTAAATACCACTGCCGAGCAATGTATAATCCTGGTTTCGACGAAACTCGTTTGGATCCAGACCGTCTGAGATTTCAGCGGCAAATAAAACCAACGGTGATGATGGTGGTATGCCCGGGAAAACCCGCGCGCGTACCTGCGCTTTACCTTCATGCATTAGTTCAGCTTTGCGCTCGCGCACCCGGTCCATATTCGGATGCCCAACGACATGGATTGCCTTGGCAGACATGCCAAGATCAATAAAAACATCACGTGCTAAATGATCGCTGACCAGCAACGAGTTAGGGATATGGGCGAGGGGGTTTTCGGTCCGCCCACGAAAGCGATGCTGTGCGTTCGCAGGCCCATCAACAAACCCAACAGTATGAATGTCGATCACTCTGGCTTGATCAACGACTGAGAACGCAATTGCATCAGGGTTTTCTGATGTGCCGATTAATACGGCGCTTGGCTTATTCTTTTGAAGCATAATGGAAAAATCATCGGGCGCTGCTGAAACCTCGAGGCCGATGCTTGGCGCATAAGTTAAGGCAGCACCATTCGCAAAAAGATCAAAGGTGATATCTTGTTTAGCCAAAGATTCCCGTAATCCCACCATGCCATTGGCGGCACCCGGGTCTTCTATGACGGCAAGGACACGTCTCATTTGGCAACCACTTTGATATCATGCCGCTCCCCGTGTCGGCTTGCAGAAAGCTTGATATGCTCAATGATTGTTTCTGTTTTAAGCGCGCTTTGTGCCGTACTCAGCAACGCTGCTTTCCCATTAATTGCCGCAGACAGGTTTTCATAAAGATTGGGCAGCGCTGAAGCGACAGTGCTTGGTATAAGTGTGCCAGCATCGCTTGCGATCTCAAATGCATCGTTAAGGCCACGGTTAGGGACAGTGTCGAAGTGTCTGATATCCAGTGTTTCCTGCATAAACGACAACCGCCCTTGGGTTCCCCAAAGGTCCAATGACACTTCTCGGTATTGGGTGAAATCGACAGGGTGTGCGCTAACGCAGGTTTCGTCATCAAATCCTAATGCGAATGAGACATGCACGTCACCGGTGATCGGACTTTGGTGAACAGATTTAGCATCACCAAGCGCTTGAACCCAGATCGGCTCTCCCAACAACATGCGGATCATGTCGACGAGATGTGAGCCATTGTTCGCGAGTCCGTTACCATACAACGCATGTCCAGCCTGAAAGGTACCTATGCGGTTTTTGAGGTCACCAGTCGCCAAAGCCTGCAACGTTGCGTCGCCGCGTCGCCAGTAATTGACCTGTGCCGGGATATCCCGCGCATCACAGGTTTCAACCAGATGTCGCCCATCATCGCCGCCCAAGGGTTTCTCAACGACCACACCTTTGATAGATGGAAATGTTGCTAGTGCGTCAGCACGTTTGCCTGGGGGCGTCGCAAAGACAATGACATCCGGGTCGAGCGCCGCAGCAGCCTGCAACGTCTCAAAGGCCTCAGTCTCCCAGTCAGACACTGCAATTGCGCGCGCGTGCGGATCAGGATCAACAATGCCAGTGAGTTGAAAGTTTGGATTTTGCTCGAGCGCTTGTATGTGGGTTGCGACCGGAAACCATTTAGCCATTCGGTCATCCACAGCGAGGCCGTGCGCAATACCGCCAAATCCGATCAATAAGGTTTTGAGAGGGGTGGTCATGTCGTAGCCTCAAGTGCTTGCGCATGCAAGGCTTGTAGTTCTGGTGACCCATCAAAGACTGCGAGCAGATTATCAAGATTGAATGTGGGGCCGTATTTGACGTCACATGCTGCGGCCAAATGGCCTAGGAAATGGGCGTCGCTGGGTGTGTCGAGGACCAGTCGAAGCGATGGTCGTTGCCAAGGCTCAAGGACAGCCAAATCGTGGACACGCCAAGTGTCCGATTGATAGAGCGGCCATGACACATGTTCGCGTGCTTCAGGTTCGTGATGTTTCTCATCGAAATATTTAAGCACTTTGAGGCTGAAGATTTCGACGTCTTGACCATCGGGTAAAGTTCTAAGGCGTGCCGTTGTCACCAGATCAACGTCACGGCGGTTCCATTCTTCGATTGCGTCATCGACTATCCGTGGATCTAGAAAAGGTGTGTCGCCACAAAGTTCAACGACAACGTCTGAGCGCATGTTTTCCTGGGCACCCAGAACGCGCGCCATGACGTCATTCTCGCTGCCACGGTAACATTGAACGCCCTGGCTGTTGGCCCAATTGGCAATCGGATCATCGCCAAATTGATCACTGGTCGCAATAATCAAACCATCAAGTCGTTTGGATTTCATCATGCGCGTCACGAGATGTTCCAAAACTGGAATACCACTTAAAAGCATCATCATCTTGCCGGGCAACCGTGACGAGCCCATGCGCGCTTCGATGCTGGCGATGACTCGTGTCATGCAGGATTTTTCGATATCTGAGCGTTTAACTGATCGCGTCCGGCATGCACTTTATGGATCGCATTGATCAAGTTATCGATATCATTATCGTCCAGATCATAGGCGCAAGGTTCAAACACAAAGGCGTGGTGTTCGTGCATGGCCTCAGTGACAGGGCAAACAACATCTTCATAAGAACGGTCTGTTAGTGTGAAAGGCCAGCCGTCCCGACCAATCGCAATCCGTTGGGTGAACATCGGCAATCGATAGAGCGGTGCGACATATCCAATGCCATGGGGAAACCCTTCTGCGTTGAGGGCTTGGCTAAAAAGTGCGCGGCTCATGCCGAGTTCGGCTTCGTCGATGTGCATCATCCAGACGTAATAGTTGTGTCGGCAACCGTCCCGGACAGAGGGGGCGGTCAATCCGCTTAAGCCTTGAATGCCGTCGGTTAGGCAATCAGCGATGCTTTCGCGGTTAGATACATGTTTTTCGACCTCGGGAAGCTGCACACGGCCAACAGCCGCACTCATTTCTGTCATGCGTAAGTTCATACCGACCATGTTCGTAATCGGGCCGCCATCCAACATGTCGGTGCAATTCTCGCCATGATTTCGGATTAGCTTGAGGCGTGTTGCGAGATCATCATCGTTGGTGACACACATGCCACCTTCACCGGTATGGATATGCTTGTGAAAATTAAGGCTATAAATCCCGATGTGGCCGATGGTGCCAGCAAAGCGGCCATGTTCTGTCCCAAGAGGGGATTGCGCATTATCTTCAATCAGAAAAATACCGTGCTGATCCGCAATGCTCCGCAGCTCTGATAATCGGGCTGGATGGCCAAATAAGTTCACAGCCAGTATTGCTTTTGTTTTTGGCGTGATGGCGTCACGAACTGCATCTGGATCGATGCAATAGGTCTCGGGTTCAATATCTGCAAAAACAGGAATGCCACCATACATAAGCGGTGCCGCAGCTGTTGCTGACATTGTCCAAGGGGGCACGATGACTTCGTCACCGGGGCTTAATCCAATGGCCCCCATCGCCGCCATGAGGCCGCTTGAGGCTGAGTTCACACTGATCGTATGTTTAACATCAAAGGTTTCAGACCACGCGTCTTCGAAGCCTCGAACTTCTGGGCCACCGCCAAATTCAGGGCCAGGGCTGCCATAAAATCCAGAGAGGCACCCTGATTGCACAACACGCAGCACAGCATCTTCTTCTGCCTTACCCATTGATGGATATGGCTTAAAAGCATCCTTTATGGCGGGCTTTCCACCTAGTAAGGCCAAGCTATAGTGTGGGCTCATGATGCGTCCTTTAAGGGTCGGTCCGTATATCGCCTTGCTGCGGCCAAGATCGCACTGAGGTTCGCATCATCAGGGATTTGTGCGGCCAGCCAGTTTTGAAAAACGAAATTGTCTTTGGTATCCAACGCGAGGTCCACATCAGTAGAGGGCGTGGTTGCGGTATGATTGTTAATCTTAAACTGATCTGCATGGCGATAGAAATACGTTGTGATGTGCTCTCGGTCTGCAGCGCTTAAAGCTTGTTGATCAAGCATGCCCAGGGTTTCTGCATTGATGACTTCAACGCTCATGCCTGGGGGGAACGACCGAGGATAAACATTCGTTGTAAGGTCGCATGGTGATTTTCTGTGCATGGATACCATGGTGTCGACGAGGTCGGGATCGATGTACGGGCTATCACCTGAGATGCGAACAATCGCATCGGCTTTGGTTGCAACCGCTGCAGTTTTCGCACGATCCATAACATCAAAAGTGTCACCCCGAATGAGTTGTACATCTGATGTGATGGCGAACTCAGCGATGGGGTCATCAATCGAGCGTGTGGTGGTACAGACGACGATGCCATCAATCTCGTTAGACATCTCAAGACGCGCCAGAACGCGGCCAAGGACAGTTGTGCCATCAAGATCAAGCAAGGCTTTACCGGGTAATCGTGTTGAGTCCATGCGGGAGAAGACCAGGGCAGGAATATGTAGTTTTTTCATACCGCGCGCCTCATCACCAATCCGCGTAATGCGCTTGAGTTTCATTATGCCAGCGCTCGAAGAACTGAATGATCTCGGCAGAGTTATCCGTTGGCATTGGAAGGTCATCAATGTTTTCGACGCGCTCACCAATCAAGACAAG
>CAWUWH010000175.1:0-8696 GCA_963926035.1 uncultured Rhodospirillales bacterium
AAACTCTGCCCAGAAACTATCGTCATTACTGGCTTCCTCGTAAGCTTTTTCAACTTCGAGAATGATCGGCATCAGCGTTTCCGCGACAAACCGACCCCCGTAAATACCAAAGTGGCCGTTCTCGTCGACACCATTTCTGAGCGTGTTTAATTTGTTCATATCTCAACCCTTCCTCAAGCTCCACAATTTAGCCGCTGAGTACCCGGTTTAACAGGGGTATCTCACTATTAAAACAACGTTATAATTTTACGGAAGCGATGAAGTTTTGGATTTTCTGGATGCTTTTCTGGCCTGGTGCATCCTCGACACCGCTTGAGACATCCACCATCGGTGCATTTGTCGCCTTTATCGCTGTGCCGACGTTTTCAGCATCAAGCCCACCCGCCAAAAGCCAAGGCACGGACCAACTCTCGTCAGACAAAAGCCTCCAATCGAAGCTTACCGCATTGCCACCTGGACGCGTTGCATCTTTTGGTGGTTTTGCATCGAACAGCAACATGTCTGAGACAGCTTCGAATGCATGGGCGGCTTTAACATCGTCGGCTGAAGCAATCGGCAGCACCTTGATTACACTCAGCCCGTATTTCTGGCGAACTTCACTGACACGCTGGGCTGCCTCATGCCCATGCAACTGTAATGTGTCGACACCGGCACCAGCAACAATCTGATCCAACAATTCATCGTCAGCATCTACCGTCAGCGCAACCTTGCGGACATTGTCTGGAACACGCGCCGTCAGGCTGGCTGCGGCTTCAATTGTCACATTTCGCGGTGAGCGTGGAAAGAACACGTAGCCCGTCAGCCCCGCACCAGCCTCAACGGCAGCATCAACGTACTGAGCCTCGCTCAAGCCACATATTTTAACGATAGCGCTCATTGTCGTCTCCAGAGTTTCCTGGATTAAAGGTCTGCCAGCTCGTCAGCAATTCGTTTTGCAGCAGCGACGGGATCATCTGCCCCCGTAATAGGACGGCCAATCACAAGATAATCTGCGCCATCTCGGATGGCATCAGCGGGGGTCGTAATCCGCTTTTGATCGCCTGTTGCCGCCCATGTAGGACGAATACCCGGCACCACCAACTTAAAGTCAGGTCCACAAACTGCGCGAATAGGTTTGATTTCACGCGGACTGCAAACAACACCATCAAGGCCACATGACTTGGTTAGCGACGCCAAATGTACGACTTGATCTTCAGCCGTCTTGTCGACACCGAGTTCATGTAAATCATCATCACCCAGCGACGTGAGAACTGTAACGGCGATAAGCATTGGCTTTTTGCCCGATACCTCATCAAGTGCCGCACGTGCTTTGCGCATCATTTCCGACCCTCCGCATGCATGCACGTTCAATATCGATGGCGATAATGGTAACGCTGAGCGTATCGCACCTGCGACCGTATTTGGAATGTCGTGGAACTTTAAATCCAGGAAAACGGGCATGCCGACTTCGGCCAACGCACGCACCCCTTCAGGGCCATTCGCCACAAAGAATTCTTTACCAAGCTTGACACCGCCGACGTGCCCTGTGAGTTGCTTTGCAAGCTCGAGGGCCTTCGCCGTATCAGGCGTATCCAGGGCAACGTATATGCATTCAATCGGGGACAATGTCATAATGTCGACGGTTTAACCTTCTAGCCGCTTGTACGCAAGCATTGCGGCTGCCAAATCTTCAATTGCGGTGCCTGCGGACTTGAATAACGTGATGTCGTCGGGCTTGCGATCAACAGTGATTGAGCCCGATGCTAAATCGAAGAGATCGCCCAAAACATCACTATCTGAAATTATGCCACGCCCTAATGGGTCGCACAGATCACCAGCCTCTTTCGTCGCACCAGCACGCGTATCACAGTAAATCTTTGATTTAAGCAATACCGCGTCACCGGCTTCGCGCATATCCGGACGGAACGCGCCGACCAAATCAATATGCTGCCCCGGCCTGAGCCATTCACCCATTATCAAAGGTTTTTTAGAAAGTGTGCCTGCGGAAATGATATCCGCCCAATTTGCACTTTCAGCCAGGTCATCGGCAACAGAAGCGTTTATTCCAGCAGCCTTCAATTCATCAACACGTACCTGTGTATTCTCAGCGTTCCGCCCCCAAACACTTACATCTTCGATGGGTCAGACAGCTGCATGTGCCTGTGGCAAGTGTTGCGCGAGTACCCCTGTGCCCAACATCAGAAGCTTACGCGCATTTTCAGGCGCTAAGTACCGCGCTGCCACAGCGGACGAGGCGGCCGTACGCCTTGCTGTTAATTCTGGTCCGTCAAGCAAAGCCAGTGGCTGGCCTGTCTCACGGTTAAATAATTGGTACGTCGCTTGAACTGTAGGCAAAGACTTCAATGCATTATCAGGAGCGACAATAACTGTTTTCACCCCTAGAAACCCGTCATGAGACCATGCGGCATCAAGAGCAGCGTCGAGTCCTGCCCGTCAGTCACATCAATGTTATGATGTGCGCGAACAGGTACCGTGAAGCCGCCTTGGAATGCAGCATCAATGGCATCAACAAGATTTAAATATGGAAGGGCCTGACGAAGTGCTGCTGCGTCGAATAATTTCATGGGGCGACTTTAACCCTTGGATGGGGCCGTGAGTAAATTCTTCTCGTCATTGTCTATTGAGTCTTTAACTTCACGGAGTTCAACTTCCCGGTCATGCAGTGTATTCTTGAGGGATCGCAATTCCCGCTCAGCTGTTTCTGCGCGCCAAAGCGCATTACGAGCCTTCCTGCGCTGGGTTCCTGCAGATACCCAAGCCACAATGCCACCAAACAAAAACCCAAAGATGAAGACGGCTAAAACCATCGTAAATACAGGCACCATAATCTCGTTTGGCAATGGCCAGAGATCCAATGTGACCAGGTCACGATTTACAGCCGAAAATACAATCACCACGAGGGCGAACGGAATCATTATGATCCAGGATATAATGCGTTTCACGCTTCTGCCTCTGCCGCTTGTAACGTTATCGCGATCAACACCTAAACTTTATTGACCGTTATTCAACCGTTCGCGAAGCTGTTTACCTGTTTTAAAGTATGGGATGTACTTCTCATCGACGCTTACAGATTCACCTGTCCGCGGATTACGTCCAACCCGTGATGGCCGCGCTTTAACCGAGAACGCGCCGAAACCACGGAGCTCGACCCGGTCACCCCGAGACAATGCCCCCGTGATCTCTTCGAAGATCGTTGAGACAATCCGCTCGACTTCACGGTGATAAAGCCGTGGGTTATCCGCAGCTAACTTCTCAATGAGCTCTGATTTTGTCATCTTTAACAATCCTCCAAAGATATACTTCGGGCCACCCCTATTGCCCTTCGCTCATAGAAGGGTGCCAAAGGGCTTGTATGCCGTCAAGCCTAAGTCTTTCAGACCAAAACGATTTTCCAAAAATAGATGAGGCCATTGAAGACGCACCTTCACGCCACCATGCCATTGGATCTTCGGGTTCCCATTCAATCAGCGGCAAATCAACCGACACATCATGCGTCACCTGCAACCAAGCACGTGCTGCATTAATGTCACCAATAGCATCAACCAACCCCGCATCAAGTGCAGCGCCACCGATCATAATTCTGCCATCACCCGTACGTTCGCGCACCTGAGCAACGCTCAAGCCTCGACGTTCGGCAACCATCTCCATAAATCTGAAATGCAGTGCATCAATAATGCTTTGCAGTTGCCCGCGCGCCGGCACCGTGAGCTCTTCCATTGGGTTCGGCGTCGCCTTCAAGGCACCGCTTTTCAGAATTTCTGGCTTTATGCCGATCTTATCCATCAAGCCTGTCACGTCAGCAGACTGCATAATCACACCAACAGACCCCGTGATTGTGCCATGCCCCGCATATATACGATCTGTCGCAATTGCCGCCATATAGGCACCACTGGTCGCAATACCACCCATAACACCAACGATGGGCTTATTCGTACTGATCCGGCGAAGCGCGTTATAAACAGCTTCACCACCCGTGAACGTGCCACCTGGGCTGGAAATTTCGACGATAACAGCCTTTGCCGTCGCATCGTCATTTATAGAATCCAGCATGTCCAGAAATGCGCGGTCTTCGACGATAACCCCTTCGAGGGCTATGCGCGCCACGTGATCTTCCTGGCTTAGGACGCCGGTATCTTTAACTGAAACAAGAATGGCGCAGGCAAAGCCTACGATTGCGAGAAGCCGCCAAATAGCTAAATGACGACGCAATCTGCGGAGTGCGATTAATGCATCACTATCAAGCACTGAGCCCATTGACATGTAATCCTTTAACGCAAAACCAAAACGGGCGGCAAAAAGGCCGCCCGCCTGTTGGTCTTAGCCTTCCGACTTTTCAGCATCGCCGTCAGCAGCTTCTGCTTCAGCTGGCTCTTCGGCTTTAGCAGCTTTCTTCTTAGGCGCTGCTTTCTTTGGCTTTTCAGCTTCCACTTCTGGTGCTGGCTCGGCTGCATCCTGGTTGCCGGCAAGTGCCGCACCCAAGATATCACCCAATGTTGCACCTGAATCGGTTGAACCGTATTCAGCCATTGCTTTCTTTTCGTCATCTACTTCACGCGCTTTAATCGACAATGTCATGCGGCGGCTTGATTTATCCACCTGCGTGATTTTCGCATCGATTTTCTCACCCGCAGCAAAACGATCTGGACGTTGCTCTGAACGATCTCGTGACAAGTCAGCCTTACGAATAAAGCCCTGCACTGTGTCATTGACCATGACTTCAACGCCGTTGTCCTGAATTTGTGTGATCGTACACGTCACGACAGAACCCTTCTTAAGGCCATCCAGTGCACCACCGACAGGATCAGCACCCATCTGTTTGATACCAAGGGAGATACGCTCTTTCTCGACATCTACATCCAGGATCTTGGCCTGAACCATGTCACCTTTAGTGTAATCAGCAAGCGCCTCTTCACCAGCCTTATCCCAGCTGAGATCAGACAAATGCGCCATACCGTCGATATCACCGTCTAGGCCGATAAACAGACCAAACTCAGTGATGTTGCGAACTTCGCCTTCAACTTCGCTACCGACAGGGAACTTGATCAGGAAGTCAGCCCATGGATTTTCCATGCACTGCTTGAGACCAAGTGATATGCGACGCTTTTCAGGATCCGTATCGAGGACTATGACTTCTACTTCTTGTGATGTAGAAACGATCTTACCAGGATGAACGTTCTTTTTGGTCCAGCTCATCTCAGAGACGTGAACCAAACCTTCAACGCCGGCTTCGAGCTCAACAAATGCGCCATAATCAGTAATATTCGTGACTCGGCCCTTAAGCTTAGCATCAACTGGGTACTTGCCGTCGATACCTTCCCAAGGATCAGCCTCAAGCTGCTTCATACCAAGCGAGATACGCTGCGTCTCAGAGTTAAAGCGGATAACCTGTACTTTAACAGTTTCGCCAACCTGCAGAGCTTCTGATGGGTGATTGATACGCTTCCAAGCAATGTCGGTCACGTGGAGCAATCCATCAACGCCGCCCAGATCAACGAATGCGCCATAATCAGTGATGTTCTTCACAACGCCTTCGAGGACTTGGCCTTCAACGAGATTCTGCATCAAATCGGAACGTGCTTCAGAACGGGTTTCTTCAAGAACCGCACGACGTGACACAACGATGTTGTTACGTGCCTGGTCCATTTTGAGGATTTGGAATGGCTGCGGTGTGCCCATCAGCGGCGTAATATCGCGCACGGGGCGGATATCAACCTGGCTGCCTGGCAAGAACGCAACAGCGCCTGAAAGATCAACAATAAAGCCACCTTTGACGCGGCCAAAGATAACACCATTGACGCGTTCGGCTTTGGCGAAAGCTTTTTCCAGCTCTGCCCATGCTTCTTCGCGGCGCGCCTTCTCACGGCTAAGACGGATGATACCATCGCGGTCTTCATAGCGCTCAACGAATACGTCAACTTCATCGCCGGGCTTGATATCCAGCGGCTGGCCTGGGTTGCCAAATTCTTTAGTTGGCACACGACCTTCGGACTTGAGGCCTACATCGACAACGACAACATCGCTATCGACGGAAATTACTGTGCCCTTAAGCACGCGGCCTTCAAAGCCATCATCTTCAGTACCCAGTTGTTCATCCAAAAGGACAGCAAAATCTTCAGTCATGTTGGGAGCCTCAGTAGAGGCGTCAGAGGTAGCCATAATAATAACGTTCCTTATATATCGTTTCTGGCCGACCGGTTGTTTCCGGCGGTCTTTACACATAAAAACCCAAGGGTCTATTGCGACCCCAGAGCGGTTCAGGTGTCACTCAGTAATAAAGAGTGACGATCGTCTTCTTGGAAACTTAAGCCCGCTTTGCAACGATGATGTCACAGGCCTGTTCAAACACCTGATCGGCATTTAGCTCAGACGTATCAATGACCGTCGCATCGTCAGCGGGTTTCAAAGGGGCTACGGCACGGGATGAATCCCGTTCGTCGCGCTCCTTCATCTCCTCTAAAACGCGCGTGTACATAGCTTTTTCGTCGACTTCACGCAACTCTTTATAGCGCCGCTCGGCACGAACCTCGGCAGACGCGGTGATGAAAAACTTCACATCAGCGTTCGGACAAACGACTGTTCCGACGTCTCGACCGTCCAAAACAGCCCCTTTTTTACCTTCAGGCGGGTTCGCTGCAACGTTGCGTTGGTATTCAAGTAAAGCGGCCCTTACTTCCGGGATTGCCGAGATCTTCGATGCTGCCTGACCGACTTCTTCCGTACGGAGACCATCTGAGATAAGCTCAACGGGCGTCAATGTTATCGCCGCATTTGCACATGCTGCAGCATCGTCCGGATCAATACCATTGTCCAAAATTTTCTTGGCCGTTGCCCGGTAAAGCGAGCCTGTGTCTAGGTAAGCAAAGCCTAGAGTATCTGCAATCCGGCGCGCCAGAGTCCCTTTGCCTGCCGCGGCAGGGCCATCAATAGCAATCATCATGTCTCGTTCTCCTCAATTCGTGCCCCAAGCTTTTCCATCAGGTCAACAAAACCGGGAAAACTTGTAGCAATTGCGTCCGCATGATCAATAGATACAGGGTTCTCCGTGGCCAACCCCAGCACCAAAAAGCTCATGGCGATACGGTGATCAAGGTCGACTGCGATTTCAGCGCCGCCTTTTGGCACACCATCCAATCCATCGACTTCCATCCAATCATCACCAGAACGTATCGTTACGCCGCAGGCACTCAAGCCCTGAACCATGGCCTCAAGGCGATCTGATTCTTTCACCCGTAGCTCGCCAACCCCCGTCATCAGTGTTGTGCCTGTCGCAAATGCGGCCGCGACACATAATATGGGATATTCATCAATCATCGAGGGTGCGCGCTCGGGCGGCACATCAATCCCTTTAAGCTTACTCGCGCGTACGACAAGATCTCCAACCGGCTCGCCACCTTCTTCTCTGGCGTTCTCAATTGTTAAATTTGCGCCCATGTCGCGTAACGTCGCAATCAAACCTGCGCGGAGCGGATTGAGACCGACCGCTTCGATACGCACATCGCTACCCGGTACGACCAACGCCGCAACAATCGGGAACGCTGCCGAAGATACATCAGCTGGCACCTGAATATCGCGGGCAACAAGTTCCGGCTGGCCAGTAAGCGTAATCAATGTTGTGCCATCATCTTGCGGTTCTGTGGTCACATCAGCACCAAAATGCCGCAGCATGTTTTCTGTATGATCACGTGTACGTTCACGTTCGATAACTTGCGTCTTACCTGGCGTATTTAGGCCAGCCAGCAGGACTGCAGATTTTACCTGCGCTGACGGCACCGTCATGACTGAACGGACAGGCATGGGGTTCGCAGCCCCCGTCACGGTGATAGGCAGCAGTCCTCCATCGCGTGAGGTAAATGTTGTTCCAAAAGCGCGAAGTGGGCCCATAACACGTTCCATTGGACGACGTGACAAGGATGCGTCACCTGAAAATGTGCAGGTAATTGGATGCGTAGCGACCAATCCCATTAATAATCGTACACCCGTACCGGCATTTCCCATATCGATTGCATTTGCAGGCTCAGCCAAGCCGCCAACACCTCGTCCAACAACGCACCATGTGCCGTCATCTTGGCGTTCTACATCTGTACCCATGTCGCGCATTGCTGCGGCTGTAGCCAAGACGTCTTCCCCTTCGAGCATACCCGATACACGTGTCTCACCAATGGCCAGAGCTGATAACATCAGCGACCGGTGCGACACCGATTTATCACCGGGAATACGTATCTGACCTTGTAGACCCGAGGCCTGATGAGCACGCAATTTAGGCACGTAGAAATCCTTTTAACTATGATCAACAACAGCATATTTAAGGCTGTAAATTGCTGATTAGCACGTCCGGCTTGAATGTGCGAGTACACATGGCGGACACATTCTATCAATTAGACTTTGACAGGGGCCAAGGATCATGGCAAATGCCGCTTTCATGTGATGTGTATTGATTCTCAGGAGTTAAGCCGTGGCAAAATCTGATTGGGGAAAGAAACTAACGTGCCCAAGTTGTGGTGCGCGTTTCTACAATCTAAATAAAGAACCTGCGACCTGTCCAAAATGCGAAGCGACAGTCGAAATTCAGCCCGTGCTGAAACCTCGACGCACGCCAGCTGAGGCACCGAAGCCAAAAAAAGTTGTCGAAAAAGTTACCGACGATGATGATGGCGACGATGACGTAGACGACCTTCTCAACGAAGATGACGATGATG
>CAWUWH010000176.1:0-3147 GCA_963926035.1 uncultured Rhodospirillales bacterium
AATGCCGTCTGCAACGGTGTCCATAACAATCCGCAAGTTCTCTTCGCGGTACTCGACAGCTGCTAAGGCACGGTTTCGTTCCGTCACATTGCGGGCGATCACCATCATGGCATCGCTTTTCTTTGTGGTGGAAGCTGCATACGGTATTGCCGCAATTTCGACTTCTACTGGCATGCTGTACGGGTGCGTTAATTTTAATGGCATCCGAAGCTTTTCTTCAGCCAAATCCTTAAGATCAGCCCGAATGAGGTCTTTGCACTCAGGATTCACGAAATCGATAAATGCGCGATTTATTAAACGTATCAATGGGCCAAAGCCCGAGCATACTGGCACCAGCGGGATTGATCAGTTCAATCAGGCCCTCTCGGCATATGCAAATAAGGTCCGGCGCCAGTTCAATAAGGTGATGAAAATCATTTTCTGCTTCTTCGTAATGCGCATAGTGAGCGAGTTGCGATACATCACTAAGCGTATCAAGAATGATCCGTGCGGCTTTGTGGATGTCAGACGCGTATGATGCGTCCCAAGAGGGCCAAGCATCTCGTTTTCGATCATGTCAGCAAAGCCAATGATCGTGCTCAGCGGGGTGCGAACTTCATGCGTGAGGGTTCGTAGCAGATCGAGGTACGCCTTTGGCACATTTGCACTATTATCGATGACATCTTCTCACATGATGTTAGACGAACGCTACTCAGCTCAGTATATCACATATTAATTCTGAACGGAATAAGGGTTTCATCAACACATATTGTGTCGACCATTAAACCCTCCTTCGCTGACCCTTAAAAGAAAGGCGCTCACAATCACCGGAAACCCACAGTGTCACTCTAACTTAGGATAAATCTGAGACGATTAACCTATCGAATTTTCTTTCAATATGCTAGCTTGAAGACATGCCAAATCGAATTGTTTTATTAACGGGTGACGTCGAAGCGCCTCATTTAGCCCGCTTCCTCCAACACTATAATTCCGAGTTGACCGTGGACTGGGTTGATAGCCTTGCGCGGCTCCGTATGTCGGTGGCGGATGGCACCGCTGGATGCCGTGTCGTGGCACTTATGACCGATGTTATCGTGCCAGATGATGTTCTTAATGCCCTGGATGGCCCTGCATATAATTTCCATCCGGGCCCACCGGAGTATCCCGGGAGCTATGCGGCAGGATTTGCAGTTTATGAAGGTGCACGGACATATGGCGTCACGTTCCATGAGATGGCGACAAAAGTTGATAGTGGCCCGATCATTGATGTGCGTCGGTTTGAAATTAGCGAAATAGCAAAATTCAAAGATGTAGAAATTACAGCGTTTAATCTCGCGATTGAGATGTTTAAACTGTATGCCGAGCATTTGGCGACTAACGATACACCCCTGCCGCATGCACATGAAGTTTGGATGGGAAAAACCCGTACCCGTGCAGAAGCTGAGAGCTTAAAGACGTTGGCCTCTGATTTGAGCGAAGACGAAATTAATCGTCGCTACCGGGCATTCGGCTAAGATCAGCCGCGACGCCAGATTGTTCCTGCTGCGCTGTCTTCAAGGATAATGCCTGCTGCTTGCAATTCATCACGGATCACGTCCGACGCGGCGAAGTCTTTGTTCGCACGGGCTTCTTTGCGGGCAATGATCTTTGCCTCAATATCATCGTCACTCAGACCGTTATTGCTTTTTGAGGGAGGCGACCATTTAAACCATTCTTCAGGGTCCTGCTGGAGGAGGCCAAGGATTGCGGCATTCGCACGGAGAGTATGTTGTGCTGACGCATCGCCCCGATTGATCTGGCCCGACATTTCATGCAGCAGGCTGATTGATTTTGGCGTGTTCAAATCGTCACATAATGCGTCGATGATTTTCGATGGTTCACTGCTGGCGCTATCATCTGCCGCTGATGATTGCCGCAGTGCTTGATAAAATCCATCGAGCTCGCGTTTTGCTTCGATCAAGCCTTCTTTGTTAAAGTCGGATGGCTGGCGGTAATGGGTTTTGAGCAGTAACAGGCGGATGGCTTCACCCGGGAACTCTTGTAGCAGCTCATTGATGGTATAGAAGTTGCCAAGAGACTTGGACATTTTCTCGCCCTCAGCCATCAGATAGCCATTGTGCATCCAGTAATTGGCCATGGTGCCGGTATCGTGCGCACAACGAGACTGCGCAATTTCATTCTCATGGTGTGGGAAGATTAAATCCAGTCCACCACCATGGATATCAAACGTTTCACCCAGCAGGGCTTTGCTCATCGCCGAGCATTCAATGTGCCAGCCAGGGCGGCCATAGCCCCAAGGGCTTTTCCAGCCGGGCTCACCTTTGGTTTCGTCTGATGGCTTCCACAGCACGAAATCAGCCGGGTCACTCTTGTAAGGTGCGACCTCGACGCGTGCGCCTGCAATCAGCTCATCGCGCTTGCGCCGGGATAATTTTCCATACTCAGGCATCGAGGGGACATTGAACAGGACGTGTCCTTCGGCGGCATAGGCATGCCCCTTTTCGATTAGGACCTGCATCATCTCAATCATGCCATCCACATTGTCTGTTGCCCGTGGCTCATGGTCTGGTGGCAAGGCATTCAGGGCTGCGACGTCACCATGGAAGACATCAATCGTCTGATCTGTGAGTTCGCGAATGCTGATACCACGTTCATGCGCGCGGGCGTTAATTTTATCATCGATATCGGTGATGTTCCGGACATATGCGACATGCTCTGCACCATAAATATGACGCAGTAACCGTGCCATCACATCGAACACAACAATCGGTCGGGCGTTACCGATGTGGGCTTGGTCATAAACAGTAGGGCCGCACACATACATGCGCACGTCGTCAGCACGTTCTGGCGTAAATACCCGTTTTTCGCGGGTCAGTGTATCGTGGATATGCAATGTCGGATGTGTCATCAGATGAGTTTCGTAAAGCCGTTGGTAATAGGGTAGCGACGATCTTTTCCAAACGCGCGCGCGGTTATTTTTACACCCGGTGGGGCTTGGCGACGTTTATATTCAGCGCGGTCTAAAAGCCGCCAAATACGTTTCACCGTATCAACATCAAAGCCGCGGGCGATGACATCATCAACGGAGAGCTCTTCTTCGATCATGCCTTTTAGAATGCCATCCAGATCATCATAAGGGGGCAGGCTGTCTTCATCTTTTTGATCTGG
>CAWUWH010000177.1:0-11639 GCA_963926035.1 uncultured Rhodospirillales bacterium
CTCCTGCACCGGCGCCTGCTCCAAGACCTATTGCTCAAAAGAAACCGGAACCTGCGCCTGCTCCAGCAGAACCAGCACCAATAGCACGCAATTACATCGTGTTCTTTGATTGGGACAGCGCAAATATCTCAGATGAAGCTCTCGTAATTTTAAAAAGTGCTGCTGAGAACGCGCACAAAGGCAATATTAGCCGCATCCAGGCGACAGGCCATTCAGACACGTCTGGAACGCGACGCTACAATCAGAAGCTATCTGAAAAGCGTGCACAGGCTGTACGGGCGCAACTTAACAGCCTTGGCATTGCAACCAATCAAGTTGCAGTTGCAGGTAAAGGCGAGCTTGAGCAGCTTTCACCAACACCAGATGGTGTTCGCAAGCCGCAAAACCGCCGCGTTGAGATTGTTTTCCCTCAATAAAAGCGGCCAACGTTTTAAAATTTCTGAATTAAAGCCCTTGAGTTACTTGGTTTTATCTACCGAGATAAGTCCTGGGCGGCAGGAACTTGGCACATCAACATCACCAGCAGGGCGTTTCATTGAAAATGATGCCAATTCACGTGGCTTCATATGCTTGAGCGCTATAAATGTTCTTAATGTGCGTTCGCAATAATGAGAACGTTTTGAAATTGAACGCTGCGACGCGCGGTTAGCAAGTGTCGTTACATAAGAATTCAATGCTTTTTCAGCACCAGCACCATGGCTCAACCGAAATAGCTGTCTGAGTGCGTGACCATGATCAACAAGTGTATTTTGAAATTTCTTGGCAAAGTTATTGTATTGCGGTCGCGCATCACACATGAGGGCTGCAACCACTAACTCTGTTTGAAGTGCACGGACATGAAACGCAGCTTTATCAGGTCGAATGTCACAGCTTGCGGCAATAGCAGACCCTGCGCTAACACTAGCTAGCGCAACTACAACCGCGAATCCAGAGGCTTTTGCCCGCATGAGGATCTCCAAACAACCTATTCTTATGGGTTGAGAATCACACATTTTGTATTTTGCATCAAGGGGTTTGTGGCAAAATCGAGGCAAACCCGGGGCAAAGCGACCACGAATTTATACGTTCTGTATTAAAGGTGTGTATCCCCATGCTCTCATTTGCTATGAAACGGGCAACGGTCGCCATTTAATTGAGGGATAAACTCTTGAGTGAAATCACCCCTGCAGTCATCGCCGAGCATGGCATATCTGATGAAGAATACACAAAGATCCTCGAAATCCTCGACGGGCGGACACCAAATCTGACCGAATTGGGTATTTTCTCGGTGATGTGGTCAGAGCATTGCTCATACAAATCCTCTAAAAAATGGCTTAAAACATTACCAACAGAAGGGCCTCAAGTGATTTGTGGGCCTGGCGAGAACGCTGGCATTGTGGATATTGGTGATGGTCAGGCAGCTATTTTCAAAATGGAAAGCCACAATCATCCGTCCTATATCGAACCTTATCAAGGTGCTGCAACAGGGGTTGGTGGCATCCTGCGTGATGTATTTACCATGGGTGCTAGACCTGTATGTAACTTAAACGCCCTGCGATTCGGGAGCCCCAACCATCCAAAAACACAGCACCTTGTTTCAGGTGTTGTTGCGGGTATCGGTGGATATGGCAACTGCGTCGGTGTTCCGACTGTTGGTGGCGAATGTGAATTCCACGAGAGCTATAATGGGAATATTCTTGTTAACGCTATGACTGTAGGCATCGCAGATACGGATAAGATTTTCTATTCAGAGGCATCTGGTTTTGGCAATCCGATTGTCTATGTTGGATCAAAAACCGGCCGTGATGGCATCCATGGCGCAACAATGGCTTCTGCAGAATTTTCTGAAGATAACGAAGAAAAGCGCCCAACAGTTCAAGTCGGCGACCCATTTACTGAAAAGCTACTCATTGAAGCCTGCATGGAGCTCATGTCGACCGATATGATCGTCGCCATTCAGGATATGGGTGCAGCAGGCCTTACGTCTTCATCATTTGAAATGGCATCCAAAGGCGGCATGGGCGTAGAACTCGACCTCGACCATGTACCTCAGCGCGAAGAGAATATGACCGCATATGAAATGATGTTGTCTGAGAGCCAAGAGCGCATGCTGATGGTCTTGAAACCTGGCCGTGAAGAAGATGCACGAAAGATCTTTGACAAATGGGAATTGGATTTTGCGGTTGTTGGCCATTTGACGGATAGCGGCCATATGGTCCTTCGTCATAAAGGCGAGATAGTTGCGGACCTTCCAATTGATCCTCTTGCTTTAGCGTCTCCAGAATATGATCGTCCATGGGTTCGCACGCCTGATCCTGAACCGCTAAGCGCCAGTGATATCCCAGCGCCAACGAACCTGATGACTGCGTTAGAAACACTCATTAGTTGCCCCGGCTTATCGTCAAAACGTTGGATCTGGGAACAGTATGACCACATGGTCATGGGTGACACGCTCGGCATCGGCAGGCCAGGTGGCGCTGACGCAGCGCTTGTTCGCGTTCACGGCACCCAGAAAGGCTTGGCTGCAACATCAGATTGCACCCCTCGTTACTGCAAGGCCAATCCCGTTGAAGGTGGCCGACAAGTGGTCGCCGAGGCATATCGCAACTTGACTGCAACAGGTTCAACGCCACTTGCCATTACGGACAACATGAACTTCGGTAATCCAGAGAAGCCAGAAATCATGGGGCAATTTGTGGGTTGTATTGAAGGTATGCGCGAAGCCTGCTTGGCACTCGACTTCCCTGTCGTGTCAGGCAATGTCTCGCTATACAACGAAACCAATGGCCAAGCTATTTTGCCTACACCCACGATTGGCGCCGTTGGATTACTGTCTGACTACAATCAGGCTATCGGTTTAGGTTTGACGCATGAGGGAGAAACGCTAATCCTCATTGGCGACACGAAGGGTCATTTAGGCCAGAGTGTATATATTCGCGAACTCCATGATCGCGAAGATGGTCCTCCACCCCCGGTTGATCTCGCACTTGAGAGACTAAACGGTGATTTTGTTCGCGATGTCATCATCTCAGGCCTTGTCAGTGCCTGCCATGACATCTCGGACGGTGGCATATTGGTAAGTGTTGCAGAGATGGCTATGGGCGGTGGTATTGGAGCTGAAATTGACGTCGATAATGGTGACATTTCCGCACACGCATGGCTGTTTGGTGAGGATCAAGGGCGATATATCATATCAACTAACGATCCAGAGGCTGTTGTGAGTAAGGCGATGGCAGCTGGAGTCCATGCTTCCAAGATTGGTCACGTCGGCGGTAAGGACCTCAAACTCTCAAATGGCGAAGTGATCAGCGTTGGGAAGCTTAAAAGCCAGAATGAGCGATGGCTGCCAGAGTATATGGGTGCTGCTTAAGTCTTACCTGACGTATTAATCTGATGCAGCTTATTCAAATGATATGGGTTTAAAGGATGTGATATCCGGAGGCCCGTCTGCAAAAAGCCATTTAGGCTTTTTGCCAAATCTGTCAGGCCCCGGCAACGCAATCAGTGATGAGCAAACAGTTCCAAAGCCTTCTTGGCTTCCGACTGTCATAGCGCCTCGTCCACTCATTTCATCATCAGCTTGCCGGCTCGCAATCAATTCTGACCATGCAGACCAGTCATCATGATCTGGATCTGGCGTATCTGCAGCTTGGAATTGTGGCAAATAGCGTGAAATTCGTAACGAAGAATGATCGTTCATATCATTAGTCGTCACCATGGAAAGACCAGGTGGGATGATATGGGCCTCGATCGTTGAAACATCGCCGGTTGAACGAAGCCAAAACGCATCTAACGCATCTGCAATCACAAGATTAAAACCTCGGTAGGCACGTCCATCTAAATGCGCCAATGCTTCGGCTGCCTCTTTCGCTTCAGAATGGCTTAACGCTTCTAACGGTAATTCACCTCGAGATCGCTTACCCTCAGCTGGGCCCAGAGACCCTGGACGATTTAAAACCGCCGCCAGGACGCCATCATCATTAACACCCATCCAAGTACCGCCTGCTTCTTCATCAATGCCCGCGATAATATGAGGATGATCGTCCCAATGGCGGGCTGGCGGACGCCATGGACGGCCTGACATTTCGTCGCGGTTAGCTGCGATAAGAGCTGGCCAAGGCGCCTTTGGCGCACGATGAATGATAACGGTACACATAATCTGAATATAACCCCTACTTGGCAGACAAACCAGTCATGCACAGCTTGCGAGAATTGGATGAGCAGACTATCTATATCCTAACAAAACATAACATTTAGGGAGCCATCCAATGGCCGATTCTTTTTCTAAACGCAAAAAGGGTGAAGAGCTTAAGTTCGAACTTGATCAGCAACTATTATTCAAGGTGGAAAGCCGTCGAAATAAGCTACTTGGCCTTTGGCTCGCTGAGATCTTTGGCCTGACAGGTGATGCAGCTAATGCCTATGCGAAAGAAGTTGTCATCTCTGATTTGGATGAACCTGGCATTGAAGATGTCATGCGCAAAGTCATGAGCGACATTGAAAAGCACTCAGCTCCCGTAACTGAAGATCAGGTGCGTGCGAAGATTGGCGAGCTTGAGAGCGTCGCCATCGATCAGATCAAAGCAGAAATCTAGACTGAGCTTAGGAACCAAACACACGGGCGAAAATATCATCGACCCGTGCTGTGTGGTAGCTGATCGAATCTTTTTCGAGCAATCGCTTTAGATCGTCAGCAGGTAGTAATTTTGCAAGCTCCGGGTCATTACTGAGGAAGAACGCCAATCGGTTATCGTGATTGGCGGCTTCTTTTTCAATATCATTCAATACCGGTGGCGTGTCAGGATTATCCTGATCAATACCAAAACTTTTCCAAACTCGCATCGCATTCCTTTGGACAATTTTGTATGCGTCTTCACGGCTCGTACCGTTTTGAGTTAAGAATAGCAGGACGCGCTGCGCATCATGGATGCCACCAAACGCATTCATATGGCCCAACATATTATCAGGATACACAACCAGCTTATCGATAACGCTGGTCAATCTCGCCAAAGCAAAATCCAATGTCACCGTAGCATCAGGACCAATCATTCTTTCAACAGATGAATGTGAGATATCCCGCTCATGCCATAAAGCAACGTTCTCAAGTGCAGGTACGACAGCTGCACGAACAATCCGCGCCAACCCCGTGATGTTCTCAGTCAAAATTGGGTTCCGCTTGTGCGGCATTGCAGACGAGCCCTTTTGGCCCGGCGCAAAATATTCTTGAGCTTCACGAACTTCCGTACGCTGTAGATGCCTAATCTCGACTGCAACGTTCTCTAGCGAGCTGGCAATGACGCCCAATGTTGCAAAATACTGGGCGTGACGATCACGAGGAATAACCTGTGTTGAGATTGGTTCAGGAGATAGGCCAAGCTTTTCTGCAACATGCTCTTCAACGCGCGGGTCAATGTTTGCAAATGTACCAACGGCACCTGAGATTGCACAAGTGGCAATATCTGCCCTGGCCGCTTCAAGACGCACTTTGTTTCTGGAAAATTCCGCAAAGAAACGCGCGAACTTAAGCCCCATCGTCGTTGGCTCTGCATGAATGCCGTGTGATCGGCCCATGCACACCATTAATTTGGTCTCGAAAGCCCGTCTTTTAAGCGCTTCGAGCAAACCATCAATATCAGCGAGAAGAATATCAGCCGCTTGCATCATTTGAACGGAGAGGCACGTATCCAAAACATCCGATGATGTCATACCCTGGTGAACAAACCGGGCTTCTTCACCAACTTGTTCGGCAAGTTCAGTCGTAAACGCGATCACATCATGCTTGGTTTCACGCTCAATGGCATCAATCCGCTCAATACGCTCTGCAGTATAAGGCTTGTCACCATTGGTCCAGACAGCCGCAGCTGCCTCTTCTGGGATAACCCCAATGTCAGCAAGGGCGTCACATGCGTGCGCCTCAATCTCGAACCAAATTCGGAATTTATTAGATGCATCCCATATAGCGGTCATATCAGGTCGGCTGTAACGCGGAATCATGCTTAATCTCCTATAGAAGCGGGCCGATCATACTCTTGAATACGGATTTTTAAAGCCCACAAACACATTTCCTTTTCATGACTTTGCAATATCTGGCGGGTATAAAGATACATTATGAATACAAACTCAGATCAAGGCCCCGTTCTTGTCGATATTCCGTTTGTCGACGCCACACAATTTGGCGCGCTAGACGTTGCCCGCGCCGAAGCAAGTCGTTTCCAAGCGATTATAACAGCAGGTCGTGAACATTACGGGTCTCTGGCCATTGGGATCGGCGACTTCGTGTCTAAGACATGGCTTAAGCGGCAGAATGATGCCCTTACCGCCGAAATCGACAGCGTGGCGCAAGAAGCTGGTCGCGGCGGTGCTTGGTTGTTGAATATGTCCTATGAGTGGAGTTGCACCACTGGTGCTTGCCCAGACCCATCTGGAAATGGGAGCCGGATGCTGCGTACGCTAGATTGGCCGCTGGACGGTCTTGGTGAAACGATTGTGGTCGCCAAATTCAAAGGTAAAGCAGGATCTTATTTTAATGTGACATGGCCTGGGTTCTCGGGTGTCGTTACGGCCATGGCACCAGGTCGTTTTTCTGCAGCAATAAACCAACCGCCTTTCAGAAAATGGACAAGGTCTTGCTGGGTTGATTGGGGTATCAATAGAGGCCGATTATTAACGCGCAAAGCGCCACCACCTACACACCTTCTGCGCCGTGTTTTTGATACCTGCGCAACCTATGACGAAGCCAAAGAGCTTCTTACTGAAACACCATTAGCCATTCCGGCGTTCTTTACGCTAAGTGGAACAGCCCCCAATCAAGCATGCTTGATAGAGCGTGAAGAAAACGCTGCGAGTGTTCATGAGAGCCCAACATCATGCGCAAATCATTGGTTACAGCGCGATGTCCCAGGTCATGGGCGCGGCCATCAAAGCACTGACCGATTAGCACTGATGGAAAGCATGCGAGATAAAATACCCAATGGTTTTGATTGGGTTACCGATCCAATACTGAACGAAACAACGCGGATTGCTGTGGTCGCCAACGCCATGGAGGGAAAATTACTTGTCCGTGGCTATGAAAAAGATGGCCCAGTCACACGTGACTATCAGCTACCCGCTCGTTTCTAAATGATAGAAACCATACGAATGCGACGAGTTGAACGGCTGCGATGAGATCAAATGCCCATCAATATCCATCCGGATGGAAGCCCCCATTTTCTGTCATAGGCCAAAGATCGATAATCAAACCAACGCCCCATTGCACCAGAAATGCTGAAAAGAATGCGAGAACATTGATACCCGTCACTACGCGACCTGCGAGTGCGATTGGAAACCTCTGCGTCAGGCCTGCATAACAAACGATTCCATACGTTGCCGTAAAGGCCCAGATCATCCACGTAACAACAGTTACAGGAACAACCTCAGCAAAGATCAAACCTTGGACAATTAAGAAAATCACCATGCCTGTGACCGAAATTTTGATCGCACCAACCCCGCGGTCACCAAAAAAATTTGTCATCCATGCCAAGAATATATAGCTCATGACCATTGCAGCAGCGACCCAGAATAACGCATCTGCCGTTGCACCAGCATCCAGCTTTAAAACATCATATAACCAGGGGCCTAACCAAAGGCTTTGAATACCAAGGAAGGCTGCTTGCGATGTCACGCAAAGCGGCGCCACACGCCAAAACAATGGACTCGTAAAGACTCGTTTGACGCCAGATATCGCGTCAGACCAGCTTTCATCTGATGGCTTGGTGTCTTTACGCTGCGGCACAACGAAGTAAACCATAGCAGCCATGAAAACGGCTACGGCTGTTAACACCCAAAACACCCCTCGCCATCCGGTGATCGTTTCAAGATATTCTATGGGCGTCGTTCCAACTAATGCGCCAATACCACCTGCAACCATTTGATAAGAGTTCACTGTCGGCAGCTTATCTTTTGAAAGCCAAAGGGCATATGCTGTGAATGCTGCCATCAAACATGCTGACGTTCCCAGTCCAATTAAAGCACGCCCCAAAGTCAGCATTGCCAATGACCCTGCCATTGCGAACATTGCTGTGCCAATCGCTGCAATAATGAGCAGGACAGATTCAGTTTTTCTTGGACCATACAGATCAAGTAAAACGCCAAGAGGAATTTGAAAGGCTGCGAAAGCGAACAAATTGGTGCTGGTCAGCAATCCTAAATCAGATGCACTGAGACCTAAATCTTCAATCAAGGATGGAGCGATGACCGCATTGACGACTCTAAGCAGATAAGACAGCAGATACCCGAGAGCAAATGGGACAAAAACACGAACAACATTGATAGACACCAGACCCCCCAATCGATTGTGATCATAACGGACACAACGCATAGAGTGGAACACATAATTGCGTCATTGAGTTGTGATCTAAATTATCATAACGAACTGGTGATCAATCCATTCGCGATATTGAACACGCTGAATTTTCTGGCATCATCTGGTTCAAACGAACACACGACAAAATTCGACTTAAGGGAAGACCATGGGTGCAGCGACGCAAATCAAAAGAAGTATCATGGAAAATATGAATCGCCTTCTACACCTCAAGTTGCTGATACCTCTACGTCGCAGTCCACATTCCTCCGAATATGATGCCCGCGGAGTTGCGGTTGGCATGTTTTGGGCGCTTACGCCACTCGTCGGCATTCAAATGTATTCATGTTTTATGACGTGGCTCATTTTAAAGCCTGCAAAAAGCTTACATTTCAGCCTTGTCATCTCTTGCGCTTGGACCTGGGTCACCAACGTTTTCACAATGCTGCCTATCTATTACGTCTTCTATGCCACAGGACAAATTATCCTTGGGCGCTGGGACAATATAACTGGGTATGAGACATTTTTAGGCTCTTGGGATCAGGCATTCGTAGACGGCGCTGGTATTTGGCAAACTTCAATCGATTTGCTCGGACTTTTGGCGCAGGAAATTGGTATTGCAATGGCATTGGGATGTCTGCCATTTGCGATATTTGGTGCTTGGATAAGCTATACCTTATCTTTGAAATATATCCGCCGACGGCGACGTATAGGACGCGAGAAGCGGGCTCGACGCAAAGCCGTTCTAGCTCAAGAACGGCCCAACGTCTGAAGTTTTTTCATTACGGCATCCATTGCCGCCCCCCAAGGCTCAAACGCATTCGCATCTTTAAGCGTTTTTAATCCAACCTCGGTAATCCCCCAGTGTCGCGAAATTTTTCAGAGTATCATGAGGGTCACAATCAGGTCGATCAGCAATCATTGCGCCAGCTGCCCGCATCATATCCGCTGCAACTTTCCGTACCGTCTGCTTATCAACCCCAGCTTCAATTAAGTCATCGGCTTTACTACCGACAAGCGCGAACAGCCAGCCGAACCAAGCACCCAGCGCACTCACTGATGAGAATGCGTCTTCGCTCTTAATGGATGTGACGTAACCTAGCGGCGCAAGCGCCTTTATTGCTATCTGATTCTCAGGATAAATCGGAACTGCACTTTGATTGAGGGCACTTGCGAGCACCGGCATTGAATGCACCACGTCCGCAAGGGCCACAGCGCCACGTAATGATCCCGTCGTAATTCCATCAGCAGCCGAAATCAGCACCTGCCCTTCTCGCCAGGGCAACATTTGAATGGAGCTAATCACCGCATCAGGGCGTATCGAGACGATTACGACATCACAAGCACGTACCAGTGCAACATTATCTTTTGCAACTTCAAATCCATGGATGCTTCGAAGTAACGTTGAGCGCTCGCGCCCTCTAGGCGAGAGAATTACATCGCTGACCATGCCCGCATTTGTATACCCTTCCGCAAGTGCACCACCAAGATGCCCAACACCAAGAATACCAATCTTCACCCTATACTTCCTCCGTTGCAGTAGCTGACAGTTTATTCAGCATGTCTTCGACATATCCGCATACAACAACACCTTTCGCAGCCAATATTTTTTCAATATCGACAGGCAGCCCCGTGTTTGACCCATCCGGCACTGAATTTAGTCGACCTCCAACAAAAACTTCGAAAGATTGTCCTGATTTGGCAGTTTCATTTACCAAGCGATCTATATAACTCTCTGCGATCCCATTATACGTGCTGAGAGCAATCACATCTGCATTTGTCTCGATTGCTTGTTGCACTAGATCATCTGGGTCCACGCTAATACCACCATCAACAGCGTCCATACCAAGTTTATTCAGGACTTGCTCGACCAGCCGTTTGCCATACTCGTGTACATCAGTGGTTACGAGGAAAATACGTGGCTGTTGTTGAGATAATCGTTCACGTACGTCACTTTAAATACCATCAACGACGCGTTGAGCCTGTTCAGATATCTCATACACGACACTCGACGTTACAACAGGTGCTCGGCCGCAATAGCTATTTACGTCTATTTTACCCGGGCCAAATGCGCGTCCCAGTTCGGCTGCGCCAATCCGTCTGAGTGCCAATAACATTTCAAATGGATCTTCTGTATTGTACCCAAGCAAAGATATGCTGAGCATTGTATTATCAAAAAATAATTTACCATTTTCCACTAACTGGTCTGCGAGTTTCGAAATATGAGATGGCGGTTCATCATCCCATGTGGCTTCAAGTCGTTCAGCCAGTTTGTGCGAGAACAAATGTGCATCAATAATTTTGTTTGCAGTTGGGATTCTTCGCGCTTCCTTATCAGGTTTTGGTATTAGAGCAAGTTCACTTGGCGCCCAATGTAATGGTGCCATATCAGCGCTCAGGTAAGCTGCTAAAGCAGCATAACTCTCAGCTTCATTCTCAGAAAGCCGTTGTATTGCCATAGATCATTGTGCCCGGTGTTTGCGTGATTTTATTGAGTGCGAGGTGGAATGCTTGCCGCGATACCAAATTCGAAAACGTATGCCCAAAACAATGCCCAATACGCGCTCCAAGCAACTCTTCGACGATATGCTTCTCTAATAAGGCCGCACCAAGTGCGCAGGCAAGGTCAGAGAATCGCACCGCAAAACCATCATCCATATTTGAATGAATAATAATTTCTGAGGGCATAGCCTCACAAATTGAAATTGCCTCCACGGTCTTTGATGTAATCATCACATCATCGTCACAATCTGGAAGTCGAAATGTAAAATACTGGCCCAAGTTTCCAATACTTGTAGCCCCAGCACGTAATGCCGCCGTTATATTCTCGACTACAGCGGGCATTCCGATAACGAAATCATCAAAATGTGCCGCGCCGTTCGATGAATTTGCAATTAACGTAAAATCATCATCGCTACGTAAAATGAGCCCCGTACCACGAGCGCGACCTTCACGCTCATCAGGTGGATACCCCATATTCCAATCTAGGCAAATACCGTAACGATCGACATATCCACCCGCCACTTCGATGCTATTCTATATCTCAGCGATATTCCGTATGGTAAGATCAGGGTCACGCCACCCGATTTGCGCATGATACATCCACTGACCTTTGAGCGCTGCATGACGTTTGTAGTCAGCTTCAGAGGCAACACCCTGCTTAGTGAGGAAGGGACAAACACCAAGAGTTATCCCAGTCGCTGAAGACTTACCTGCTGCCATTAAATGAGTGGCGTCCGGCAACCTCGTTTCTGTAAGAATATTCTTGCAGCGCAAAGCATGTAACATGATATCAAGCTTCGCTGGCAAAACGGCTTAGAGC
>CAWUWH010000178.1:0-3617 GCA_963926035.1 uncultured Rhodospirillales bacterium
GGCGGCGGGTAAGGATACGCGCCTGGTTGTGCTTGTGGAGGTGGCGGTGCGTATTGTTGGGCGGCCGCGCCTTGCGGTACCATTGGTGGCGGTGGTGGATCTGCGACAGGCATCTGGTGCCATGTGTTCGCACAATTCGAGCATTTGACAGACTTACCCTGCGGCCCGATTTGGGCTGGAGTGACGTTATATCTCGTCGCGCAGTTTGGGCAGGATATATACATGTACGACCGGCCAGTTTAAGACTTTAACGTTTATAAGCGCTCACATTTCAGCGTGCAAGCAGGCGCGTACAGCAAATCAAATGATTATGCATATCAATTGAGACGCCAATGCTGGACGGAGACGCCCTCAACATGGCATTGTTATGCATGTATGGCGTCGGCTTTCGAACGTCCCCCCTTGTAAGGACCTAAGGTGTCAGGGTTGTCAAAAGGATCAATTGCTCGATTTGAGAATGTTGGTTTGCGCTACGGACTGGGTCCGGAAGTGCTGCAAGACGTGACATTTTCTCTAGCGCCAGGGTCATTTCATTTCCTCGTGGGTGAAAGTGGTGCCGGTAAATCATCGCTGTTGAAGCTGATGTACCTGGCCTTAAAGCCATCGCGCGGATTAATTTCATTATTTGGCAGCGATATCGCGACAACGCAGAGGCCAAAACTTCCCGCATTGAGGCGTCAAATTGGTGTTGTTTTTCAAGAGTTTAGGCTTCTTGGGCATTTGAGCACGTTTGATAACGTGGCACTGCCACTACGTGTTGCGGGGATCAAGGAAGCTGATGTAACGCGACATGTTACCGAGCTATTAGAATGGGTTGGCCTTAAAGATCACATGAAGTCACGTCCACCTACATTATCGGGCGGGCAGCAGCAACGTGTCTCGATCGCACGTGCTGTGATCGCGCGTCCAAAGCTTTTACTTGCTGACGAGCCGACTGGAAATGTCGATGACACGATGGCATTACGTCTGATGCATCTGTTCGAAGAATTGAATAGGTTAGGTACGACGATTGTTGCCGCTACCCACAATATGGCCCTTGTTGATCGTCTAGGACACCCCTTGATGCGCCTCGACGAAGGGTCATTATCTATGATTGCGGGGAGTGGAAATATGTCTCCGGCACGTGAATGGCGCGAATCGCGCGAATCGGTTCAGGCTGTTGTGCCGCCGCGCCAGACTCGTATTGATGATGATTTAGATGATGCCGATCCGCCCGGCATTGAAAATTTTCTTTAGGTCTCAGGCATGCTAGGCGTCAAAAGATCCGATCTGCCCCTTGATAATGATGCGCACAGCCGCTTCTTGCCCTGGCTTATTGCCTTTATGGTTTTTCTGGCTGTTCTGGCGATTGGTGGCATTTTAGTTCTTAACGCGACAGCCGCGCGCTGGGATCAGGGCGTCGGCGGCACGCTGACGGTACAAATCACCGCGACCGAAGACCCGGCGAGGGATCAAAACAACCTCCAAGAAGTGCTCAACGTCATTGCAGCCGCATCAGGCATCGAACGCTATGTGATCATAGAAGAAGAGCACATGATGACGTTGCTTGAGCCTTGGCTAGGTTCGTCTGCAAATGTGAATGACTTGCCGCTCCCCAAGCTGATTGATGTTGGTTTGGCAGATGAAGCGCAGTTTGATATTAAGGACTTCACCAGAACGCTGCAGGCGCGCGTACCTGATGCCACGGTCGATGATCACCGAATTTGGCTACAACGCCTGGTCAATCTCATTCGGACGGTTGAATTCATTGCGATGGCAATCCTCGTATTTATTGCCTTGGCGACGATGGGCACGGTGATCTTCACGACGCGTACGGGCTTGTCTATTCATAAGGAAGCGATTGAGGTTCTCCACTTGATTGGGGCGCAAGATAGTTACATCGCGGGTCAGTTCGCGGCGCGTGCGATGATGCTGGGTCTGAAGGGCGGGCTCATCGGTATGGCGCTTGGATTGCCAGCGCTTTATCTGGTTGGAACTTTGGCCGAAAGTTTGGAAGAAGCGGCCCTGCCTGATCTTTCGTTTGGACCCATTGAATGGGCGATTTTTGCGATTATTCCTTTATGCGTCGCAGGTCTTGCGATGACGACAGCACGCTCAACAGTGCTCAGATCATTGGCACGGATGCTCTAGATGCGTTATCTCGGACACGCCCGTCGGACCCCTTGGCTCAAAAGCATTGTGAACTTTTCCCTGATCTTGCTGATCTCTTGGGGCGCGGGACTTTTCACCTTTGCTGCGAAAATCCCAGACCGCGTGGACGCTGCACATAAGCAAACTGACACCATTGTTGTATTAACGGGTGGCAGTGGCCGCCTCAGGGCGGGCCTCGACCTTTTATTGGGTGAACGCGCCGAACACTTATTTATCTCTGGTGTTTATGGGGGTGTTGATGTGCGTCAGCTCCTGGCGATATTAAAACAACGCCCTGAGGATATTGAGAACAGAATAAGTATTGGTAACGCGGTCGATACGATAGAGAACGCACTCGAAACGAAGAACTGGATGCGTATGCGCGAGTATACGTCACTGCGTCTCGTCACCGCCGCCTATCACATGCCGCGAAGCTTACTGGAATTCCAGGATGCGATGCCAGACATCGAGATCGAGCCGCACCCCGTATTTCCTATGCACGTGAAGCAAGATAAATGGTGGGCATGGCCCGGCACCATGGCGCTAACGGTAACAGAGTATAACAAGTACATCGTTGCGTCATTGCGTCATCACGTGAAGGTTCTCGATCTTGGCGGCTCACCGGCAATGCAAAGTAAAGACGGCACATGATTTATATTCGGTCACTCGCGTACAATATTTTATTTTTTAGCTGGTTCATTTTTGTCCTGCTAATTGGATGGATATTACTGCCTTTTCCGCGCAAAGCGCTGCAGCGTATGTTCCGTTATTGGTCGAAAGGGGCTGTGTGGTTGATGCGTGTGGTTGCGGGCATCGATGTCCGCTTCGTCGGTCTGGAAAAAATCCCCAACGGCCCCATCTTGATCGCATCGAAGCACCAATCGATCTGGGACACGTTCATTATGTATGTGATCCTGGAAGATCCGCAGTACATATTGAAACAGGAACTGATGAAGATCCCTTTTTGGGGTTGGTACAATAGAAGGGTTGAGCATGTTTCGGTAGACCGACATGCTGGCGCGAAGGCTTTGCGTCATATGGTTACGGCGTGCGTGGATCGATTCGTGAAAGGTCGTCAGGTCATCATCTTTCCAGAAGGAACGCGGACAGCGCCTGGGGAACAATTACGATATCACCCTGGTGTCGCAGCCGTTTATCAGCAAATGCCTGATGGTGTAGCTGTGGTTCCAATTGCGTTGAACTCTGGGAAATATTGGGGACGCCGTAAATTTTTGGTCAGCCCGGGCACGATTACACTCGAAGTGCTCGATCCAGTGATGGCCGGTGCTATGCCGCGCAAGGTATTCATGGCCCATCTCGAACGTGTGGTCGAAGAGGCCTCTACACGATTGCTTGATAAATAGACCCTGAATTAGAATTGGCTGCGGTTAAATAAAAGCACGTTTTCCCCGCGAAAACGGGCATCTCGTTCTAAGGCTGTTAAGATGGGTCCCCGCTTTCGCGGGGATGACGATTATCTTTGCTCA
>CAWUWH010000179.1:0-9109 GCA_963926035.1 uncultured Rhodospirillales bacterium
TGCAGTTCCAGAAGATGCCTACGCGGGTCTCGCCGATCCAGACCAGCTTGCAACAGACATTCCTGACCTGGATGAATTCGATCCAAGCGAGCCCAGTGCCGAACAAATGATTGAAATGGCGCAAGCCTGCGAAGATGCGGCACGCGCCGTCAATGGCATCACCAATTCTGAAGGTGCAGAAATCAGCTTTGGGAAGTCCATCGTGTATCTCGCGGGCACCAACGGGTTCAACGGCATGCGGCAAGGATCGCGTTTCTCATTAGGGGTAAGCGTCGTTGCTGGTGAAGGTACCATGATGGAGCGAGATTACGATTACACATCTGCTGTTTGGCTAAGCGATCTGGATGATCCCGCAAAGATTGGCGCGCAAGCCGGCGAAAACACGATTAAGCGCTTAAATCCACGCAAGGTAGACAGTGCGCAAGTCCCTATTGTTTACGCACCTCGCGTTGCATCATCGTTGGTGGGGCATTTTACGGGTGCAATCAACGGGCAATCAGTGGCGCGCGGCACGACCTTCTTGGCAGACATGATGAATGGCCAGGTCTTTGGCGAGAATATCGTGATCGTTGACGATCCTCTTAGAAAGCGTGGGTTACGCTCCAAACCCTTTGACGGCGAGGGGGTCGCGACTAAGGCACGCAATATTATTGATGGTGGTATCCTGACAACCTGGATTCTTGATCTAGCCACATCCCGACAGTTAGGGCTGGAAACAACAGGCCACGCATCGCGCGGTACGGGCGGGCCGCCAAGCCCATCAACGACAAACGTTCACATGGCTGCAGGCAATGTATCAAAAGAAGATTTGATCGGTGCGATTGATAATGGCTTCTATGTCACTGAATTAATCGGCATGGGCGTGAATGGCGTCACCGGTGATTACTCAAGGGGTGCCGGTGGGTTTTGGATAGAGAATGGCGAAATCGCATATCCTGTGAACGAAATCACGATCGCCAGCAATCTCAAGGACATGTTTAAGAACATGACGCCTGCGGATGATCTTACCTTTAAGTACGCAACAAACGCCCCGACACTTCGCGTCGACGGCATGACAATTGCGGGAAAATAGGCTCATGAATTCGCATCCTCGCGCATTGGCCCCAGCGATTTAGCGTGGTATTGTCCGCGCGGTTGCAACATGGGGCGCAAAGCCTTGGAAAATAACTACGAAATCGAAACGCATCAGCACGTACCGACAGGCCTTCTGATAAAGCGTCTGGCGCGCGACAACCTGCGCCATTATTGGCCGCAACTTGCGCTAGCCTTGTTCTGCATGGCCATTGTTTCCGCAACAACGGCCTTATCCGCCTATTTAATGGAACCTATCGTCAACGATGTCTTCATCGCCAAGAATGAGGACATGCTTTTCTGGGTTTCTGGCGCAGTCTTGGTCACTTTCATTGCCAAAGGTTTCGCCAGCTATGGGCAATCCGTTCTGATGGCATTTGTTGGTTTGCGTATCGTTGCTGACAACCAAACACGCCTATACCGACATCTCATCAGTATGGATTTAGGCTTTTTCCATTCAATTTCATCTGGCCGCTTGGTGTCGCGATTCTTGATCGACGTCAATCATATGCGCGTTGCCGTGTCGAACGCCCTCACAGGGTTCGGCAAGGACCTTATGTCGCTCATCGGCCTCGTCGCGGTAATGTTTATCCAGGACTGGGAATTAGCTGCCATTGCCTTTCTTGTATTCCCAGTAGCCATCTATCCAATTGTGCGCCTGGGCAGACGAACCCGCAAAGTCACGGCAAACACGCAAGAAGAAATGGGGATGTTTACTGCGATACTGGATCAGAGTTTTCAAGGTATCCGCGTTGTAAAAGCGTATGGCATGGAAGCCTATGAAACCAGCCGCGTTTCTGTTTTAGTCGAGCGTATTTTCAAACTAACGATAAAATCTGCCCGCATCCGTGCCGCATCCAGCCCCATCATGGAAACTTTGGGCGGCATAGCTGTCGCCATCGTCATCATGTATGGCGGATACCGGGTGATCCACGACAACCTGGATCCCGGTTCATTCTTTTCATTCATCACAGCATTGCTGTTGGCGTACGAGCCGATGAAGCGATTGGCTAATTTAAATGCATCTCTGCAAGAGGGCCTCGCCGGGGCGCAACGCCTATTCGCACTTCTGGATACCGAAAGCGGTATTCAGGAACGACCAGACGCAAAGCCGCTTTCTGTGCCCGTCGCGGGGACGATAAAACTTGATCAAGTTCGGTACTCTTACGGGTCAGAAGATCAACCTGCGTTGAAACAGATTGATATGCACATCGCTGCCGGCAAAACGGTTGCATTGGTCGGGCCATCGGGTGCTGGAAAATCTACGATTTTAAACCTTATTCCCCGCTTTCATGACGTTGATGAAGGCACCATTACGATTGACGGCATGGATGTCCGGGATTCAACGTTCGAAAGCCTGTATGCCAACATTTCGTTGGTAAGTCAGGAAGTCACCCTCTTCGACGACACCGTTCGTGCCAACATTGCGTATGGTAAGCTCGATGCATCTGAAGAAGAAATTACCAACGCCGCTCAACACGCTGCGGCTCTTGATTTCATTAAAGAGTTGCCGCATGGCTTCGATACAATGGTTGGAGAGCGCGGATTGAAACTCTCCGGAGGTCAGCGCCAGCGACTAGCCATTGCCCGTGCGATCCTCAAGAACGCACCAATTTTGTTATTAGATGAAGCCACATCGTCATTGGATACAGAGTCTGAGCGTCACGTTCAGGACGCCTTGGATCATTTGATGAAAAACCGTACGACCCTTGTTATCGCACACCGCCTTTCAACCATCATTGATGCAGATGTCATACACGTTATTCAGGACGGACGGATCATTGAGACGGGGTCGCATAGCGAGCTTATCGCAAAAGGTGGTGCCTATGATAAACTGTACGCATTACAATTTGCTGCTGAGGCTGAAGATTCAATAAGCATTGAAAAAGGCTGAGCCCTCGTGCGTGCGTTTAAAGTTCTGATAAATAAAATTTTAAAAAGCGATGCAGTGATGTTCTCTGCTTGCTGGCTCGCAGCGCAGTATATGCGCCTAGCATGGTATAGTGGCCGATGGGAAATAAAGGGCAAAGAGAATATCGATAAGCTTTATAATGCTGGGAAACCGTGCATTGTATGCCTTTGGCACGGGCGGTTATTGATGTCGACGTTCGGCTGGCAGCGAGAAAAACCGCTCAAGATGTTAATCAGTGCCCATCGCGATGGCGCGCTTATCGCCAACACAGTTAAGCATGTAGGGATCGATCATATCACAGGATCAACATCCAAAGGCGGCACAGCTGCTCTACGCAATGCACTCCGAAGCTTGAAAGCCGGAGAGTACGTTGGCATTACGCCTGACGGCCCCCGCGGTCCACGGATGCGCATTTCTACAGGTGTTATGAGCCTTGCCAAATTATCCGGCCTGCCAATCGTTCCTATTACCTTCAGCGTGAAGCGAGGGAAATGTTTTGGGTCTTGGGATCGCTTCTTACTCGCGTATCCATTCTCACGTGGCGTCATTCAATGGGGAGAACCAATGGTTGTTCCAAAGGATGCGGATCAACAGGCATTGGCCGCCCTGCAAGAACGCCTTGAAGAACAGATGAACACGCTAACCTACAATGCTGATATCTATATTGGGCGTGATCCGGTTGAACCTGCGGCACCTATTGAGCGTGCAAAATGATCTTATCGCTTTACCGCCTCGCAACATCCATCGGTGCACCGCTTATTTCGATGTACCTAAAAAAACGCCTGAAGCGTGGCAAAGAAGATGCAGCACGCTTCAATGAGCGCTTGGGACGCCCCGTGATTGAACGCCCTGATGGGCATTTGATCTGGATGCATGGTGCAAGCGTTGGCGAGTCGTTATCCATGTTGCCTGTTATTGCCGAAATCGTATCTCGTGCAAATGCTCCGAGCGTCCTTTTCACCACGGGCACGGTGACGTCGGCGAGGTTAATGCGTGAACGGCTACCAGAAGGTGCAATTCATCAGTTCGTGCCTGTCGATCGCCTGCCTTATGTTTTGAATTTTTTAGATCATTGGAAACCAGATGTCGCGCTTTGGTGGGAATCTGAATTATGGCCTAATTTAATTACCGAAACGCATCACCAAAACATCCCAATGGTCTTGGTAAACGCCCGAATGTCGCCCCCTTCATTTAAGCGATGGCAGCGTTGGAAACGTTTTGCGCGGTCATTACTTGGTAGTTTTGATCTTGTCCTCGCTCAGTCAGATACTGATGTGAGCCGGTTTGAAGCTCTTGGGGCGAAGCATGTCGAACGCATGGGAAATATGAAATTTGCTGTGCCACCACTTCCTTGCGATGAAGGCACGCTTGCTGAAATCCGATCCCGCGCCGGGCTCAGGCCAATGTGGTTGGCCGCGAGCACACACGCTGGCGAAGAAGAAATCGCATTACATGTGCACCAGCATGTCAGCAAACAAAGCCCACAGCTTTTAACAATCATCGCGCCAAGGCACCCTGACCGCGGTGCAGAAATTGCAGAAATGCTCCGAGAAAAGGGTGCCATCGTTGCAGTTCGATCTAACAGTGAACCCATCACACCTGATACAATGATCTACCTGGCCGACACGATGGGTGAGTTAGGTTTGTTTTTCCGGCTGGCCCCTATCGTGTTCATGGGGAAATCTCTTGTCCCTGCGGGCGGACAGAATACCATCGAGCCTGCGCGATTGGGCGGCGCAGTGATTACAGGGCCACACTACTGGAACTTTGATGAAATCACACAATTGATGGTCGATGCGGGCGGCCTTGAAGTGGTCAACGACGCCGATGGCCTGGCGCAAGCCGTCGCACGTGACCTCGCCGAACCTGCCGTGGCGCAGGCCCGTGCAGAAGCTGCGTACCGCTTTGCAGAAGAAGAAACTCAAGTGCTAGAATTGTTCATGGATCGCATCTCGCCGTTATTGGATGCCGCCGAGGGGACGATCCGTGCGCGCCCCTGAATTTTGGCATAACAAAGAGAGCGTGCTCTCCTTTGTGCTCTCACCAATCGGGTGGCTCTATGGCGCTATAACATCTATGCGCGCGTCAGCGAAGCCCACATGGGACGCGCCAATTCCTGTTATTTGCGTCGGTAATGTGGTTATGGGCGGTGCAGGCAAGACATTGGTCAGCACTGACCTTGCCGAGCGTCTTAAAGTAAAAGGCCAGACCCCTCATATCATTATGCGAGGTTATAGGGGGAGCATGGGTGCGCCCACCAAAGTTGACCTTAACCTCCACAACGCGAACGATGTTGGCGATGAAGCTTTGCTTTTAGCCCGCACAGCACCAACCTGGGTGGGCGCCCGGCGCGCTGACGTCGCAAAGCAAGCGACCGAAGACGGCGCATCCGTACTCATCATGGATGATGGCTTTCAAAATTCGTCTCTTGCGAAGGATTTAAGCTTGCTCGTCGTTGATGCTGAATATGGGTTTGGGAACGGCCGGATATGCCCTGCGGGTCCATTGCGCGAGTCTATTAAGAAAGCCGCATCACGCGCGCATGCGGTCATTTCGCTTGGAGGCTCATTGTCAAAGAATGAGATGAATTTACCTGCATTTGTTGGACACACAGAGCCGACATCAAACGATGCGAATATTCATAGAAAACGGGTCGTCGCTTTTGCTGGAATTGGTCGGCCTGAGAAATTCTTTAATTCTCTTAAGGCTGCTGGTGCAGAACTCGCTGAAACAATATCATTTCCAGATCATCATCCATTCTCAAGTGCCGAAATCGAAAATGTTCTGGCAAAGGCCAAAGCTCTAAACAGCATCGCGATAACCACGGAAAAAGACTTCGTACGTATTCCCGCCGCCTTAAGGACTGACATTATGTCCTTTCCGGTAAGACTGCGTTGGGAGCAGGCAGATACGTTTGAGAGCTTTATTCTTGAACGTACAGGTTTATGCTAATCTAATGCTCTACCCTGCAACACCATTTGAGACCTATATACGTCATCCACTCGAAGCGATTGGTGCAACGTTCGTGTGGACAGTTTTTCGTATTCTTCCGTTAGACTGGTCATCAGCTTTGGGGGGATGGCTCGCACGGTCCATTGGCCCCAAGCTTAAATTGAGCCGGCGCGCTGACCGCAATATCCGCCGCGCCTTTCCAGGCATAAAAGATGATGCTGTTGATAAAATCATCTATGGCATGTGGGATAATCTTGGCCGCACTGTTGCCGAGTTTCCGCATCTCTCATCGTTCAAGTTCGATGGCGATAATCCGCGCATCCACATTAATGGGCACGCGCATCTCATGTCTTTTCGAGATGATGATAAGCCAGGGTTTTTCGTCAGCGCGCACATCGGCAATTGGGAGCTGGCACCCCTGACCGCTTTTGCACACGATGTGCCGTCCGTGTTTGTGTACCGGGAAGCCAACAATCGCTTGGTTGAGAAGCTCTATATGCGCGGCCGCAGTCTCTATAAGAATATGATGATCCCCAAAGGCGGTGAAGGGGCCAAGCAAACGATCAAAGCCCTAAAAGATGGCAAACATATCGGCGTCATGATTGATCAGAAAATGAATGATGGCATACCCGTGCCGTTTTTTAGCATTGAGGCCATGACCGCACCCGCCGTTGCGCAAATGGCACTTCGCTTTAATTGCCCCATTCTCCCAGCACGGGTTATCCGTGAACAAGGTGCGAGATTCCGTGTAGATATTTCAGAACCAATCTATGCCAAGGATACTGGCAACAAGATCGTTGATACCAAACAATTTATGACTGAAATAAATACTATTGTTGAAGGATGGGTTCGCGAGCACCCTGACCAATGGTTATGGCTTCATAACCGCTGGCCAAATACTTAACGCGGCATTTCACCTAACAACACTTCTGGATCAATCGGCGTCGCATTATGGGTTACCCCAAAATGCAGATGTGGACCCGTAGCACGCCCCGTCGCACCGACCGCACCAATCACATCACCCGCGGCGACGTACGCATCTTTGGTAACTTTTGCATCGCCCAAGTGAATGTAAACAGATCGCAAACCTAGTCCGTGATCGATAAGCACCGTTTTGCCATTAAAAAACATACCTGAATGAACAAATGCCACACGTCCTGCAGCAATAGCACGAACTGGCGTCCCCGTTGGTGCCGCGACATCAGTGCCATAATGTGGACGCCGGGGCTTTCCATTCAAAACACGCTGCGATCCATAAACACCAGATAACCGCCCGATCACTGGCCAGCCAAAGCCGCTCAGATAATGTGGCGAGGAATCACTTGCGCGCTTCGCATCTGTTATCAGTACTTTTTCTTTTGTAATGCGCTCAATGGCCTTGGGATTTGGTGTCACTTTCTTTCCAGGCAGGCCATTGATGCGCTCGATTTTAAACTCACGGTCGACAACATTAATTTCACGCCGGACGATCTCGTTCCCCAAAGCAACTTCAAGATTTTTTATGCCTGCTGAGTCACGGCCAAAACCAATCAAAAAATGCCCCTCTTTAGACACAAGAACAGGATTTTTATCCAAGGTGACGCGCGCCTGAGCATCGGTCTTGCCGAACATCAATCCGCCTTCAACCGCATGACCATCAAGAGACAAGGGCACATCTGCATCTGCGCCAAACGACCACAGACATATTACGAGGGCAATCAAGCGTATCAAATGAGTGTTCCTTGTGGATCGTCCCCACCTTTAGGCGGTGATGGTTTATGTTTTGGGCGAGGTACGGTCTTTCCACCAATAATCCGGGCGGCTTCGCTGCCGTCCTTCAAGCGGATATTCACATCATCACCAGACTTCAAATTTTTAACCGATGTCAGAGGCTCGCCTGATGCACTTGTTATCAAGGCAAAGCCTCGGTCCAGCACCCGCTCATATGAAAAGCTCTCAAGAAGCTGACTTACGTGGGTCAGCGATTTTTTCCGATGCGCTAATTGAACCGTAACTGCGCGTGTTAAATCTTCCGTCTCGCCTTGTAGATGCCGCCTCGCCTGTACAATCAATTGATCAGGCTTTGGAATACGTGTGGGGATTCGAGCACGGCGCTGACGGACACCGGCCCGAAGACCGTTCGAAAGCCGCTCACTCCAGTCATCCAGGCGCTGTGACGCATCTTCAATAACCCGACGGAGATTAGGCAAGCCACGGGATAAGCCCTCAACCTCGCGTCGCGCAGCTTCCGTATGCCGACGCACGGCACGGATCATGCGGCCTTCACAATCTGCAACCTGCGCCATAACGTCATAACGTACCGGCACGGCCATTTCTGCAGCAGCCGTCGGCGTTGGCGCACGCTGGTCCGACGCCAAATCGATCAACGTCCAATCCGTCTCGTGTCCAACAGCGGAAATTAATGGAATAAAGCTCTCAGCTGCGGCTCGAACCACAGCCTCTTCGTTGAAAGCCCATAAATCCTCGAGTGAGCCGCCGCCGCGCGCAACAATCAAAAGATCCGGGCGGGGCACGTTGCCACCCTCTTCCATCGCATTAAACCCACGAATAGCCGATGCAATTTGATCTGCTGCCCCATCACCCTGAACCAGAACCGGCCAAACCAAAACATGACGCGGGAATCGATCATTAAGACGATGCAAGATGTCACGAATAACGGCACCCGTCGGCGATGTGACAACGCCGATAACGTCAGGCAGATAAGGAAGGAGTTGCTTTCGGGACTCGTCGAATAATCCTTCGGCTGATAATGCACGCTTTCTATCTTCGAGAAGTTTGAGAAGCGCGCCTTCTCCCGCCAGTTCCATTGTTTCAACGACGAGTTGGTATTTTGATCGTCCGGGATAGGTCGTAATTCGACCTGTGGCGATCACTTCCATACCGTCTTGAGGCTGCATGCCTAGGCGTGCTGCGGTGCCACGCCAACAAACGCCATCCATCAATGCGCCATCGTCTTTCATCGCAAAGTATAAGTGTCCCGAAGCAGCGCGCTTAAAGCCGGAAATCTCACCTCTGATACGGACACGCTGAAACGCACCTTCGACCGTCGATTTGACGAGGCCTGAAACTTCCGTCACAGAAAAGACCGGGACATTGTCACCGTTCATGTCGATAGGAGTGTCATCATTCATGACTAGATTGTATGTCTTAACATTGAGGCGATGACAACCGCCG
>CAWUWH010000180.1:0-14791 GCA_963926035.1 uncultured Rhodospirillales bacterium
GCCTGGATCAATTGCACATGACCTTCGCTGAGGGCGAGGCCATTGCCGAAGCGGCTTTAGGACAAGCCACCAGCGACGGGCCTGATCAAAAGCCCAAAAATCGACATACCCGCAAGCCCTTGCCCGCTCATCTGCATCGAAACGACGTGGTTCTGTCCGCAGGTGAGACCTGCGACGAATGCGGTGGCACCCTCAAAACTCTAGGCAAGGACGTCACGGAAGAGCTGGAATACATCCCCGGACGGTTCGTCGTTAACCGCATCGTGCGCCCCCGTTTGGCCTGCACCTGTTGCGAAGCTATCGTCCAAGCCCCCTTGCCGTCGCGCCCCATCTAGAAGGGCCGCCCCGGCCCTGGGTTATTGGCGCATGTGCCGGTCTCGAAGTATGCCAAGCACCTGCCTCTTTACCGGCAAAGCCAAATCTATGGACGCGACGGCGTCGAGCTTGAACGCTCGACCCTTGCAGACTGGGTAGGGCGGAGTACTGCACTGTTGGAACCGCTGGCCTAGGCCATTACTCGTCTTGTACGGGCGGGTCTGGCGCTGTTTGCCGACGACACCCCGGTCAAGATGCAGGTGCCGGGATCAAAAACGACGAAGACCGCTCGAGTGTGGGCCTATGTACGCGAAGAACGGCCATGGTCCGGCGCCGCTCCGCCCGGCGTGTTGTGTCGCTTCACCGTCAATCGCAAGGGCATGCATCCCGTTGATCACCTGTTGGCATACAGCGGCTGGGTCCATGCTGATGGCTACTCTAGGTTTAACGGTCTGTTTGCGGACGATAAGGTTGATGAGATGGCGCATGTGTGGCGTAAGCTTGTCGATGTCCACCAAGCCCAAGGCGGTGCCATCGCCGAAGAAGCCATCCGGCGGATCGCGGCGCTTTATGCCGTGGAATAACAGGCGCGTGGAAAGCCGCCCGCCGAGCGCACGGCTCTGCGCCAGACACACGCCCAGCCGCTGGTCGACGATTTAGAAACATGGCTCAAGGCCCAGTTACCGAAAGTCTCCGGCAAGTCCTCTCTCACGGGGAGCATCCGCTTCGCCTTAAACCGGTTGCCAAAAGCGCGCCCCTATCTGGACAATGGCATCTTGGAATTGGACAGCAACGCCGTCGAGCGGGCGACGAAACCCGTGGCGCTTGGAGGCAAAAACTGGCTGTTCGCCGGTTCTGAAGGCGGCGGCAAGGCCATGGCCATCGCCTTTACCTTGACCGAAACGGCCAAGCTCAACGGTGTTGACCCGCAAGCCTGGCTCACCTGGGTGCTGGAACGCATCGCCGATCACAAGATCAGCCGCATCGACGAACTGCTCCCCTGGAACTACGCCGCCCAAGCCGAGCTTGCCCCATGAGATTATCAGCCGCCAAAAAGGACGGCATCACGGTGACGTGCCAAGCGTTTATTGACACCGTCCTAAAGCCGCAGTTCCTGCTGGTCGTCACTCCGACCTCCTACAATTACCCGGTCGATATTCAAGGGAAATGGCACGGAGGCAAATACTGCTTTCTGCAATGCTACCGATCGGGTTTTGCCGAAAATCTTGGCGAAGAGTTCGATACGCCCTTCGCCCGTATAGACTGGATCTGCCGCGACAGGTTCGACGTCCAATGGCATCGCCATACCGGTCAATGGTTCTGGGTCCATCAGGGATTATATCTCAAAGCGGCCTTCAACGCCATAGAAACCAGCGAATTCCTTCACCCCGTTTGAACAATGGCATTATCAAGGGCGGGTTCACCGGACGGATATATTTCTGCTCTCATGCGGCTTTTTCGTCAAGTGCTTGTTTCATTGCGAACTCGACCGGTGGAATGTTGCCTAAAGCCGAGTGGGGTCGTTCGTTGTTGTAGTCATTTCTCCATTTACTGATCTCGATCCGTGCGTCGACCAGCGACGCGAACAGCGTGTCATTGAGGCATTCATCGTGGAACCGTACATTGAAGCTTTCCACGAAGGCGTTCTGTGTTGGCTTTCCGGGCGCGATGTAATGCCATTCGACGCCGCTTTCCTGACACCACTTGAGGACCGCCATTGATGTCAGCTCGGTGCAGTTGTCAGAGACGATGGTGTGCGGCTTAGAAGCCCGATTGCGTGGAGCGGCGCAAACAGTTAGAAGTCGCCTGGAGCGTTTGTCACAACTACAAGCCGCACTTGGACAGACCAATGCATTTGATCAAAGCCTGATCAGTACCAGCGCAAACGTTCCAATTAGTGCGCTGGTCAATTTGTCAGATTAAGTGAAAAGCTTATGTCTTCATCCCAAATGACTTCATGACGAACGCATAGTTGAAGGCTAATTCCTCAAGCCTGTCAAAACGTCCAGATGCTCCTGCATGACCTGCACTCATATTTGTTTTTATAAGCAAGGGTGTTTCGTTGGTTTTGGTCGCACGAAGTTTGGCGACCCACTTCGCGGGCTCCCAGTATGTCACGCGTGGATCGGTTAATCCTGCAGTGGCGAGGATCGCTGGATAATCTTTTGCGACAACGTTTTCATAAGGCGAATAGGACAACATATAATCGTAGGCGTTTTTATCTTCGATGGGATTGCCCCATTCTGGCCATTCAATAGGGGTTAGGGGCAGAGACGTATCACACATGGTGTTGAGGACGTCGACGAATGGCACGTCAGCAACGATAGCACGCCACAAGTCAGGCGCCAGGTTGGCACTCACACCCATGAGCATACCGCCAGCACTACCGCCATGGATGGCAATGTTGCCAGGTGATGCCAGGTTCTCAGCAATCAATCCGTTCGCTGCGGCAATGAAATCTGTGAAGGTGTTCATCTTCGTCATCGTCTTGCCGTCCTGATACCAATTGTAGCCCTTCTCCATGCCGCCCCGAATGTGGGCGATGGCATAAACAAAACCCCGGTCGACAAGACTTAAGCGTGACGTGACGAAAGACGCCGGCATCGACATGCCGTAACTGCCATAGCCGTACAAGAGTGTCGGCATGGACCCATCAAGAATCAAGTCGCTGCGATAGACCACAGTGACGGGGACAAGCTCTCCATCAGCGGCGACCGCTTGAATACGCCGGGTAACATAATTAGCCGGGTTGTGGCCTGATGGAACTTCGTCTTGCTTGAGGAGAGCCCGTATACCGGTTTGCATGTTATAATCAAAAACCTGGCGCGGCGTTGTTGGTGAAGAATAGGACATCCGCAAGGTATCTGTTTTGAATTCGTATCCACCTTCGAGGCCCAAGGCGTAGGCTTCTTCTTCAAACGAGATAGTTTCTTCTTTGAGGGTTTCCCAGTTGCGTATGTTTATCTGTGGCAACGCATTCACACGTTCAAGCCGCACCAGATAGTCAGCGAAAACGCCTGCGGTCACGATAAGTTTGCCCGGCGTGTGCGGGATGAGGTCCTGCCAGTTTTCACGTGACGGCGCGTCGATGGATGTTGTGACCAGTTTGAAATCAACGGCACCATCAGCATTTGTTAAGATGATGAGCTTGCCGTCTCGTTCAGACACACTGTACTCAACGCCGGGCTCGCGCGCCGCAATCAGCGCGGGCGCAGTATCTGGTTTGTCAGATGGGATAAGCCAAACTTCGGATGTTTGATGATCATGATTATCGATCATTAGGTATCGACGGCTTTCGGTCTTGGACAGCCCGATGAAAAGCCCAGGGTCTGTTTCTTCAAAGACTTCGACGTCATCAGCACTGTCAGTCCCCAGAATATGTCGCATGACTTTAGACGGACGATGGCTTTCGTCTAGGACGGTATAGAAAAGTGTTTTACCATCTTCTGCCCATTCTACATCGCCACTGGCGTTCAACAAAACGTCGTCCAGGTCCCGGCCTTCACCCAGATCGCGAAAGCGGATTTGATAAATTTCGGAGCCATTTTTATCTTCGGCGATGGCGGCAATTTTGTGATCAGACGTATGAGAGAAAGAACCGATCTTATAGAAGCTCAGATCTTTTGCCTCAACGTCACCGTCCAATAAAACCTCTTCAACGTTTTTTCCAGACGTAGGGGTGCGGCAAAATTTTGGGTGCTGCCCACCTTCGACATAGCGGACATAATATGCATATTTTCCGTCGGGATCAGGCACAGTGGTGTCGTCTTCTTTAATGCGTCCGCGCATCTCGGCAAACAAGGTCCGTTGGAGTTCTTGCGTATCTTCCATGCAAGCCCAGGTGTACGCGTTCTCGGCTTCAACGTAAGCCCGGATATCAGCATTCAGCACGTCTGGTTCGTGCATCACTTGCTGCCAGTTCTCATCCTTTAACCACGCATAATCGTCGATCCGGGTGTGCCCATGAAACGTTGTTTCGGCGGGGCGTTTGTTGGCGATTGGAGGCTTCATATCATTGGCTGTCATCGTCTTTCCTTATAAACGTGAAAGGATATTTTTGATCATTGTTCGCTCTTATGTAGGGAGAAAAACCTAGGATGTCGAACAAGGCCGTTCTCGTTGATGTTTGCGCAGACTTGAAGCCGTTTACGTTAGCTAGAATGCTCTTTAATCAGATTTCGGATTTCGGGGCGGATGGGGCCATGATGAGCCGGGTCGGCGAGCGTGGTAAACCATCTTTTTGGTGCATTGGCGGCGCGGCGATGTTGCCATGTTACGTTGCGCAATAGGGCCTTGGCTTCTGGCGGTAAAGCCTCAGGCACATCGAACCCAGCGAGCACGCCCCAGATACCTGCCCAGCCACGCGCCACGCTGTAGGGGTTGTATCCACCGCCACCAGAAACGATCAGGCGGGGGGCTAAATCCTTAAGCGTGCTGACGGCACGCCAAAGCGCTGTATTCGAGAGCTCAAGACGACTTTGTGGGTCATCACTGAGCGCATCCACGCCACATTGAATAAATAACGCCTCAGGCTCGAACGATGTGATGAGGGGTAATGCGACGCCCTCAATCAAGGCTTCAAGTTCATCATCGTTAAGGCCGGGTGGGACGGGGAGGTTTCGGGCAGCGCCCCCAGCCCGGTCCATAATGCCGCCGGGCTGTTTATCTGGATTGGCGCTGCGCCGATCCATCGGCCAGCGACCACCTTCGTGAATGGACAGGGTGAAGACGCGGTCGTCGTCATGGAAAGCATCCTGCACGCCATCACCATGATGGGCATCAAGGTCGATATAGAAAATGCGTTGAGTGCCGGTTTCAAGAAGGTGACCCATGGTGAGTGCAGGCTCGTTGAAATAACAAAACCCACTGGCTTGGTCGGGACGGCCATGATGCTGGCCACCGCCCAGATTATAAACTTGGCCGCCATCCCGGACGAGCTCTGCTGCATACATGCCGCCGCCTGCCGCAGTTGCCGGGCGTGAAAACATCTCTGGAAATATGGGGTTGCCGTTGATGCCGATATTATGTCGTTCCCGTACGGCTGGACTTGCGTCCTGATCCCGCTCAGCTTGAATAACAGCGTCTACATAATCCGATGTATGAAAGCGTTTGAGATACGTCGAGCTCGCACGCGGGCTATCGATATAACTTTTGTCCGTGAACCAGTTCAGCGACCGGATAAGGTCTATCGCAAGGGAAACGCGTGGAATGGCAAGCGGATGACCGCGCCCATATGTGCTGTCCCTGTATATCTCGCTGCCGATAAAACGTGCCTTTGTCATAGAATGAAGATAGGCAGATTTGTGACGTGGGCCAAGACAGAGAATTAACCCTGATGAATGTAAAGTGTTTACCGCTCTGAGGTCCGCCGACATAATAAACGGCTGTAACGTGATTGATAACGAGGTGCCGACCGCCGCATGGAAATTTGGATCCCTATTACGATTGTCGCGGCGTTCTGCCAGAATCTTCGTTCAGCCTTACAAAAGCATCTCAAAGGAAAACTGTCGACCGGCGGTGCAACGTATGTGCGGTTCTTTTATGCATGGCCATTTGCGGTGCTGTACGTCTTTGGACTGAATACTTGGGGTGAGATGCCGATCCCTGAAATCAAGGGCCTGTTTCTGCTATATTGTGTTCTAGGCGGGTTATCGCAGATCATATTTACGGGTCTGTTAGTCTGGTTATTCTCGTTTCGAAATTTTGCGGTCGGGACGACGTTCTCTAAAACTGAAACAGTCCAGGTTGCACTACTGGCCTTTTTATTATTGGGCGATACGCTGACGTGGGGCGCGATTTTTGCCATTATTGTCAGTGTTATGGGTGTGATGGCGATGTCTTTAGCGCAGACAAATATTACCTTTAAGACCTTGTTCGCCGGATTAACCGAAAAATCTACAATGATTGGTCTCGCGTCAGGATTGTTCTTAGGCGCGTCCGTGGTGTTCTTCCGTGGTGCGGCGCTTGAGTTGGATTACGACGGTTTTGTTATGCCTGCGGCTTTCACGCTCGCGATTTCAGTGGTTATTCAGACAATTTTCATGGGGCTATATCTGTTGTGGCGTGAGCCTGGCCAAATGACTGACGTTTTAAAAAACTGGAAGTGGTCATTGGCTGTCGGTGTTGCGGGCGTGTTGGGCTCAATTGCCTGGTTCACAGCCTTCACATTGGAAAACGCCGCGTTGGTGCGGGCCGTTGGACAAATAGAACTGGTGTTCACGTTTGCCTTCTCAACGCTGATTTTCCAGGAAAAAAGCACTAAACTTGAGATGGCGGGCATTCTTTTGGTGATCGCCGGTATTTTGCTTATTCTTTATGTTCACTAGGTCGAAGATTTCATCTGGTAAGCGGCGCGCGCGTTACTATACTCACGGACATGACTATTTCAGATCAAGATAAATGGCGTTTAGATAACGTCCTCGTCGACGCGGAATTCTATGAATTGCCAGACTTCCAGCGCGGCAAAGTGCGCGAGAGCTATGACCTCGGTGATGGCCGTCGTGTGATGATTGCAACGGACCGCCAGTCGGCATTTGATCATGTCCTGGCCGCAGTGCCTGACAAGGGTCACGTTCTGACGGCGACGGCAGCATTCTGGTTCGAAGAGACCCAGGATATTTGCTCGAACCATGTGATTTCGTATCCGGACCCGAATGTGATTATTGCCAAGCGATTAGAGATGTTGCCCATCGAAATGGTTGTGCGTGATTACATCACGGGTACCACTGACACCAGTATCTGGACGATGTACGCGAAGGGTGAGCGAGATGTGTATGGTCAGACATTACCTGACCGGTTGAAAAAGAACGATGCGCTCCCTGAAACGATCATTACGCCGACAACCAAAGGCTCAGTGGGCGGGCACGATCACCCAATCTCGGCACATGAGGCCGTAGCTCAGGGCCTACTGACCCAAGCCCAATGGGATGAGGCAGCGTCAAAAAGCCTGGCACTGTTTGAACGTGGACGAGAGGTTGCCGCAAAGAACGGCTTGATCCTTGTGGATACCAAATATGAGTTCGGTCTAGACGAAAATGGCGTTATGGCGATTGCGGATGAAATCCACACACCGGATTCCAGTCGATACTGGGATGCGGCGCTTTATCCAGGCGAGCATGCCGCTGGAAAAGAACCGACGAGCCTCGATAAGGAATTTCTGCGTTTGTGGATCAGGGCACGATGCAATCCATACACGGACCCGCTGCCTAAGATACCTGGAGAAACATTGGTCGAGTTCTCGAACAAGTATGTATCATTGTTTGAGCGTGTTACCGGCAAGACGTTTGATAGGACAGCGCCAGAAGTGCCGGTTCGTGATCGTATCCGGGCAGCGCTTACGACAGCCTTTCCCGAATACTTTTAACCAGACGAGGGTAGATCATGGCGAAAATATTGCTCAGCATGACAGGAGCCGATCTTACGCCAAACCGCGTGTCTGAATCTGTTCTTATCTTGATTGATTGCCAGAACGAATATGTGACGGGGGCCTGCCATTGGTAAGTGTTGACGCTGCGATGGAAGACGCTGCCGCTATGTTGTCAAGGTTTCGCAAAGCAGGATCGCCAGTCATACATATTCAGCATGAAGGAAAGCTAGGCGGCGCATTTGATTTAGACGATCCACGTGGTGCGATTGATGCACGCGTCGCGCCTAAAGATGGCGAAGACGTCATTCGCAAGGGATTGCCGAACAGTTTTGCCGGGACAACGTTAGAAGCAAAGCTACGTGAAATAGATGCCAAACAGCTGACGATTGTTGGATTTCAAACACATATGTGCGTCGGTGCAACGACCCGTGCGGCGCTGGATCTTGGCTAATGGAACACATTGGTTGCCAGCGCTATCGCGACCCGTGACTTGCCGAGTGCGACAGGGGGAAGCGATGTGCCTGCTGAAACTATTCATCAGGCAACATTGGCAGCCCTCGCAGACAGGTTCGCTATCGTCGCAAAAAGCCCTAACTACATCAGCGACTAGGGTGGGTTATTTAAGGTTTTGCGTTGTCTAATGGTGGAAGTTTCTGCCACTTGTACCAGGTTAAAAACGCGAACGCTGGCGCGCCAATAGATGCGCCGATAACGATTGGCATGAACCAATCGAACCAGGCGATCACCGCGAAAAGATAAAGTATGTCATCAAAATCAAAACCTGCGAAACCAGGATAGGCACGATCATCTGGATCGTCATTTCGCTTATCGATTTGTTCTGCGTAATACTCTGCAGCGAGGACACCAAGTCCACCTGCAATACCCATGAATATCGCCCAATGCCCGAGTTCGGTGTCACGAAGACCAATCCCACCAGCAACAAAGAACAAGCTTGTGGTGGCAGAGTCGCAGAACATATCGAACTTGTGTCCCCACGCGCTAGTTTTGCCGCTTAAACGCGCCAATTCACCATCAGTGCGGTCAAGAAATGCGGACAATACCCATATCCACCCACCCCAGATCATGAGCTCGCGGTCCCCCGTGGCAAAGCAATAACATGCAGCTAATCCGGTGATCAGACGTAAGAACGTCAGATGATTTGGGGTCACGAATGTGTTTGCAAGCGGACGGACAAAGATAAGTGCCAGCTTGTGCGTGCATGTTCGTCCAAGTGCGTTTGTGGGATCCTCAGATGGAGGGACATTTGGATTGGTCATGGGATGTCCCTGTAGGTAATAAGGTTGGCGCCACTGTTTGTGACCGCATTGCGCATGCTGGCATCAATAAGCGCTGCATACTCCTGGTCATGATGGAACCCGCAAGCCATGGGGTCCATACCTTCCCATGGGCCTGTCGCTGGATGGCACATTAATTCAGTCGTGCCGTCAGGCAAGTTATCGATCAGCTTGGTCATAGCTTCTGAATTCAGGAAGCCCGTTTCATCCAGGCCTAAAAGGGTATCGTTGTGGCGCACGCCGTTTTTGGCTATGCGGGCCTGCATCAAGGCAAGCCATGGAGTTAAAAAAGCTGCACCCAATCCCTTAGCATTTCGGTCTTTTGGCAACCGTATTGCGCGCATGCCGTACTCCTTGCCCGTTTCCAAAATGATGCTGAGAACAGTCGGATGCAAATGCAGATGATTGTGTGCGTTTACGTGATCAAGCGTAAGCCCTGTGCGTGCAAATGCATCGAACTGTGCATTAATCTCAATTGCGAGCTGACGACGAACTTCGGGGAGGAAGAAGAACCGAACCCCGGCACCAACAAGGTCAGCGCGGAGCCAGCCTTTGGCATCGACAAGCGCAGGGATATCGTTTGGATTACTTGCCGGGCGTGCCCTTGATAAGGCGACGTGAAGTCCAACACCTAGGCGTGGCATGTTTTTAGTGCGCTCGACAGCATCTGCTGCGAACGGCTCGGCAACCATGAGCGACGCCGCAGTGAGGACACCGTTCTTGTGCCCGTCCTCAACGGCGTCATTTACTTCTTTGGAGATTCCAAAATCATCAGCGGTGATGATGAGGTTCTTCAAGCGGTTTCTTTACGCCCCCAGAGGAATTTGAAGAATTCTACACCTTCGCGTAACTGGCGTTTCATGACTTCCCAATCGCGGAACATATCAATCGTCAGCTGGAACATCTTCTTAGGACGGAAATAGAAATCTTTGTAGAACGTCTCAACGGCTTCAAAGATTTCGGTTTTGTCCAGATGCGGATAGCTCAAGATGCTTTCCTGTGTGCCTGCATCCGTGACGAGACCTGTTGTGACCTCGTCAGTTTGAAGCCAGCCGTTCTCCATTGCCTGCTTGTACAGGAATGTGCCTGGGTAGGTTGCTGGCAACGATACTTGAATTGTCTTTGGATCGATCTCTTTGGCGTATGCCATTGTTTCTTTGATCGTGTCACGGGTTTCACCTGGAAGACCAACGATGAAGCAGCCATGAATCAAAATGCCAAGGTCATGGCAATCTTGCGTGAACTTGCGGGCAAAATCGAGACGTACGCCTTTCTTCATATTGTTAAGGATCTTCTGGTTACCAGATTCGTACCCAACAAGAAGTAAGCGTAGGCCGTTTGCTTTTAGAATTTCGAGTGTTTTCCGGGGCACATTAGCTTTCGCATTGCATGACCATGTCACACCCAGCTTGCCCAGTTCGATGGCGAGGGCTTCGACGTGTTCAATATTATCGGTCAGTGTGTCATCGTCAAAAAAGAATTCCTTCACTTCGGGGAATTCTTTTTGTGCATAAGCGATTTCAGCGGCGATGTCTTTTACTGAACGGGTCCGGTAGTTGTGGCCGGAAATTGTCTGAGGCCACAGGCAGTACGTGCAACGAGATTTGCAGCCACGTCCGGTATACAGCGACATATACGGGTGCAGCATGTAACCGTTGTAATAGTTCTTTGACTGCAGGAATTTTTTGTAAATCGGCGTAACCCAAGGCAGCGAGTCCATGTCATGGATTATGCCGCGCTCACCAGATTTTACGATCTTGTTGCCGTCGCGGTGGTAAAGACCTTTGACCTCGGCCAATGGCTTGCCTTCGCAAACTTCTTTAACAGTAAAATCAAATTCTTTATCGCATACGAAATCAATATGCGGGGATGCGTTCATGGACGCTTCCCAGTTGACCATCACATGCGCGCCACAGAAGCCGATCAGCAAATCAGGATTAGCTTCTTTCATCGCGTTGGCGACAAGCACATCGTTCGCAAATGTCGGTGTCGACGTATAAACGATAAGGACTTCGTATTTTGATGCTTCTGGAAGCAGTCCTTTGAGGGTGTAGCCACCCGCTGGGCCATCGATGAGGGTGCTATCAGGGACCAGGGCTGCCAATTGAGCCAGCCATGTTGGGTACCAGAACGAGCGAACCTCTCGTTTGCACTGGTAACGAGAACCAGCGCCGCCATCAAAACCTTCAAAAGAAGGAGGACTTAGAAACAACGTTTTTTTCATGTCGATCACTTACCGTAATGTCGGAATTTCAATTATCAATCTCGCCACCTGATCCGACCGAAAGGTGAGAGGAACGCCAAGTGACTGTCTTGCCCGTATAACATATAAGCCTGACGAAAAAAGAAAGTAAGTCACGCATCGGAAAAATCCAAGTGTCTGAAGGGTTTTTAGATGAAAATATGCCGATTGTCGAGCCGTGTAGGATCAGCCGGGCCCCAATGGCGATGCCTGTCGGCAGGAATGCCCAGCCGAGATCCCAGCCAGCTAGGAACATTAAGAGGCTGACGACAAGCCCGATGGGAATGGTGTCGGTTAAAAATGTAGATGCAAACCCTAGAGGCGCAATCGATCTGATGGTTCGTGCCCAGCGTAATTCATGATGAATCATAGCCTTAAGGTCTTTTTCCTGAACAAAATTTTCAACAACCACATTGGCCAACGTAATGTGGTATCCAAGGTCTCGTACGCGCTGCCCCATCGTATGATCATCGGCTAAATTACTTACTAGCGCTTCAAACCCGCCAATTTCGATTAAAATTTGGCGACGCGTGGCCATGGTGGCACCAAAGCAATTGGTCATTTTGCCAAATGTTGCCGGTATCAACGCGCTGGGTGCAAACCATTGATTGATGAACATGGCCCCAAGCTGTGAGGCAAAGCCGGGTGCTGGCGTGCCGTGATACAAGCACGTCACAACGCCAACTTTTGGTGTATTGAATCCACCAACGACCTTTTGAATGTAATTGGGCTTAACTCGCATGTCGCTGTCAGAGATGATCAAAACGTCATTTTTGGCGACTTTATCCATATTAATCAGATTGCTGACTTTTGGATTGCTGCCGTTAATAGTCGTGTCGATCACAAGCTCGGCGTCGAGGTCAGGCAGGCTTGCCAGTAAATCACGGACAATCGGGATTGCAGGGTCATCAGCAGAGGACACGCCAAATATGACCTGATACGCCGGGTAATCTTGGGTGCAAAAGCTTCTCAGGTTCACTTCAAGTTCAAAGTCCATTCCATGCAATGGCTTGAAAAGCGTGACGGTTGGCCATGTTGTTGGTTTCGGTGAGGGCTTTGCGCATTTGCCTTCAAACATGATGACGCATGCACTTGCAGTCAGCATGTATCCAATCGAAGCGGCGAGGAGTGCCCAGCTGATATAAACGGCAATATCCATTTCAATTTTTATCCGACGAAGTACGTTTGAGTTTTTTAAAGAAGTGATTACTCTCAGCGTGCTGCCAAATCACCAATCCGGGCACATCAATGATGAGTTCCCGAATGCGAATGGCTAGCGAGACGGCCAGCATCACATCAGGCGAATAACCGAGCATAGCGCCAAAGATAATAAACGCGCCTTCCTGGATGCCCAGCGCGTTCGGAATGACGAAGGCAACATCGCTTAAAGTCGATGTGACGCTTTTTAAAAATACAGCTTCGAGGATACTGATCGGATGCCCGAGGACATAGGCCGCAGCCCAGACTTCAGCGGATTGTAGAACCAATGCCAAAGTGCGCCAAAACACAGACATCGCAAGCCGTTTGGGTCGTGCGTAGTTGCCGCGCACAGCTGCATCAACTTTGTCTGCGCCATCTTTGAGCCCTTCAAAATAATCAGACTTGGTGGCTTTTTGGGCTGAATTGACCATAAATCGTGTCATGCCGGATTTTTGTACCAGCACGAATCCCGCGACACCTGCACCTAAAACTGCAAAGCCTGTAATGGCCCCCGCAATCATTTCCTGATCGACGGAATAATGCACTATTAGAGAAACGCCAACCAACCCCCATATGATCAGGCCAAACACTTGCACTGTCTTGTCGACAACAACCGAAGCTGTCGCATCTGCTTTTGAGTAACCCCAAAGGATGAGCATGCGCGCTTTGACAACTTCTCCGCCGATGGAGGCAACGGGCAAAAGGGTATTGATGGATCGACCCATCCATAAAGCCATAAACGTATCTTTGAACGATGGTTCCTGGCCGACAGGGAACAACAGTCGCCATGCCATTGTGCCGAGGAAAACTGTTGGGCTCCAGGCAAGGGGAACCCAAAGGATTGGCCAGCCTGAAGAGATAATGAGATCAGCAACATCGCCCGTGCCTTGCCATATAATCAAGCCAGTCATAATCGCGAGACCGACAAGAAGTCCGATATAGGAAAGAACTTTGATCACAACGTGTAATGCTCCTGGATGCGCCAGCCACATGTTAAATCTGGCCGGAACTTATCACTTGGCGCTTGGCCCATACAAACCCCAAGTAAAGTCATCGCCCGGCTATCTTGAAACGAACGTTAAATCGTTGAGGGTTTGTCCTAAATGGCACATTACGGTAAATATCGTGTATCAATAAAAATCGGGATTCATTCACGATGTCCGTGTCGATAGAAGTCAAGCAAGCCACAGATGAATCAGGCAAAAGTGCGCCTGTTATTGTTAAACCCAACGCGGTTTTTCCTGTGACCCGCATGCTTGGTTATTATGCGTCATTGTTTGCAGTTCAGTTGCCGGTCAGCGCCAATCAAGTGACGTTCGTTTCGATGATTGTTGGGCTCACAGGATGCAGCTTTTTTCTCAAAGGCGAGCTGATCTGGAACGTCTATGGGGCACTTCTGATCGTCCTTAGTTATGTGCTCGATTATTGCGATGGTGTCATCGCGCGGATGAAAAGGCAAAGTTCGCCCTTTGGCGCTTCGTTTGATGATTTCGTTGACTGGATCATTGATACGACATTCTTCGTGGCACTTGGGTATGGGACATGGATTGCTGATGGCGAAGTCTGGTGGTTTTATCTTGGATTGATCGCGGCGGTCGGATCGACGATTGATTATGGTATCGATCTCGTTCGTGCCAATCGATACACTCAGGGACGAAAAGTAGCAGAACGTGAAGCTGCGGCGGCTAAGGCATCGGATACGGATCAAGATGACGATGTCGCTGATGAAGCAAAAACGCTTAAGGACAAACTCTTTTATTTTTTCCACACGGCCAGCCGCGCTGAATTTTGCTTTATCATCCTGATTTTAGCCGCGTTTGATGTGGTCTGGGTATTGTTGCCCTTTGGCGCCATTGGCGCGCAGGTATTTTGGTTAGGCGATCTGTTTCGTAAAAGAGATTAAGAGGGTCGATCAATGGCGACGTTGAGCAAAGCACAAAAAGAAGATTTCTGGCGTGACGGATATTTAGTCGTTGAGGATGTTGTCGACGCTGCGTTGCTGCGTACGATGCAAAACAATTTCTCAGGCTGGGTCGAGGAAAGAATGTTTGGCGCAAATTCAGTGGACAATCAAAGGTGATAAACAGCCATAAACGCAACGCGCGAATTCCCCAAAATAAAACCAATTTTCTGGCAATTTTATTCCTAGACGCTAATTCACAAGGCTCCTTAATTTCTGAGGACGCTGGAGCGCTGAGCACTGTTCAATTGCGAGATAATATTCAAATCTTGAGAAACCGCTTAAAAGCTTTGGAGCCTATGATGAATAGAGACGAACTAAAATTAAACGCTAAAAAATACGGCCACCAAAAACGCCCAATATTGAAGTCAATACGCGCCCATTGTTTGGACTGCTGTGTAGAGCAAGCAAAT
>CAWUWH010000181.1:0-21464 GCA_963926035.1 uncultured Rhodospirillales bacterium
GTTTTATCATCACCCGCAAATTCCTTGAGCAGGTCTCTCTGCTTTTTGGACAAGTTGACGGGGGTTTCGACAAAAATCTGCACAAACATATCGCCGCGGCTTTCAGAGCGCATAACTTTCATGCCTTTGCCGCGCAGGCGCAATTGGTGACCTGTCGGTGTTCCTTCCGGAATGGTGACACGAAGCAACTTACCTTCAACCGTCGGCACTTCGATCTGCCCACCAAGAGTTGCAGTTGCCATAGGAACAGGCACGCGAACATGAATATCAGCACCATCACGACGGAAGAACCGATGCGGCCTTACGCCTAAGAATATATAAAGATCGCCACCTGGGGCGCCACGAAGACCCGCTTCTCCTTCGCCGGAAAGACGGATACGTGTGCCATCTTCAACACCTGCCGGAATATTAACTGCCAGCGTTTTTTCTTTTTGACGCCGGCCAATGCCGTTACACGTGAGACACGGGTCAGCAATCGTTTCGCCTGTGCCCTGACATGTTGGGCATGTGCGTTCGACGGTAAAGAATCCAGACTGAGACCGAACCCGGCCTGCGCCACCGCAACTGCCACAAGAAACAGGCGCTGCGCCATCTTTGCCGCCAGTACCAGTACAGTCATCACAAATCACAGACGTCGGGACGCGTATATCAGTCTTTAGACCATTAAACGCATCTTCCAATGTGATTTCCATGTTGTAGCGAAGATCAGACCCTCGGCCCGCGTTTGCGCGTTGATCGCCACTGCCACTGCCGCCACCACCCATAAAGTCACCAAACATTTCATCGAAGATATCGGCAAAGCCGCCTGCGCCGCCGCCGCCGCCAAACCCACCGGGACCACCGCCACCGCCTTCAAAGGCTGCATGGCCAAAGCGATCATAAGCTGCACGCTTTTCCGGGTCTTTTAAAACCTCATAAGCTTCGCTGAGCTCTTTGAAACGCTGTTCTGCAGCCTCATCGTCCGGATTTCGATCCGGATGAAATTCCATTGCGAGCTTTCTATACGACTTCTTTAATTCAGCCGCATCAGCGTCTTTGGAAACACCGAGACTCTCGTAATAATTTTGCTTTGCCATGTGATCAAAACTCCCGCAGAAAAACGGTAACGAGTGCAATCTGGCAATTCACCTGACGCAACCCACACCAACAAATCGGTATTAGCCGTTCTTCTTGTCTTGATCTGGATCGACCTCTTCGAAGTCGGCATCAACGACGGTGTCGTCATCCTTCTTCTGGTCTCCTCCAGCATCAGCTTTCGCGCCCGCTTCGCCAACACCGGCAGCTTCTGCTTCGGCTTGCTGTGCCTTGTACATTGCTTCGCCCAGTTTCATTGAGACTTGCGTTAGCGCTTCAGTTTTTACCGTAATCGCCTCAAGGTCATCCCCTTCCATCGTTTCCCGAAGTTCTGTGATGGCCGTTTGAATGGCTGTACGGTCCGCTTCTTCTACCTGATCACCATATTCGGTCAGGCTTTTTTCTGCTGAGTGCGCCATGCTATCTGCATTGTTTCTAGCGTCTACAAGATCACGGCGCTTTTTATCCTCGTCGGCATTTACTTCTGCTTCTTGCACCATTTTCTCAATGTCATCATCCGAGAGGCCACCAGACGCCTGGATACGCACTTGTTGCTCTTTACCCGTCGCCTTGTCTTTCGCTGAAACATTTACGATACCGTTCGCGTCGATATCGAACGTGACTTCGATCTGAGGCATGCCGCGTGGACTTGGCGGGATACCTACCAAATCAAACTGGCCGAGAATTTTGTTGTCCGCAGCCATTTCGCGTTCACCTTGGAACACGCGAATAGTCACAGCTGATTGGTTATCTTCAGCTGTTGAGAACGACTGGCTTTTACGTGTCGGGATCGTCGTATTACGATCAATCAACCGCGTAAACACACCACCCAATGTCTCGATACCCAGAGAAAGTGGTGTGACATCAAGCAACAACACGTCTTTGACGTCACCCTTCAAGACACCGCCCTGAATAGCTGCACCCAATGCAACTACTTCATCAGGGTTAACGCCTTTGTGTGGCTCGCGACCAAAGAAGTTCTTTACGATCTCGATGACCTTAGGCATCCGGGTCATACCACCAACCAAGATAACTTCATCGATTTCGCCGGCACTAATACCAGCGTCCTTCAATGCGTTTTTACATGGTGCAATGGTGCGTTCGACCAGGTCTTCAACCAATGTCTCGAACTTCGCACGTGAGATTTTGATATTCAGGTGCTTCGGTCCAGACTGGTCAGCCGTGATAAATGGCAGGTTCACTTCCGTTTGCGCTGTAGATGAAAGTTCAATCTTTGCCTTTTCTGCGGCTTCCTTCAGACGCTGCAGGGCCAATTTGTCCTTACGCAGATCAATGGTGTTCTCTTTTTTGAACTCATCAGCCAGATAGTCGACGACGCAGTTGTCAAAATCTTCACCGCCAAGGAACGTATCACCGTTGGTCGATTTAACTTCGAAAACGCCGTCACCGATTTCGAGGATTGATACATCGAACGTGCCACCGCCTAAGTCATAAACGACAATCGTGCCGGCTTCTTTTTTATCAAGACCGTAAGCAAGAGCAGCCGCCGTTGGCTCGTTGATAATCCGCAGCACTTCGAGACCGGCAATTTTACCTGCATCCTTTGTTGCTTGACGCTGTGAGTCGTTAAAGTAAGCAGGGACAGTGATCACAGCCTGCTCAACTTTTTCACCAAGATAGCTTTCAGCTGTCTCTTTCATCTTTTGCAAGATGAACGCTGAAATCTGTGATGGTGAATATTTTTCATCGCCAGCCTGGACCCACGCGTCACCATTGTCGCCCTTGATAATATTGTAAGGGACAACTTTCTTGTCTTTCTCGGTAACGGGGTCGTCATAGCGGCGACCGATCAAACGCTTGATCGCAAATAATGTTTTCTCAGGGTTCGTAACAGCCTGACGCTTTGCAGGCTGGCCAACCAGGCGTTCGCCGGAATCTGAGAACGCCACCATTGATGGTGTTGTACGCGCCCCCTCGGCGTTCTCGATGACTTTGGCGTCTTTGCCATCCATCACAGCAATACAGGAGTTGGTCGTTCCTAAATCGATACCAATAACTTTACTCATAATAACCTCATTCTCTGCGGCGGTCATTTCCGGCCTATAAAAGCGCCTGAATATGACCCCTATGGTTTAAGACCTCGTGGTCTTTATAATTATAACAAATCTAAAATTCTTAGATTGTCTAATTTCAGTGGATATAAGCCCAGATTTCTGGGCCTGCAACGGCTTTTCCCAAAATTTTTTAGGGGTATTGGAAAATCTTAGAGTTCTTCGTCTAAATTTGTACCCGATGGCTTGCCATTATCCTCATAGGGATTACCACCGCTGGTCGCTGTATTTTCAGCATCCGTTTCATCAATTGTTTGTGCAGATGGCGCAGGTGCGGCACCTGGTTTTGGGCCACCCTTCGTGACGCCAACCTTTGCTGGGCGCAACGATTGTTCATTAAGTGTATAGCCAGGCTCCATAACCTGACCCACAGAACCAGCTGGTTTTGACGGGTCTTCAAATTCAAACATTGCTTCATGCAATTGAGGATCAAACCGCTCACCTAATGGATCGACTTTCTTGATGCCATTGCGAGAAAACGCGTTTTGCATTTCCCGTTCTGTCATCTCAACACCCTCTAAAAGCACTTTGACTATCTCGTTGCCATCGATTTTATCTTTATCAACGGCCCCGAGCGCACGGCTAAGGTTATCTGCAACAACGACCATTTCACGGGCAAAGTTTGCAATCGATCTTTTCGTTGCTTTCTCAACATCACGTGAAGCGCGGCGGCGCACATTTTCTGATTCAGCCAGTGCACGCAAAAGTCGGTCCTGAGCTTCAGCCAATTCGGCTTCAAGGTCTCGCTCAGGATCATTGGCTTCTAGCGCATCGTCAGCAGGTGCGTCTTCTTCTAACATGGCGTTCGCTGCAGCTTCTGCGTGCTCAACAGATACGTCTTCTGCACTATCATTCACATCATTCACAGCCGAATCTTCAGCAGTTTCTGGCGCGACGGTTTCATCCTGTGGCTTTTCTTCGCTTTGCATTATATTTCCATCGTTCTTAGCGGAACCGGTCCCCAATTATCTTGGCCGTATAATCGACCATGGGAATAATTCGCGCATAATTCATTCGTGACGGCCCGATCACCCCAATCGCACCTACAATATTATTCGTTTCGTTGTGGTACGGACCGACGATCATCGAACAACCAGCAACATTGAAAAGTTTGTTATCCGCACCGATGAAGATTTGGACTCCATCTGCCCCATCCGCAAGGGTTAGTAGCTTCAACATCTCATTTTTTGTCTCTAAAGCTTCAAAAAGTGTCCTAATTCGCTCTAAATCGGTCAAAGCAGTGACATCTTCAAGCAATTTAGCTTGGCCGCGCACGATAAGTGTCCCTAATGCATCGTTCGCATTATCTGATCCAGACCAAGTTGCGAGACCACTTTCAACAACCTTCTGAGTCAAGGTGTCCAATTGTACCTGATGACTTTCGAGCTCATTAACAATTTCGTCATGCGCCTCTTGGAGGGTTCGTCCAACCAGTCTTGCGCTGAGATAATTTGTCGCCTGCACCAACGCCGAAGGCGGTAACGTGACCGGAACATGTATAAGGCGGTTTTCAACCACACCATTTTCCATAACCAATACAACAAGCCCACGGCCCGGGCTTAAGCTTACAAATTCGATATGTTTTAGCGGGCTGTCTGTCTTTGGCGCGAAAACAAGGCTGGCAAATCCTGTAAGGCCGGAGAGTGTTGTGATCGCCTCTTCGAGGACTTGATCAACACTTTGCGACGACCCGGCGCACTGCGCCTCAATCTTATTACGTTCGTCGTCCGCAAGATTGCCGACTTCCAAAATACCGTCCACAAACAGCCTAAGCCCTGCTTCTGTTGGCATACGACCCGCCGATGTGTGAGGCGAGAACAGCAAACCAGCATCCTCAAGATCTGCCATCACATTGCGCACAGTCGCAGGCGACAATGATTGTGCCATCTGCTTTGAAAGCGTACGAGATCCAACGGGTTCTCCCGTGTCACAATACGCCTCTACAATCAGGCGGAAGACCTCACGTGATCTTTCGTTGAGCTCAGATATCATTTTTCTTCTCTAATAAGTGCACGAGTTATGTAGTTTCGATGGCATTCGCCGTCAACGCAATGCAGGTGTATTGCTCTCCGCTTTACGCAGACCATTCAAATCGTTATCTTAGCGTTCTTTTTTAAAATTCAGCGGAGTATCTTCATGCGCCCATCCGGCCGTCAACTCGATCAAATGCGTAACGTTGTTCTCGAAATGGACGTTGCAAAGCACGCCGAAGGGTCATGCCTGGCAAAATTTGGAGATACACATGTTCTGTGTACCGCCAGTGTTGAACAACGCGTTCCGCCTTGGATGCGTGACACCGGTAAAGGCTGGGTGACTGCCGAGTATGGGATGTTACCTCGCTCTACACATACACGCTCAAATCGTGAAGCCGCCCGTGGCAAACAATCGGGCCGCACCCAGGAAATCCAACGGCTTATCGGAAGATCGCTCCGCGCCGTCACCGATTTAAAAGGAATGGGTGAAATCCAAATTAAGCTTGATTGCGATGTCATTCAGGCTGATGGCGGCACGCGAACAGCTAGTATTACGGGCGCTTATGCAGCGCTTTACCGTGCTTTTGAAAAATGTATTCAGCTCGGTATTATTAAAAAAATCCCTTTAATTGATAGCGTTGCCGCGATTTCTTGTGGGCTTTATCAGGGCAGTGCTGTGCTTGATCTTGACTATGACGAAGATTCTAACGCCGAAGCTGATGCCAACTTTGTGCTCACAGGCAAAGGTGGCATTGTCGAAATTCAAGGTACTGCCGAAGCAGACCCTTTTTCTGAACAGGCATTTTTAGATTTGCTCGGCTTGGCAAAAAAAGGCGTTAAGGAGCTCACAACAGCACAAGATTCGGCGCTGGGGCTTTAAGGATCATTTAATGGCGCGACTGTTCGATCATGACCGTCTGGTTATTGCGAGCCACAATCCTGGCAAGGTAAGCGAAATCGCCGACCTTATGCGGCCCTTCGTTGTTGAAGTCATTTCAGCCGCTGATCTTAATTTAGATGAGCCCGAAGAGACCGGCACGACGTTCGCTGATAATGCTCTTTTGAAAGCGCGTGCCGCGGCAAAGGCAGCAAACTTACCTGCACTTGCTGACGATTCTGGACTGGTCGTTAATGCACTTGCCGGTGCCCCGGGCGTTTATTCCGCACGTTGGGCTGGGGCCGATAAAAATTTTATGGTCGCGATGGAGAAAGTCGAAAAGCTTTTACGTGGCAGCGAAGACCGATCTTCAATGTTCGTTTGTGCACTTGCCCTCGCATGGCCTGATGGGCACGCAGACGTTTTCGAAGGCTTTGTTGAAGGCGAAATTACCTGGCCCCCTCGTGGTGAAAAAGGCTTTGGATACGACCCAATATTTACAGCCGATGGCGAAGATATAACATTCGCCGAGATGGAACCGGCCCAAAAACACACCATGTCGCACCGTGCAGACGCCTTTCAGAAACTCGTATCTGCCTGTTTTGGTGAACCAAACGCGTGAAAGATATAGACCCGGGTTTTGGGGTTTATGTTCATTGGCCGTTCTGCGAAGCAATCTGCCCATACTGTGATTTTAATGTACATCTGAATACCTCCATTGATGAAACCGTGTGGCGCGATGCACTTATCAATGAACTTGCACATTACGGCGTAGAAACGCACGGACGCACCGTTACCAGTTTGTATTTTGGCGGCGGCACACCATCGTTAATGCAGCCTGAGACTATTGCGTCACTCATCAACGCGCTTCAAAAACTTTGGTCTATCTCTGAAAATTTTGAGATTACACTTGAAGTAAATCCAACATCGGGGGAGCGCGCGAGGTTACGTGATTTTCAAAGCGCAGGCATCAATCGCGTGTCTGTTGGCATTCAATCCCTAGACGATGATGCGCTAAAATTTCTCGGACGGACGCATCACGGTGCTGACGCTCGGCGTACGTTGGAAGCAGCCTCCAGCATCTTTTCCCGGACGACTTTTGATCTAATCTATGCCCTACCTGAACAAAGCCTGGCCGGCTGGAAGCAAGCCCTATCTGACGCCTTGGCACTCGCGCAAGGACACGTCTCGCTATATCAATTAACGATCGAATCCGGCACCCCGTTTTCCAAGCAAGGCCAACAACCCGCTGACGAAAACGTTGCCGCAGACATGTTTGAAGCAACTCAAGATATCCTGGCGAATGCAGGCATGCCAGCTTACGAGATTTCCAATCATGCGCAACCCGGTGACGAAAGTCGTCATAACCTAACGTGTTGGCGCGGCGGTGATTACTTGGGGATTGGCCCAGGGGCGCACGGAAGATTAACACTCGATGGTGCGGTTTTTGGAACACACCAAATTCACAATCCAAAACGATGGTTAGAAAAAGCACAAACCAATGGACATGGGACTGCAAAACGGCGCCCTATTTCATCGAACGACCGTGCACGAGAACTGATCATGATGGGACTTCGATTAAAAGACGGGATTGACCGAGAACGATTCAACCGTATATCAGTCCAAGCACTTGAAACCGTATTAGACGCAAAGGGGCTGAAACAACTTATTGATGGCGGCCTCATGCAGTCCAGTAACACGACACTCAAAGCCAGCCCTGAGGGTCAACAACGCCTTAATGCGGTCCTCGCAAAACTGCTTAATTGATTCTTGGCTGAAAGCTCTCAGGTGCAGGATCAAGAACCCGGCTTGTCCTCCGTGTAACCTCGAGCACAGCGAGACCACGCTCAGTTACGCCACTCGGCATTAACCGAAAAATACCATCCCGGCCCCAATACCCGTTGGGAGACGTGAGTGTAATGCGGGTGAAATCAGGGCCTGCATCACCTCGTCCTAAAACAGCAGCCAGCGCCGTCGCGTCATAAGCAAGCGTTGCTAATCTCGGTGGCTGATCTCCGTATGTTGCAGCGTACTCATTTTGAAATACACTGCGCGCGCTTGGATCAGGCGCAGCATACCAGGCACCAACAAGAGCTGGCTCGTTTCCAAGGCCAGGCGCATCCCACTGACCAGTACCGAGCACTTGAACAACTGCAGGGTCGACATCAAAGAATGGAAGTAAGGCCGCTATCTGCTGAAGCCGTTTGCCACCATCTGCAACAAGAATTGCATCGAACGGCAAATCACCAACCGTTTGTAGTTTTTCCAAGCGTTCCACTGTTTTCTTGGATATTTCGTCGTCCAGCTTTGCCAGCTCAGCAATCTGGCGTTCAAGCTCACGCTTGCGGGAATCAAAATCCGATATCTCACGAACAACATCTGTATAGTCTTCAGCGCCTGAATCGTAGAGCCGAGCACGGGTTATCTCTATGCCTACATTCGCTGCGACTTGCTGCATCGTTTCAAGAACTGCCGCGCCATACGTATTGTCTGGGGCCAAGAGACCAAATCTCGTTAACCCTCTGGCAGCAGCGTAAGTCAGAACACGCTCAGTCTGAGCAGACGGCAAAAAGCCCATGACATAGACGCCGTCACCAGCCGCCGTCCGATCACTCGAAAACCCAACGACCGGGACGTTGGCCGCGCGGGCAACAAGCCCAACGGCTTGCACAGAAGCTGATAGCAAAGGCCCAACAATTAGCTGCGCACCATCTCCAATCGCAAGTTGTGCCGCGCTCAACGCACCATCTGGCGTGCCGCCCGTATTATACGGCAGCAATTCAAACCGGTCATCGCTAAATTGAAACAATGCCAATTGCGCTGCATTCAACATCGCCTGACCAAGCTTGGCAGCAGGGCCAGTTAATGGAACGAGCAAAGCAACACGAACGGAGTTAACACTCGCCATCGGCACCGTTGACGTCATAATCTCAGGTATCACATTGGGGTTAACAGGCCTATTTAGCAGTTCAGCTAATGAAGGTAATGGTTCGCCTGCGCGCGCACGTGGTGCTGTTTGAGATATAACAGGGAAGCTCGGTCCGGACGGTGCTCTTGGGCCAAAGATTGGTGGTAAAGTCTGCGAACGCGGGATATTTGTTATACCAACTTGAGGCGAAGACGGGCCAACAACCATAGGCTTTGCTTGATCACCTGACTGGGTTCCGATTTGCTGACAGCCAACGAGTAAGGTAAGACCCATACATGCCAGATAAAAATAGGACTTCCGGGAGAAAATCCCAAAGCCAGTCCGATAAGCGGGAAAAGAGTGCATTGGCCTCTCGTTTAGTCAGTTCTAAGCAATCTAAAAGCGACGGTAACCGCTTGCCGGATGCGAGTAAACTACCACGAAATATCGAAGCTGGGCTTTATCTTGTCGCAACGCCGATCGGTAATGCGAGTGATATTACCTTGCGTGCTTTGGATACTCTTAAGGCCGCAGATATCATTGCTTGCGAGGATACACGCGTAACCAAAAAGCTTTTGCAAATTCATTCTATCAAGCCTGATAAACTTATTTCGTACCATGAGCATAATGCAGAAAAAATTACACCACACATTATTGAACATCTAAAATCCGGCGTAATCGTGGCACTCGTCTCCGATGCCGGTACACCAATGATAAATGACCCTGGGTATAGGATTGCAGAAGCGTGCCGCAATGAAAGCATAGATGTACATGCCTTGCCTGGCCCATCTGCCGTGACCAATGCACTTGTTCTTGCAGGATTGCCAACAGATCGGTTTATGTATTGTGGGTTTCCGCCTGCAAGGCAAGGTAAGCGCCGCGCATGGCTTGGCAGTGTTCTCGCTGTCGATGCGACCCTCGTTTTTCTTGAATCTGCGCAGCGTCTCGCATCATCTTTGGTAGACATGAATGTTGTACTGGGACCTCGGCCTGCATGTGTTCTCCGTGAGATGACAAAAAAGTTTGAAGAAGTTCGCCATGGCTCGTTAGACGAGCTAGCTGCGCACTATCTCGAAGCGGGCCCACCTAAAGGCGAAGTGACTTTAGTCATTGGCGCACCAGAAGAAGCACAAGAGATCAATACCGATGACATCGACACCCGTCTCCGCACTGCATTAGCAAAAGAAAGTGTCCGGGAAGCCGCATCAAGACTAGCTGTCGAGACAGGGTTATCTCGCCGCGATATCTACAATCGTGCCTTGGCGATTAAAGCTGAAGACTATTAATGGCGTATAAGAAGCGTCAGGATGCTAAGAACAGGGGACAGCGCGGTGAAGTTATCGCCGCATGGCTGTTACGTATCAAAGGATACCGTATTATTGCGCAAAGTATGCGCAATTCGATGGGTGAAATTGATATCATTGCGAAACGTCGCCACATTATCGCCTTCATCGAAGTTAAAACTTGCGGTACATTAGATTAAGCACTTAACGCCGTTAGTTTGACGCAACGCCAGCGCATTGAAAGCGCAGCGATTGGTTCCATGAGTGGGCGCGAAGACTTAAGCAACTTGGATATGCGCTTTGACGTCATTGCTGTATTACCAAAAAAGTGGCCATGCCATTTACCAGATGCATGGTGACCTTGATTATAAATATAATAATTTGAGTCCTGATGTTTTGGGGCCAAAATAATAAAAGATTGATTGTTTCTTTTCACCACAATTAAAGGATAACGCTTTCCATGTTTTTACATCCCCTTACTCTTCGTCACGCCGTATCTCGGACCGAGTTTTTTGTTGTGATTGCGGCCTTTTTTGCGATGACAAATTTAACTGGCTGTGTTGGCATGATTATTGGCGGTGCCGCAACAGCAGGGGTGGCTGCTTATCAGGAGCGAGGCATTATGGGCGTTGCCGCGGATACAGAAACCGCGACCAGGGTTCGTGCAAAAATACTGGAATCCGACAACCAACTTTTTGGTGATGTTAGTGTCGAAGTCTATGAAGGTCGAGTACTTCTTACTGGGCGCGTTCCAAGCGAAGAAAAGCGGGCAGAAGCGGTTAAAATTTCCTGGTCCGTCGTCGAAGTTAAAGATGTGATTAATGAAGTCGCAGTCAGCGAAAACCCACTTTTGGATTTAGCCAATGACACGTGGATTACCACAAAACTTAAATCTAAAATGACATTCGACAAAGATATTCTTGCAATCAATTATTCCATCGAAACCGTTGGAGCTGTCATTTATTTGATCGGCATTGCCCAAGATAAAGCGGAATTACAGCGCGTTCTTAATCACGCTCGATCCATCGATTATGTTAAGCGCGTCGTCAATCACGTACGTATCAAGGATCCTAAGCCATCTTAATGACACGAAAAGAAATTGTTATCGCTCTTGCAGCCTACGGAGAGGCGACCTCTCCTGATACCAGTATTGCACATACAGCAATACTGATTAGTGCACTTGACCGTCCAACACTTCCTTTAGCGCGTTATCATCGCCACCTAGAGATGCTGTCGAAAAAAGTTGGCGATTTCGCGCGCATCAACAATGGGCCCGTTCCCGTTTCGTTAATGCACAATGCTTTGCAGCAAGTAATGGTGCGCCATCATGGTTATGGTGGCGGCGACACAGAAGGCACCGATGAAGATTGTTTTGATCTGACACGCGTCATCGACGCACGTAACGGATCAACCGAAGCCTTAACTATCCTTTATGCAGAAATAGCCCGATGCATTGGATGGTCAGCAGAAATCATTTTAGCCTCTCCGCGGTTACTTCTTCGTCTCGAAGCAGATGGCGAAAGATTAATTATCGATCCCATTGATGATTGCCGCATTCTGGAACCCGCAGACATTCGTGCAATCATCAAAGCCTTTGGCGGCAATGAGGTAGAATTAACCCCCAATAGCTTACGCCCACTTGATGACAAAGAAGCTTTACTTAGGCTGATGGCCGGTCGGAAATCTGTGCTTCTCAGCACAAAACGCCTCGAAGAAGCAGCCTCCTTATTAGATATTGCGCTCCGTATTGCACCTGAAGAGCCATCGCTTTGGCGCGAATGTGGTCTCTTGAATGCCCGACTTGATAACGTTCAACTTGCCGTTGATGCCTTAGAAGAATACTTGCGGCTCGGCACCGGAGAAGCATCACGCTATAATACGACAATCCTCTTGCAAGAACTTCGCGGACGCCTCACTTAGATACTTATGTCCCGCGCTTAAAGTACGAAAAATTCAAGGAACTCATTATGTCTCTCAATGTTGCAATTCAGATGGATCACGTCGGCTCAATTGATATCAATGGGGACAGCACATTCGTCATGGCGCTTGAAGCGCAAAAGCGAGGGTATAAACTTTTTCATTATGAGCCTGGCAAACTATCCCTTTCGAATGGGCACGTGCTTGCCACAGCGGAACCTTTAGAAGTGCGCCGCGAGCTTGGCAATCACTTTACCCTGGGCGAAGCACGTACACTGGATCTGAAAACCGACGCCGATGTTGTCCTTATGCGCCAAGACCCGCCATTCGACATGTCATATATAACCGCAACGCATCTGCTGGATCACATTCACCCAGATACGTTAGTTGTAAATGACCCAACCGAAGTACGGAATGCGCCTGAGAAGATTTTTGTGACTGAATTTGCCGAGTTCATGCCGGCAACCCTGATCTCATCAGACCATGCACAAATCCTCGTGTTCAGAGAAGAACACAAAGACATCATCATCAAGCCATTGTATGGAAATGGCGGCATTGGTGTATTTCACATTAAGCCAGGCGACGAAAACCTGAACGCTTTGCTTGAGATGTTTGCTGGCCTTTACCGTGAACCCATCATTGCGCAGGCTTACCTGAAAGATGTACGGGCTGGTGATAAACGCATCATCTTAATCGATGGAGAGATTTCCGGTGCAACCAATCGCGTTCCCATGGAAGGCGAAGCACGCTCGAACATGCATGTTGGAGGCAAAGCTGTGAAGTCACAATTGACAGATCGTGAACGTGATATTTGCGCTGCACTCGGGCCCGAGCTTAAAAACCGAGGGCTCATCTTTGTGGGTATCGATGTCATTGGTGGATACATGACTGAAATTAATGTCACCTCACCAACAGGCTTGCAGGAAATCAATCGCTTTGATGATGTTTGTCTAGAAAGTGACCTTTGGGATGCTATTGAATCAAAACTCTAATACAACCTAAAATTAGAGTATTTGTAGACAACAGGTATCGTTCGACCTCAAACTTACCCTCTAAACAATTTATTAGGGGGTTTAAGCGTGACAAAATCTATTCAACATGACCGATTTGGGAACCCTCTTGCAGATGGGCTGCCTTATGCACGTGGTAATATTCTACCAACGACCGCAGACGACATAGTAAAATTAGAGGCTGCATGGGCGCACATTCGCAAGCGTCGTAAAACCTTTGGCGACGATGGCGTCTTTTTGCTTAGCGGGCTCGAACGCAATCTACAGTTAGATGAAATCGATCTATCAATTATGGATGATGAGATTGCCTCAGCATTATTTTCTGATGAAGTCCGCACACGTGGTCTCGAGCATTTAGGGGGCAACCCTGATCGCCATGATGTGTTTGTCTTTAACCGACTGACGGCAGCTCTTCTCACTGCAGCCGATGTTATGATAAATCATGGTAATGTCGTGATTGGAGTGTCACCTCGCTACAGTCATCCCGCCGTGACGCGCGCGGTTGCACATGGAGGGGGGTCATTCACCGACACGACTGGACTAGGCGCATTCAAAGAGACAATGGATGCAACAGAAAAAGTAGATATCGTTTTTATCACACGCCTTTCTGTTACATATGAAATTCTTCCAGAAACGGACTTGTACGAGATTATCCGCATCGCGCGCGATCGTGGTGCGCAGATTATGGTCGATGATGCAGGCGGCGCGCGGGTAGGGCCAGCGTGTTTTAATCAGCCCCGCCTTCTTGAGCTCGGCATTGATGTCGGCGCAACGGGTATGGACAAATACGGCACGACTGGGCCGCGGCTTGGCTTATTAGGTGGCAATAAGGACTTGTTGATAAAAATTCGAGCACGCGCGTTTGAGATGGGCGTGGAGGCGCGACAAATGCTGTATCCCGCGGTGGTGCAAAGCCTGCGAGATTATAGCCCCAACAAAGTTCGCGAACGCGTGGCTCTCACAAAAGAAGTTGGACAACACCTTAAGCAAAAACTTAGCGATAATCGCGTCATGGAGACTCCAGTTATCGTTCAATTAACTGCCGAAGATATACTTGAAATGGCGATGGAGCGATCAGAAATAGCATCAGCGCCTTGTGTTCCATATGAAGCAACCGCCGGCCTGGCCATGCTACTGCTTCGGGATTTTGGTATCATATCTGTGCACTTCGCTGGTCTCCCCCCGGGCACAGCCGCACTGATGATTAAATTTCTCCCGCCTGACGTCGTTGCGAAGTTTGGTGGGCCTGAGGCTATTGCAGATGCGGTTGATGAGAGCATTACATCGCTGGGCCAAGTACTTAAAACGGATGGTGCTTTGGAACAGTTACTTTTGAAGTCAGCATGATCTTAATCTAGTCATCACGGGACACCGATCCACGTGTTTTTTTGATATCCCCCTGACGACGCTTGCCCTCTAGGCGGCGCTTCTTGGCACCTTTTGTTGGTTTCGTCGGGCGTCGGTATTTTGGCGGTTGTGCAGCCTCTCGGATTAATTCAATCAAGCGGTCCATCGCATCGCGTCGATTTAATTCCTGCGTACGAAATTGCCGTGCCGTAATAATAAGGATGCCTTCATCTGTCATCCGCCGTCCCACTAATGCCTTAAGACGAAGGAATTGTGCATTGCTCAGTGCCCGGCTGATGCGCGCATTAAACCTTAGCTGAACAGCACTTTCCGTCTTATTGACCTTTTGCCCACCCGGGCCCGCAGCGCGGATGAACTGCTCTTCAATCTCATTCGGATTGATATGAATGGATGATGTAATCTCGATCATTTTACCTTTCTAACATGATTAAATGTCTAACTGCCATAAGACCTGTCTAAGCCTCCCATAACCTCCTTTGAACCTTAAAGGGAGAGACGAGTATGGTTGCGTGTGTGGGTACAGTTGCGTTTCAAGGCATCGATGTTCTTGATGTTGATGTTCAAGTTGAAATGACGTCCAGGCTTCCAGCATTCCATATCGTCGGCTTGCCTGACAAAGCCGTCGGTGAAAGCAGAGAACGTGTTCGCGCCGCATTGAATGCCCTCGGGCTCACACTGCCACCAAAACGGATCACTGTGAACTTGGCACCTGCCGATGTTGCAAAAGAGGGAAGTCATTTTGATCTCCCGATCGCACTTGGACTTTTAGGTGCGATGGGCGTTCTGTCGCCAGACGAAACTTCATGCATGACAGCGATAGGTGAGCTCGGGTTGGATGGTACCATCGCATCCACCTTGGGTGTCTTACCCGCAGCCATTCACGCAGCAGCACAATCTCGAAGCTTTGTCTCTTCACATAGCCAAGGCGGCAAAGCTGTATGGGCGGGCAACCTTGATGTCATCGCCGCAAAGGATTTCTTGTCGTTGATCAATCACGTCAAAGGTACACTCGTTCTGCCAAAGCTTGAGCTAAAATTGTATGACAACCGTCCAGATTATCCAGACCTTCTGTATTTGAAGGGACAAGAAACAGCCAAACGCGCCCTCGAGATCGCTGCTGCAGGTGGCCATAACTTATTGATGATAGGCCCGCCAGGCTTTGGCAAATCCATGCTCGCACATCGATTGCCCGGATTACTCCCAACACTCACGTATCGTGAAATTTTAGAAGTATTAATGGTCCACTCACTTGCTAGAGAATTATCCGGCGGTGGGCTCACACGGCACAGACCGTTTAGTGATCCTCATCATTACGCATCTGTCGCTGCGCTTGTCGGCAGGGGATTTCGCGTTCGTCCAGGAGAGATCTCGCTCGCATATTTAGGTGTGTTATTTTTAGATGAATTACCCGGGTTTATCGCCAAGCCCTTGAGGCTTTACGTCAGCCTATCGAAACCGGCCACGTGAGTATCGCGCGTGCAAATGCACATGTTGTTTTCCCAGCAAGGTTCCTGCTTATTGGTGCGATGAATCCGTGCCGGTGCGGATATTTTGCAGACCCCGGTTCAGCATGCTCAAGAGCCCCTAAATGCGGTGAAGATTATCAAGGAAAAATTTCTAGCACTATTATTGATCGTATGGACTTGGTTGTTGAAGTTCCAACTGTAAATCCAGCCGACCTTAGCTAACCACCACCTGGCGAATTTAGCGCTGACGTCGCAACACGGGTCGCCGCGGCCCGGGCAAGGCAGCGCATGCGATCCGAGAAAAGAGCTGCCAGCACTCCACCCGTTAATGCGTAAATTGACGGACGTGCACTTGAGAAAATCACCATACCAAGTGACGAGGGGCGCAAGCTATTGGCCGATGCAGCATCAGCTTTTGGGCTCACGGCACGTGGGTACCAACGTGTCCTTAGGGTAGGCAGAACGATCGCTGATATTGAAGGTGTAGATGTCGTGGAGCGGGTTCATATCGCGGAGGCTTTATCTTACCGTCGTATTCAGACAGGTCGAGAAAACATGACAGCTGTGAATCGCCAGCAGGGAGTATCAATAGCAAATCAACGCAGATAAGGTTTAAATTTGTAATTATCGCTTTCACCCGGTCTCTGCGGCGTGCAATGACCACATATATCATCATCTATTCTTTCAGGTGGCGATTTATGTTCGAACACAGCGTATCCATTACTTGTACCGATATTATAGTTTAGATTGGGTAGCCATTTATATAACGAACTATTTTCTATTACAGGCGAGTATCATTCACGGCCGAGGCTATCTCTATCCATCCCTCGTCATGATTGCCGCAACGTTTGTTCATATTAGTGTCACCACAAGCTTCAATCTTTCGCCTCTTGTTATTCAGGTCGCCTATATTCTCATAAGTTTATTTGGTATCACTCGGTTTTATCTGCGCAACCGACAAATTGAATTCTCAAGTGAAGAGCTCGCAATACTTCATGCTTTGGTGCCAAACCTTATACCATCGAATGCGCGAGACTTTTCAAATTGAGTGTGTGGACCGATCACGCGAAAGAATTAACGCTAACCGAAGAAGGTAAACCTGTTAAAACAATTCAGTTTATTCTCTCAGGTTCCGCTGACGTGCGCGTAAACGATCGCACAGTCACAACATTACATGAGAGTTCACTCGTTGGAGAAATGGCCTGGATCAGTGGCATGCCCGCATCCGCCACAGTGAATGCGAATGAACAAAGCCGGGTGTTTTCCATTTACGTAGACAAGCTGCATAAGTTTTTGGTTAGAAATCCGCTTATTCTTCAAACCTTGGAAGGGCAGTTCGCCAATCAGCTTGGTAAGAAGCTACGCCGAGCAAATCAATCTGCATCCACCGCAACTTAGTTAACTCTAGATTTTTAAATTAAAGTCGCCCGCATCAATTGTTGAGCGATCCGCCTCATTCACGGTTGCAACCTGATATGAATTGCTATTCATCTCACTGGCGTCGTCCGTATACCAAACCTCTGCGCCGCCCCAAAGTCTATCATCGCCAGACTCACCTCAGATCAAATCGTCTGATCCGCTTGAATCAAATGTTAGATTGGTGAGTGTGTTACCAATATTATGCGTCCCTGAGAGATAATTCGTCAGCGTATCGCCATAGAGAAAATCATTCCCATCACGCCCACCAACAACGGACGCCGTGTTATTTCCAACAAGAAAATCTGCTAATCCCGTTCCTTGCTGTGCGTTTGTCGTTACCGTTGCCACTGTAATAGAAATCAGGTCATCACGATCGTCATCATCTTTTGATGCCGCCACATTTATGACAATCGGTGTGAACGTGAATCCAAATCCGAACAACCCATCTTTGCCACCGCAACTAAAACCTCAACCGCCACCGATCAATCCATCCGGACCCGCCGCGATCACTTGATCAGCGCCTTTCGTGCCGCCGTACGCTTCTGCTGCAATAATTGCGCGCTCAAGAGCTTCTTCAATAGAAGAGCCTTCTCGTAAAGCTTCGCGGTAAGCTTCTCGCGCGGCAACTTCGCCTGCATCCATAGTAGCATTGGCCCCGTCCATTAATGGACGCATGTTTGTGATCCAATCAACTTTTGTGCTGGATGGATCATCTGCCCTCGGCGGTTTGATGAGATCCGGGTAAATTGCCGCGAGCTCACGCTCAACAACCGTTTCTACAATTTTAGCTGCTGTGCTCGCCTCTTGGGCAACACGCACTGCCACTTCTGCATCCCTAGATGCTAGTTCTGCAGCGGCTTCTGCAGCGCGCAATGCAGCGGCAGCAGCTTCTTCAGCAGCGTCCGCTTCTGCTAAAGCTAACGCCCATGATTCTTCTTCTTCCTTGGCATTTTCGGCAGCTTAATGTGCTTCAGCGAACGTCTCTTCCTTCTGTTTTGCTTCTTTAAGAATTGTTAGCGCTTCGGCTCGAGCCTGTTCCGCAGCTTCTAATGCAAGGCACACAGCTTCTTCTGCCGTTGCCAAACGCTCGGCAGCTTGCCCTTCAGCTAAATCTGTTTCAGCAACAGCGTGCGCCGCTTCTTCTTCTAGCTGCTGTGCAGTTACAACCTGACAAATGGCACTTTCAAATGCATCATCCCACTTTTGAGATTCCTGAAAACCTGCATAGCTTCGGCACGTAAGTTATCAGCGTCTTGTTGTTTAGCATCGGCAAGGTCGCCTACATCTGCCGCCTGCTTGCGCGCTGCGTTTTCCGCAGATGCCGCATCACCCAATGCTTCATCTGCTGCATCGCGGGTCGAGCACGCAATCGCCGCTTTACGAGCTGCGATTTCAAATGCTATTTCACGGTCAACCTGGATATCGCTATCAAGGCCAAGCGATAGATCGCGCTCTTCGGCAAACCCGTTTTTTTCAGCTTCAGCTGCAACGGCTCTACTCGCCGGGTCTGCGCCACGCGCCGTCGACAACAATGATTTCGGCATCATTGCCAAAGCATCAGGGAGAGGTGCTAGGGCATCACCAAAATGTTCAACGGCATCCCTTGGACCCAACCGAAATATATTGCTGGGCACACTGAAATAATCATCAACGGTCGTGACTTCGTAAGAGCTATCAAGAATTTGCGTGCCCGCAGGGTTCGACACACGGATTGCACCATCACCAACATCATCTGCACGAAGATAGGTGACCATCGTGCCACCATCGCCCTCTACACGACCAGCGCCGGACGCCCCGTCAACGTGAAGCGTCGCAGAGGGCGTCTTAATAGCAAACGCACCATCTATTGCAGTAATACCGCCACTCGAAAAAGAGAACGTGCCTTCTTGAACAACAAAAGTTGCATGTGCTTCTGTTGAGTCAGGATCAAACACCAAGTCTTCAAAGATCGCGCGGGCATCTCCAGCAACAGCGAATGTACTTTCATCAGCAAACAAGAAACCAGCGCTGCCGTCGCTATCCGTTTCAATGCGATCACCACCCGCAATCAGCATACCAGGTTCGGCCTCAACACGAGATCCATCAGCCCTTACAATTTCTGCGTCACCCAGCATTGTTTCAAGGCGTCCAATCGTTGCACCAATAGAGGCCAAATTAACCGTTGCTGCAGCATCAATACCGGCGAGAGCGGCAACAACATCAGGACCAATATGCGCACCAGCTTCGGTCGCAATTGCAGGAGGGTTCGCCGAGGCAAAGTAATCTTGGACAATCAGCCTGGAACCATCAGCTAGTTCGATCAGTAAATCACCGTCGAGGCGGGCATAAACAGCATCACTTAAAAGACCTCCACCAGGCACAATCAAAGGCCCAGATTTAGGCAGCCTTAAGACTTCTGGTGTACCATAAATAGCCTCAAGTGGTGTAATTTCAATGTCGTAGCGTTTTGCCATTAGCGTTGATCTCAGCGATATGCCCTCAAGGTCATGTAGTTTAGCTGATTGGTAACGCTACAGGTAGGAAATTTTTGTATCAGGTCATCATAGAAGCAAATTTATTAATCTTCAGATGGCGCCCAGCCAACCATGCCGCCAAGATCTCGCTTCCCAAGCACATGAATATGTAAATGTGGGACTTCCTGTCGTGCATCGATGCCATTATTTGCAATAAATCGATACCCACTTTCTGAGACACCTGTCATACGCGCGACGGTCCCAACGGCACGCATAAGCGCCGCGATCTCAAGGTCTGATGCTTTCTCATGAAAATCATTGAGATTCACATATGCGCCCTTTGGGATAACGAGAACATGAACGGGCGCGCGAGGACTGATATCATTGAAGGCTATACAATGATCATCTTCGTAAACTTTATCACAGGGGATTTCGCCACGAATGATCTTCGCAAAGATATTATTTTCGTCGTAACTCATCTTTCTCTCCGATCTTTTTACTTAACGCGACTATTTTTCTCATCAATGCCCGAGATACCCTCGCGGCGTGCGAGCTCGGCATAAACATCTTCTGGCGCAACGTCCATTGCAGCCCACATCACAAGTAAATGATACAGGAGATCAGCACTTTCACGCATTACTGCATCTTTACCCTCAACTAAAGCCGCAATGGTAACTTCGGCCGCCTCCTCATTGATTTTCTTAGCAATTTTTGGAGGGCCGCCAGCAAGTAACTTCGCTGTATATGAACATGAGGCGTCACCACCTTTGCGGCTTTCGATAACACGAAACAATCCATCAAGGATTTCGGCTGTGTGATCAGATGACATTAGTTAGACCTTTTAAGTTTCGCGGATCGCAGCGCCCGCTGCTTTCATGTGCGCCTTGGCTTCGGCAATCGCAAAGGTACCAAAGTGAAAAATCGAGGCTGCAAGAACGGCCGAAGCATGCCCTTCAGTTACACCTTCAACAAGATGATCAAGTGTTCCAACGCCACCTGATGCGATGACCGGGACATTCACCGCATCCGCCACTGCACGGGTCAACGGCAGGTTAAAGCCTTGCTTGGTCCCATCGCGGTCCATGGATGTCAGCAGAATTTCACCCGCACCCAACGCCTGCATTTTTTTGGCCCACTCGACAGCATCAATACCTGTCGCATTCCGGCCCCCATGGGTGAATATCTCAAATTTATTTGGCCCTGTGCCCTTTGCATCAACCGCCACGACAATGCATTGCGTACCAAACTTTTCAGCAGCTTCACGGACAAACTCTGGGTTCGTGACAGCTGCTGTATTGATTGAAACCTTATCCGCACCGGCTAAAAGAAGCCTACGGATATCATCTGTTGTGCGAACACCACCACCAACGGTCAGCGGCATAAAACATTGTTCAGCGGTTCTACAAACTACATCCAGTATAGTGTCTCTGTTTTCGTGACTCGCCGTAATATCCAGGAAACAAAGCTCATCAGCGCCAGCCGCATCATAAACACGCGCTTGTTCAACCGGATCACCTGCATCGACAAGGTCAACAAAGTTAACACCTTTAACAACGCGCCCTTCAGCGACATCCAGGCAGGGGATAATCCTCACTTTGAGCATCAGGCAGCCTTTGCACGATTAAGAAGTTGAACTGCATCCGT
>CAWUWH010000182.1:0-12762 GCA_963926035.1 uncultured Rhodospirillales bacterium
GTATTGTCTATTCAGACTGCTGGCGAGGTTATAACGTGCTGGATGTATCTGAATTTAAGCACTTCCGCATCAATCATTTTAAACTGTTTGCAGACAAGAAGGATCACATCAACGGAATTGAAAACTTCTGGTCGCAAGCCAAGCGCCATATACGCAAATTTAATGGTGTTCCAAAGGAGCATTTCGGGCTATTTTTGAAGGAATGTGAGTAGCATTTTAACAACCCTAAGCCGCAAGCTCAATTAAGAATAATAAAACAGTGGGTTATGCAGTATTTAACTTAGTTGGCTGGGTCAGCCCCTATATTTATAGATGGCAAAAGCCCTGTTGCACCTCGCATTGAAGCAATGTCTTTAGGGATTGAAACCCTGACCTTTGCAGCTTGTATAAATACGCACAGCAAAATGAGCATAAAAAAAGGCAAAAAAATAAAGTTGTTGGCCGGCGTTACAATGACAATCTCTGGTGTTGTTCGCTTGGTCGAACTTCAAGAGCAGGGATATGCCTACATCCGGCCATGCATAGTTTTCTCTTTCTCATCGTTGCTAACCTAGTAGGGGTGAGCCAGAGAACCCCTGTGCGAGGCATCACTTCCTATTTCTGAATGTTTACGCTATATTAATTTCATGATGATGCAGAATGCTCTCATATGGACTGCGAAAGTGGTCGCGCTCTCGGTAGCGCTTTGCGTGCTTGTACCCGGCAATGCTGAGGCGCAGAACCGTGTCAAAGGTGAATACGCCAATAGTAAATCCCCCTTGTATCGCGTTGGTAAAGTTGATCTAAAGCTTTCCAGGCTTTGTCGTAAAGGCCGTTTTAAGCAGCGCAGATTGCTGCGTCTGTCTATCGGCTTTAAAGGTAAAAAGGGAAAAGGTATCACGGGTGTAGCCCAACAGGGCTGGAACCTATATGATCCCAATGGCGTTGCAGAACCTCGAAAAACCTATCATTTCTTTAATCAGGGCTATTCAAACTGCTCCGTTTTCGTCGCAGATACACCGCGACCACGCTGAGCCCAATGCCGATTATAGAGACCACATCTGATGACTGAATTCCTCGATCTTTTCCCAACCAAGATGGTGCGCGCTGAACTCGATGATTTCGAGGCTCCGACACAAGATATGATCAAACTGATCCGCGAGATGGAGAAAGCCAACAAAGGCCTGACCACAGATTACCAGGAAAACAATCCTCTTGAGTACGACCGCGAAGGGCCTAACTGGCTGCGCGCTCAAATCAATCAAACCGTCATCGTATACCTTCAGAGTATTGGCATCGATTATTCGGTGAACTGGCAGATCCATGCCTGGGCCAATATCAATCGCGCCGGTGATTACCATGATCCTCATAATCATCCGCACGCCTATCTAAGCGGCACGTATTATCTCAAGATGCCGGGCGGGGGCGCCAAGAAACGTCAGCGCAGTGATGTCCGCCCGAATGCCATTACATTCTATGATCCCCGCACAGGGTTCAATATGTCGTCAATCCGCAACGATCCTTATGTTGACCCGGAACTCACCGTTATGCCAAAGCCAGGCCTTCTCATGATGTGGCCCGCAGCGCTGATGCATTTCGTGCACCCAAACTTATCCGACGAGACACGCATCTCGCTCAGCTTCAATATCGTATTGAAATGGTCGGACGAGTATTTGCCAACGCAGTCGTAAGGCAAGATTAGCGGCGCCGCCCAAGACCTAAGCTCTGACGATCTATCGCAGATGTTTTCACCGACACATAGACTTCTTTGCCAGGTTTGAGATCAAGCTCGGCCAATGCGCGTCTTGTGATACGCGCAATGATCGGTGCGCCAATGTTAACGAGCACGTCAACGTGCGGGCTGACGCCAGGTGCCACATGCTCGATCTCTACGACGTTACCTTTGAAATTATTCAGCGTCGCACTTCCTTGGGGTTTTGACGTCCCCAGAGACACGTCACGGGCACGTATGCGTAATCGCATGGGTGTTCCGCGTGGGAACTCAAGTTTAGGCACCCAGATCGATCCAGCTCCGAAGCCAAGCTCGCTTAACATATTGTCTTCGTCGTGTCCCGAGACCCAGACATGGATCACGGCACCAGCTTCGAAACGGCCAGTATGCGGGCGAAGATCAAGCCGGCTCATGATGTCTTCAACATCGCCGTTGGCGAGAGTTTTCCCATTGGCCAATACGACCATAGTATCTGCAAGCCGGATAACCTCTTCGACGGCGTGGCTCACGTAAACAATGGGGATGCCGACGTGATCGCGAAGGCGTTCAATAAACGGCATGATGTCCGCCTTGCGGTCCATGTCGAGCGCAGCAAGCGGCTCGTCCATCAATAACAGACGAGGGCTGGCGAGCAGGGCGCGACCGATCGCCACACGTTGCGTTTCACCCCCGGATAAATTGGATGGATGGCGATTAAGCAGTCCCTCGATCCCAAGCATCTCGGTGACGTCGTCGAGTGAGTGGCGGCGATCATCTATCGGGACCAGCTTCATACCGTATTCAAGATTGTTGCGTACGTTCAAATGCGGGAACAATCGCGCGTCCTGAAACACATAACCGACCCGTCGTTTTTCTGGTGCGATATTGATCCCTTGCGCCTCATCAAACAAAACATCTCCGCCGATAGAAATCCGGCCGCTTTTTGGGCGCAACAATCCGGCCAGGCATTCAACAATAATCGTCTTGCCCGTGCCCGAACGCCCAAACAATGCAGTTAGCCCGCCGTCAGATTCAAATTTTGCATTGAGCATGAAATCACCACGCTCAATCTCAATATCAACATCAACGGTGCTGTTCAGATCACTCATCCGCCGAGCCTCGACTTCAATCGACGCGCCATCATCTCTGAGACAAGGAGAGCGGCAAACGCAACAATGACGGAGATGACAACAAGGCGAAATGCACCAGCTTCGCCGCCCGGAATTTGTGTCAGCGTATAGAGCGCGATGGGGAGCGTTCGTGTTTCTCCGGGTATGTTTGAGACAAATGTAATCGTTGCCCCGAACTCGCCTAGACTTCTGGCGAAGCCGAGGATCGCGCCCGTAAGGATACCAGGACTGGCAAGCGGCAGTGTTACCGTTGCAAATACACGAAGCGGGTTTGCGCCCAAAGTACGTGCGGCTTGCTCGAGTCCTTGATCAACCGATTCAAGTGACAAGTGGATCGCACGCACCATAAGTGGAAACGCCATGACCGCTGCAGCAACCGCAGCACCTTTCCACGTGAAGGCAAAAGTCAGTCCAAACGTGTCGAACAAGAAGCTGCCGACAATGCCATTTCGACCCAGCCCCACCAGCAATAAATATCCAACAACAACAGGCGGCAAGATCAACGGCAGATGAACAAAACCATCCAAAAACGATTTTCCAGGAAAAGTCTTGCGGGCCAAAACCCATGCCACAAAGATCGCAATGGGTAGGCTGAAACCGACAGCCGCTAAGGCGACTTGAAGGCTCAATTTAAGGGCTTCAATTTCCAGATCACTCATGAACCATTCTCAACATTAAATCCGGCCTTTTTAAAGGCGGCGCGTCCTTGCGGTGAAGAGAAAAGGGCGAACACTCGTTTTACCGCGTCACTATCCCGACCTTTGACCAAAGCCATAGGGTAATCAATTTGAGTGTGTGTCTCTGGCGCAAACGTATAAACAACTTTGACATCCGGACTGACCACGGCATCGGTCGCATAGACAATACCCGCGTTGGCTTCACCTCTGGCAACGACGGCGAGTGCGGCACGCACATTCGGCATCCGAAGTGTCTTGGTTCGCAACTGGTCCCAGACGCCCAGCGAGTTGAGAGCTTGTTTGGCATAGATACCTGCCGGCACATGATCTGGATCACCAAGTGCAATCCGGTCTTGGCGAAGCCAGTGGATCAGATCGTCTGCTGTCTTGATCGTCATGGCCGATGATGTTGGCGCGATTACAATCAGTTTGTTCCGGCTTATGACACGCGTGCTCTCGGGAACAACGAACGCATTGTCACTGAGATAACGCATCCATTTCTGATTGGCCGAGATGAAGATGTCTGCAGGCGCACTGCTGGCAATTTGTCGGGCAAGGGTGGAACTGGCTGCAAAGACAGCACGACATTCAGTCCCGATTTTTTCCTTACAGGTCGCGAGTACAGCGTCGACGGCTTGCTGTGTACTCGCAGCAGCAAACACCGTCACAGGATCACCACCGATCCCTTTTCCGGGTACGGAGAACAGCAGAACAAACGAGAGTAAAAAGATAGATCGCAACATAAGGTGACTATAACCCCGCACTCTCGGCTTTGCATCCATATTGCCGCGTGACTGCCAAAATGAATATCGCAAGGAACGGGTCGATTTAGGTGAGGTGTTTTGGCTAAAACGAAAGCCATACATTCAGGAGCACACGTATGTCATTTCAAGTTCACGCACTCGACGAAACCCAATTCAAAAAATACTTCACAATGTCTGAGGCCGAGTTTGCGGCAAACAATACCCGACTAGAGGTTGTTCAGGAACACCCCGGGACACCTTTTCGTGTCAGTCTGGACGACGCACAAATTGGCAAGACAGTCGCACTTGTAGACTACACGCATCAGTCTGGCGCATCACCTTATAAATCTTCACATGCGATCTTTGTTAGAAAAGAGGCAAAGGCCATTCAATTGCCGCCCGGCACGATCCAAGACGTATTATCTTCCAGACTTATGTCGGTGTGAGGATTTGATCAAAACCACATGATGATTGCAGCCGATGTTATCGACGGTGAAGAGCTCCATAATAGTATTGAAACTTTCTTTGCAAATACTCAGGTCGATTACACCCATCTTCATAATGCCAAACCCGGATGCTTTGCTGCAAAAGTCACACGGGCATAAAGAAACGAATTGTTAAGTAATGCTTCGCTAGGGTTAAGGTTAATACATTGGCCTCAGGAAATAATAATGTCTGCTCTTCAAATCTGGCCGGATAGCGAAACCGAAGAAATTGGACGCGCATCTGGATATAACAATCGTCATAACACACGGATCAACAGTCCGATATTAATCGCGTAAATTCGCGGACGAACATATCAAACACTGAACTGGAGTTTCAGCGGGCTTTTGATTGGTGATAATGATGGCGTGCTCAGCGTTGGTGATACTTTTCAAATTGACCAGATCGGACGAGTGGGCAAAACCAGTTGGCCAGTGATGATACAGGCCCGCGTTTTACGCACCGGTGGACAGAGCAGCATGGAACTGGCCGCACAATTCCTCACAATTAGTGCACCTGCATTTGATATCCTTGAGGGAATACTTTTGCGCCGTCCAAACTTTCGCGGCGCAGCTTAAGCGCAAAAAGCTCTCTACATTCATCCCCCCGGCGAAGGCCGGGGTCCAGCTCAATGGCTCTCTGGATCCCGGCCTGCGCCGGAATGACGAAGATTTTAATTATAAATTCATGGCATCGATAAACATCCATACTTCGATATAGAACGAAGTGTATTCCTCTGCCTTCAATGTATATTAGCGTCCGACACACAAAACGGACGGACCCTGATGACTTCACCTCAACACAATATTGTTTTCGAAAGCGCACTGCTGTGTCTCTTGGCATTACTGTGGGGCTCGTCATATTTGCTGATCAAGGTCGCCGTTGAAACAATCCCGCCGATAACACTGATTGCGATACGGGTGTTTATCGCAGCCATCTTCTTGAGTGCGATTGTGATCTGGAAAGGGGAACGTTTACCCTGAGACGGGAAGACCTGGCGTTTGCTTTTGGTGCAATCATTCCTCACCAGCATTGGGGCCTGGACTGTGTTGGCGTGGGGGCAGCAGTTTGTCGATAGCGCGCTTGCCAGTGTGTTAAACTCAACATCACCTGTGTTCGTTTTTCTGATCACGTTCTTTTTTACACGCCATGAAACCACGAACTGGTTAAAGCTGTTTGGTGCATGCATGGGCGTTGTCGGTGTCGCGTTAATTGTCGGCGCTGATGCACTGCAAGGATTGGGGCAACAGGTATTGGCGCAGCTTGCCGTGTTGTCTAGTGCCGTCATGTACGCAGGCGCTGCGATGTTTGGGAAAAGGTTCACACACTTAACGCCACTGATGACAGCCACATGCACGATGTTATGGGCATCTCTATTCCTTGTGCCCTTATCATTGGTTATTGATGAGCCATGGACACTCGCTCCCTCGACGCTGTCCATGATGGCCGCAGTTACACTGGCCGTGCTCGGAACAGGTGTCGCACTCCTGATTTATTTCAGATTACTCCGCACGCTGGGATCACTTGGCACAACAAGCCAGAGCTATCTGCGCGCAGGTGTAGGTGTCGCCTTTGGTGTCATTGTATTGGGTGAGCATATCACCCCCGTCATTGGTGCCGGCATAGTAGCTGCTCTGATCGGTGTTATTGCGATTAACTTTCCGAAGCGGGCTTAGCATAATAATCTTTGAGATCGTCATTCCCGCGAAAGCGGGAACCCAGACATCAACGATACAAGAACTGGGTCCCCGCTTTCGCGGGGATGACGTGAAGTAAAAGCATACGTTAAGAAAGAAACAAACAAACTTAAGAATACAGATCTTTCGGATCGATCTCGACGTCAGCAATCACGGTAACTTCACCATCTCGGACAGCTTTGTAGAAACAGCTCCGCCGTCCGGTGTGGCAGGCAACGCCTGATTGATCGACGTGCAACAAAATCGTGTCGTTGTCGCAGTCCCAGCGGAATTCCTTGAGCATTTGAACTTGCCCGGAGATTTCGCCTTTACGCCAAAGTGCGCCGCGTGAACGCGACCAGTAACATACCCGGCCTGTAGACAACGTTTCACGCACGGCGTCGGCATTCATCCATGCCATCATCAGGATTTCGCCTGTATCGGCTTGTTGTGCAATCGCAGGGATAAGACCGTCATCGTTAAACGCGAGCTCAGCGATGACGGTATCTGTTGTGTCTTCTGACATCACGTCCTCGCAGCGTTGAAGCGATCAAACCCGGCTGACAATTCATCAATCAGGTCGGATGGATCTTCGAGGCCGATGTGATAGCGCACCGTCGGACCTTTGCCATCCCATGGGCGGGCTGTGCGCAGCTTACCTGGATAGCATGATTGCGTAAGGCTTTCATAACCGCCCCAGCTCGCACCAATACCAAACAATGCATAACCGTCCATCATAGCCTCGACAGCAGCCTTTGGCGCTTCGACAAGTTCAACACCAAACAAGCCACTCGCACCACTAAAGTCGCGTTTCCAAATTTCATGACCTGGATTGCTTGGAAGTGCAGGGTACATAACCCGTGCGACTTCATCGCGGCTTTCAAGCCATGTCGCGACTGCGAGCGCGTTTTTCTGATGTTGTTCAAGGCGAACACCAATTGTCCGTAATCCGCGCTGTCCCAGATAGCAATCATCAGGACCTGCGTGATAGCCGTATGTATTGGCAATGCCTTTGAGCAACTGGAAATGCTCTTCTGTATTGACAGTGACGGTGCCTAGCATCGCGTCAGAATGGCCAACTGTATATTTTGTCGCCGCCTCAATCACGAAATCAACACCATGAGAAATCGGCTTATAAAAGTATCCAGATGCCCATGTATTATCGATCAAGCTGAATACACCCGTTCCTTCGAGTGCGCCGGTGATGGCAGGGACGTCTTGTACTTCAAAGGTCAGCGAACCGGGGCTTTCCATAAAGACGAGAACCGTATTTGGTCGTAACAGGTCCTTAATACCCGCGCCAATCTGTGCATCATAGAATTCTACTTCGACACCCATTTTCTTCATGATGACACCACACACCCGAGAGCGGGTCGGCCCATAGACCGTGTCCGCGGTCAAAACATGATCGCCATGCTTAACAAGAGTGCAAAACGTCGCCGCAATTGCCGCCAGACCAGAAGGATAAGACACAGACTTATGCGCGCCATGGAGAGCAGACACGGCTTGCTCGAACGCAAACTGTGTTGGCGTTCCAGAACGGCCGTACTGCGCACCTTCATAAGGCGGCTGATCACGCGTCTCAAATGCGTTCATTGTTGGGAATGTGATCGTTGATGCGTGATAAACGGGCGGGTTCACAACCCCATGATTTTCAGGTGGATTGCGACCAGCGTGCGCAATAACGGTGTTTTCGCGATAGTTCTTCATAGATTTTTTTGACATTAATTTTTGTCCAAATTGAATTATTTTGGCAGTATAAACGACTAGCTGGGCGTTGGCGATAGGGACATTGAGCGTTTTTTGGAGCTTAGGTTAGAGTTATTCAAGTCTTGGATGTATTAAATAATGTTATGATAACATTAGTTTTAGTCTTGAGAGTGGCTTGATAATCATGTTACGGAATCACGTCTGTTAAATAAAAGTTAATGTCTCAAAAAGAGACACCACCTTACTAATTGTAAGTTTTTAGGGAGCTTTATACACATGAAGAAGTTACAAATTATCTCAGCCGCCGCTGCCGTTATGGCACTCGGCGTAACAGCCGCTAGCGCGGGTACGTTGCAAGACGTGCAAGCGCGTGGCGAATTACGTTGCATCGTTTCAACGGGTCTTGCTGGTTTTGCTTACACCGATTCAGCTGGTGTTTATCAAGGCTTTGACGCTGACTTCTGCCGCGCGACAGCTGCTGCAGTTCTTGGTGATGCAAGCAAAGTTAAGTTCGTTCCAGCAACGGGCAAGACACGTTTCACAATCCTTAACTCAGGTGAAGGTGACGTCCTTTGGCGGAACACAACTTGGACATTCGTTCGTGACGTTGACGTTAAACTGACATTTGTCGGTGTTAACTACTATGATGGTCAGGGCTTTATGGCTCCAAAATCACTTGGTGTTAAATCAGCTAAAGATTTAGATGGCGCAACAGTTTGTATTCAAACTGGTACGACAACTGAATTGAACCTGGCTGACTTCTTCCGGAGCAACAAGATTAGCTACGAGCCTGTTCCGATTGAAACAAACGACGAGTCACGCACAAACTATCTTGCGGGTCGTTGTGACGTTTACACAACAGACGCATCTGGTCTTGCTGCGACACGTTCAACGTTTCCAAATCCAAAAGATCACGTGATCCTTCCAGAAATCATCTCTAAAGAGCCACTCGGTCCAGTAGTGCGCCACGGCGATGACCAGTGGGGCGACGTTATCCGTTGGGTTCTTAACGCAACACGCGGTGCTGAAGAGCTCGGCGTCACACAGGCAAACGTAGCTGAAATGGCTAAAGGCACGAACAATCCGGAAATCAACCGGATGCTCGGTACCGAAGGCGATCTTGGCGCGATGCTTGGTCTCCAAAAAGATTGGGGCCAAAAGGTTATCGGTGCAGTTGGTAACTACAGCGAGATCTTTGAGCGTCACATCGGTAAAGATACTGACATCGGTCTAGATCGCGGCTTGAACGCGCTTTGGACAGATGGTGGTATTCAATACTCACCACCATTCCGTTGATCGGAATGTCGCTCGCTTAGGCGAGTGATTTGAGCTTCGAGGGCGGATGCATGGCTAGCCCAGCATCCGTCCAACGAAGGTCACACTCCAAACATCGAAAGCCAACAAGGCACAAAATATCGATGACGGATTAGGGAGATGTTGCAAGGCCAGACCATTCACGGACGTCCTTGCTATGTGTTTAACCGGGGACGGACGACAAATGAATACGACCACCGCGGACAGCGATGTCGCTAAGCAGTTAGCTCTCAGCAAAATCTGGAACAATCGTGAAGCCCGCTCTGTTATTTTACAGATACTCACGATGGCCATCTTAATTGGATTTTTCGCCTTTATTATAACGAACGCCATAAGCAACCTGGCAGCCGTTGGCAAAACCTTTAGCTACGATTTCCTTTCACAACCCGCAAGTTATGACATCAACCAGTCGTTGATTGCCTATACATCTCGGGACACCCATTTCAGGGCTGGTCTGGTTGGCTTAATCAATACAGGATTAGTTGCGATCAGCGGTATTGTGCTTGCGACAATTCTTGGGTTTATCCTTGGTGTGTTGCGATTATCACCAAACTACTTGTTGAACCGTATCAGCTATTGCTTCATCGAGTTCACACGGAACGTGCCAATTCTTCTGCACATCCTACTTATTCATGGCATCATCGTTCATTCATTGCCGAGACCAAAATTGGCGAGCGTTGAATGGAATCTTGCTGATCTGTTCTATCTGTCTAACCGTGGTGTTTTTGCACCGAGACCCATTCCAGATGATTTACTCTGGATATCGGAAGTTGCCCTTGCCTTAGGCATTGGATTTACAATCTGGTTTCGCAAATATGCAAAACGGATACAAGATTCAACGGGTAAAATTTATCCCGTATTCCTAATTTCGATTGCTGCGATTATTGGTTTACCAGTCCTCGTCTTCTTTGTAACAGGCTCACCTGTCACATGGGACATTCCTGAGTTTAAGCGCTTTAACTTCCAAGGTGGTATGGTGTTGCTACCAGAATTCATGGCGCTCTGGTTAGCACTTTCGTTATACACTGCAGCCTTCATTGCTGAGATCGTACGAGCCGGTATTCTTTCGGTCAGTCACGGACAATGGGAAGCAGCGTGCGCTCTTGGTATTAGGCGTGCCCGGATCCTCAACCTGGTGATTATCCCGCAAGCACTTCGCGTGATCATTCCACCGTTAACCAGTCAATATCTGAACCTCACTAAGAACTCGTCACTCGCAATTGCCATTGGTTATATGGATATTGTGGCAACGATTGGTGGAATTTCACTGATGCAAACCGGTAAAGAAATGGAGACGATGATTATCGTAATCGCAATTTATCTATCGATTTCGCTGTTAATCTCCATGTTCATGAACTGGTACAATATACGCATTAAACTGGTAGAACGGTGAGGGTGAAAGATTATGAGTGAAGTAACCCAATCCTACGTGCCAGGGACCCATCCGGACATGGCACCACCTGCAGGCCAACGTGGTATCCTGCTATGGCTCAGGAAGAATCTATTTTCTTCATGGGCTAACTCGATCATGACGATTGTTGGCATTTACTTGCTGTATAAAATCGTTCCACCGATGTTTAATTGGGCGGTTGTAGATGCTGTTATGTACGCAGGTAACCGTGAAGAGTGCCAGGCACTCGGCAGTGGTGCGTGCTGGGCGTTTATTAAAGATCGATATCGCATCCTGATTTATGGATTTTATCCTGAAGAATTACGATGGCGTGTTGATGTATCATTCCTGCTTATATGTGCAGCACTGGTGCCAATTCTGTTTGATAACGCACCGATGCGGAAACCATGGATGTTATTCTCGGTTTCTTATCCGTTTATTGCGGGCTGGCTTTTGCTCGGCGGTGCAGGCCTGACACCCGTTGGCACTGACGAGTTTGGCGGCATGATGCTGAACACCGTCGTTGGTGTAACAGGTATCGCATTCTCGCTTCCACTTGGCATCTTGCTTGCGCTGGGGCGACAATCCCACTTGCCTATCGTGAAATCAGTTTCAGTGTGCTTCATCGAATTTATTCGTGGCGTGCCATTGATTACGTTGCTGTTCGTGGCGTCGACAATGTTGAACTACTTCCTGCCTCCAGGAACGACGTTTGATCTGTTACTTCGCGTCCTGATCATGGTGACACTCTTCTCGGCAGCATATATCGCCGAAGTGGTTCGCGGTGGGTTACAAGCCATACCAAACGGTCAATATGAAGCGGCCAACAGTATGGGTCTGAAGTACTGGCAGTCGATGCGTCTAATCGTTTTACCGCAAGCTCTCAAGATTTCCATTCCAGGTATCGTCAACACATTCATCGGTCTGTTTAAAGACACGACCTTGGTGTTGATCATCGGTCTTCTGGATGTACTTGGGATCGGGCGTTCTTCAATGGCGGATGCGCAATGGAACGGCCTCTCAAACGAGGTTTATATCTCCATCGCACTGTTCTTCTTCATCGCTTGCTTCGGTATGTCACGTTACTCGATCTATCTCGAAGTTAAGTTAGACAAAGGCTACAAGCGCTAAAGCACGATAGGGAAAAGGGCTTAAAAAATGGCTGAATCAAATGCAGCAGTTGCCAAATCAGCGGATGACGATGATCTAATTGTCATCAAGGATATGCATAAGTGGTACGGGGACTTCCACGTTCTCAAAAACATTAACCTCACAGTAAAACGGGGCGAGCGGATTGTTGTTTGTGGTCCGTCGGGTTCTGGTAAATCCACCATGATCCGATGCATTAACCGACTGGAAGAGCACCAGAAGGGTCATATCTTTGTCGACAACATTGAGCTGACAAACGACCTCAAACAGATTGATGCGATCCGACGTGAAGTCGGCATTGTGTTCCAGCACTTTAACTTGTTCCCACACTTAACAGTGCTTGAGAACTGTACGCTGGGACCAATCTGGGTGCGCCAAACACCAAAAGCCGAAGCCGAAGAGGCTGCAATGGCTTACCTCGAGAAAGTAAAAATCCCGGAACAGGCACTGAAATACCCAGGACAGCTTTCCGGTGGTCAGCAACAACGTGTGGCAATTGCACGATCACTCTGCATGAACCCACGTATCATGTTATTCGATGAGCCAACATCAGCTCTTGATCCCGAGATGATCAAGGAAGTGTTGGATACCATGATCGAACTCGCAGATACAGGCATGACAATGCTATGCGTAACCCACGAAATGGGCTTTGCAAAAACAGTCGCCGACCGCGTGATCTTTATGGACGAAGGTGAAATTATTGAGGCTAACGAGCCAAATCAGTTCTTTGACAATCCGCAACACGAGCGGACGAAATTGTTCTTGAGCCAAATTCTCGGCCACTAAGCCCAATATACGCT
>CAWUWH010000183.1:0-3490 GCA_963926035.1 uncultured Rhodospirillales bacterium
ACAAAACGTGTAAACAATTCTGTCTTAATAGACATCATTGATAATGGTGGCGGCGTCCCGGCAGATGTCTCAGGATCCATATTTGATAAATTTACCCGCGGCACGCATGAAGATAGTAACGATGGCGCAGGTCTTGGCCTCGCCATTAATCTCGCGATTATGCTTGCCATGAATGGAAACCTGACACTTGAGCATATGCCGGATAAGACAAATTTCTTCCGTCTAAGTCTCGAAAATCCAACAGCCAATTTATAGACGTATCTACTCGGCGGCGACCGGAACTCGGAACTTCGCTTCCATTTCGCGGCGAATTTTTACAGCCTCAAGCGTTTCATCAACATCAACATCCTGCCAACGAACAGGTTGGCCTACGGCAATATTTGATTTTAGTTTTACCTTGTGCGCCAAGCCAATTGGTAGCCCACCCAAAAACAAAGATTGATCTGCAGGATAAAGCTTACCCCACACAGTAAATCCACCTTCACCATCAAGTGTTTCGCCAGCTTTGAGGTCACGCTTAGCTGTTGCGACGACGTCTCCACGGAAGCCTTCTGTCATCCCTGTGGGCTTGTTCAAAAGCGCCGCAGAAAGGATAGAGATATTGAGTTCTAATCCAATCAAGTGGAATGGCTTATACATTGCCGAGTAACGTCCTGTTGAATCCGTATTCATGCCGTACTGACGAAAGCAGCCGGCAGCATAATCATTTGGCGCTTCGATCACGACATAGACACCCCAACGAAGGTCTTTAAAGACCGGGCGTCCATCTCGTTCGAGAGACGAGACAACCTCAACCTGACCTTTGTGATGTAACTGCCCGCCATCAGATTTTGGACGTAAAACCTGGGCGAGATCATCCATCCCTGCAGGCGGGAACATCAGCCCATCAGGTGGCGGCGTCAGACCTGTACCGTTGGCAATAGCCGCCATCTCAAGTGCGGACTTAGTGCCGTCCAGAAAGCTGTTAAACATCTGACTGTTCATACCTGCAGCCGCAGCTTGTTCTGATGTCATGCCATAATAATCCCACACCGTATCCGGCGTTGAAGCATGATATTCGGTCAGGTATTTGGTTCCCTTACCCGCAGCAACAACGTCAAATCCTGTGGCACGCGCCCATTCAACAAGTTCACATGTCAGCGCAGGTTGATCGCCATAAGCCATCGAATACACCACACCTGCTTTGCGCGCTTCTTCTGCAAGCAGGCCGCCCGCAAGAACGTCTGCCTCGACGTTGACCATGACAATATGAATACCATTACGAATGGCTTCACGTGCATGCACCAAACCCACAACCGGATTACCTGTGGCTTCTACAACGACATCAATACTGCCTGCTTGCATCATGGCCATGGCATCATCTACGAACTGTGTTTTCTCGATCAGATCATCCGGCCATCCAACATTCTTGCAGGACAACTTAGCGCCGGATGGATCAAGGTCTGCAATAACGGCAACGTCGAGCCCCAGCGTTGTCGGCACTTGCGACAAAAACATCGAGCCGAACTTGCCCGCACCAATCAGACCAACCCGCACAGGTTTTCCAGCAGCAGCACGTGCTGCGAGTTCTTGATAAATATACATGTGTTACTCCGCTGCTTGAGATTGAGCTGCAACGAGCTCGTCGAGGCAATCGTCGCTTAAAGCTTCAATCGGCGTAAAATCTCGATGTGCAATCCATTCTTCACGATTGAATGCGCGGATATGATTATCCACATGGCACAAAGATAAATAAACAATCGTCCGTCCAAACGGAGATATATTTGTCGGGCTCGCATGAACCAAAAGTGATGAGAACATCAACATACTTCCTGCAGGTCCCGTTGGCGCAACACAGCCACCTTTCGCCGCAAGTTCAGAGACCTTTTCACGGTCCAGCGTCCACAGCGGATAGCTTGTTGTCTCAAGATCGTGACCGGCATCAACAACACCCAATTTATGGCTGCCCGGAATAAATAGTAATGGCCCGTTTGCAGCAGTCACATCATCAAGGAATACGGCGATATTCATGGCCCGTGGCTCGGGCATTTCGTCGTCCCGTTTCCAGGTGCCATAATCCTGATGCCATTGCCAGACTTCGCCATCAAAAGCGGCCTTAGCATTCACCTTGTACTGGTGCATATAAACATCGCCATCCAGCATCTGCGAGACCGGATCAATAAGCCGAGGGTGCGCCCCTAAACGCCGGAACGCCTCGTTATAGGTATGTGCAGCGAATGCAGTTCGAGCGACACCGTTTGCCTCGCGCCAGACCTCTTTACGGTCCGTGGCATAAACGGTTTCAGCTTCTGACTTCAAAAGTGCCGCCTCTTCCGGCGAGAATTTTCCCGGGAAAAAGAGATACCCTTCTTCATCAAATTTCTTTAATTCTTCAGCAGTTAAATTCACGTTTTTCCTCCACATATTCTTTATTGATCGTTTGCCCTGGATTATCTCTCCTGGATCAAAGTGATTTGAGACGTTGGTACGTCGCTTCTCCAGCCTTACTGGCATGTTGTGTCGCCATTGTTTCTGCTGCGTTGGCGTCGCCCGCAATGATCGCGTCTGCAATCGCACGGTGATCAGCCCAAATGCCTGAATGGGCATCACTATCATCAAGAACGACCCGCATAGAGCGAACCATATGCGGCCAGCAGCCTTCAACCATGGCCGATATTTCTGCATTTCCAGCAAGATCATATATTGCTTGATGAAATGCGACATCAGCATCAACCAGAGGCGTAATCTCCCCACGCTCGACGCAAGATGCACCATCTTTAATGATTTTATTGAGTATACTTTGGCAGTTTTTGCCCGTTGATGCTGTTGCAGCTAAACGCGCCGCAAGCGCGTCCAACGCACCGCGCACCTGATACAAAGCCAATAGACGATCGGCGTCGATAGGTGCCACCATCTGGCCTTTGCGACCACGATCAACAACAAGCCCTTCGCGCTTAAGTAATACAAGCGCATGGCTTACAGGCTGCCGGCTCACACCCAATGATGCCGCGAGTTCTTCTTGCGCCAATGGCGCAAAAGGCTCCAACTCCCCAGACATAATCGCGATGCGAATGGCGTCATGGGTCTGCATCACAAGGTCAGGTTTTGGCGCTAATGGGCGCATCTATGTGTCTTTCATTTATGAATTCAGAATTCCGAATGCAATATATGTAACTTCAATTTTAGAGTCAATATCCACGGTATACGTCAAACAGGTTACGCTTAGCGGTCAAAAATTACTCGTGGCATAAAAATAAAGATGCACTAATATTCATACAGGCCTCGTCAGTGGGGCAGGTCCAAAATGTTAAAATTCTGAATACTTCAGAGAAAAATCAAATTGCCGAAGCATCCTGCGGCGCGAAACTTTAAATTGGAGAGACGAGTTGAGTAAAACAAAAGTGTTCCGAGAACTCATGTCGCAAGGAGGTTTGATCCGCGCACCAGGCGTCTATGACGGCATCACCGCACGCCTTGTCGAGCAAGCAGGCTTCCCCGTGGCATACATGAC
>CAWUWH010000184.1:0-6245 GCA_963926035.1 uncultured Rhodospirillales bacterium
CCTGCCTCTTGTGCCTTTAAGCCGATATCGTATGGCTCAATGACACTACTCATGTTTCCGCAGGAAACTCCTGCAAAAGCGGGGAAGAGTTACCATACTGATTAGGGGTGTGCAACCCGGCTTAGAGCGCTTTTTTACTTCATAAAAACTGATTTTGAATCAGCCATTTAAGATATCCGCTTTGGGCCTAACTGACAGGACGCATACCAATTCTTCAGAATCTTAATTTTGCCCCTAAAAGAATGAGACCGGATCAACATCAATTTGCACTCGGACTTTCTTCTGGATCAATGCACGGCGGACCCAGTCTTTAACGATTCCCTGTACTTGCACGTCACGAGGCGCAGACAACAATAGACGTCGCCTATGTTTCCCACGCAAAAGTGCCATTGGTGCAGGCGCTGGCCCTAAAACACTAATTCCATCAGGCCTTGGCGCGATACGCGCGAGATTCGCAGCCGTTGCATCAACATCTCTTTCATCACGGCCAGAAACAATTAAAGCAACAAGACGACCAAATGGCGGCATGCTTGCCTGTTCACGCGCGTCACTTTCCGCCTTAATAAAGGTATCTCGGTCACCAGATAGCAATGCGCCCATCACTGCATGATCCGGCATATAGGTTTGTAGTATGACCTCGCCCGGGCGATCACCCCGCCCAGCTCTTCCTGCAACTTGATACAACAGCTGAAAGGTACGTTCCGCAGCACGGAATTCGCCACCTGTAAGACCTAGATCCGCATCAACGACGCCTACCAACGTCAATCCTGGAAAATGATACCCTTTAGCTACAATTTGAGTACCAATCACCAGATCGACTTCTTTTTCTTCAATTAGGCGCACCAATTCAGCGGCTTGTTTAGGGCCTTGCACCATATCACTGGCTGCAATAATTGTTCGAACATCTGGGAATAATATTTCGATTTCTTCTGCGAGCCTTTCGACGCCAGGCCCACACGGCACCATCGAGTCGGTGTCTTCGCAACTCGGGCATTTTTCTGGCAGCTTCGTTTGAAACCCACAATGATGACATTGTAAGCGGCCATGCTGACGATGCTCTACCAGCCAAGCCGTGCAACGCGGACACTGAAGCCGGTGACCACATGTTCTACAGAGTGTTAAAGGGGCGTAACCGCGACGGTTGAGGAAAAGCATTGCCTGATCACCGGCATTGAATGTCTTTGTTAAAGCCTCGGCAAGTAAAGGTGACAGCCAGCATCCACGGGATGGGCCATCCTTGCGCATATCAACAACAGAAAGATCAGCTAAATCTTGCCCACCATGCCTTGCAGGCAGTGACACTTCTTCATACCGCCCACGCGCGACATTCGTCACCGTTTCAAGAGATGGCGTCGCCGACACAAGGACTAATGGGATATCTTCAACGCGCGCGCGGACGACGGCCATATCGCGCGCATTATAAATAACCCCCTCTTCTTGCTTAAAAGAGCCATCGTGTTCTTCATCAACAACGATCAACCCCAAATCTGCAAATGGCAGAAACAATGCAGACCGGGCGCCAACAACAACGCGTACGTCCCCATTGGCGACAGCTCGCCAAGTATCCCGGCGTTTTGCATGTGTTAGTTCCGAGTGCCACATGGCAGGTATTACACCAAAACGAGCTTCAAATCGCTCCAACCACTGCGCGCTCAACGCAATCTCAGGCAACATAACAAGAATTTGCTTATTTTCCTGAAGGGCGCGTGCCAACGCTTCAAAATATACTTCCGTCTTTCCCGACCCCGGCACACCATCGATCAATGTGACCTTGAACCCTTGCTGTACTGATGATGACAAAATTTCTGAAGCCCGTTTCTGATCGTCAGACAGTGTGACACCACCAAAATCAGGATCAGGAACTGGCCAATCGCTTGGGGCTGTCATATTCACAGCGATCAACGCACCCACATCAAAAAGCCCTTTTACGACAGACGCACCACACCCAGCCTCACGCGCGATATCCGCAATCGGCAAGGGAGGTGCTTCTTTCAAGAACGCGAGAACCTTGTCTCGGGCTTTGGTCGAACGGATTTCAGGCAATACAGATACCAACGTATATCCCTTAGTTGGCTTCGGTGGATCAAGGGCATCCGGCACGCTTAAAGCCATTCGAAGGACTGCCCCTTGAGGATAAAGGGTATACGCAGCGACCCAATCCACGAGTTTTACCAAGGCAGGTGGCAACGGTGGCGTTTCACGAGGGCCATCAATTGGGCGTAATTTTTTAGGATCAACATCACCAGATGCCTGGCCCCAGATAACGCCGGTTGCACGGCGCGAACCCAACGGGACATTAACAATATCGCCTACTCGATAATGATCTTGGGGCCCGACGAGATAATCATAAGGCCCTGCCAACGGCAACGGCAGCAGAACAGCCACGGTTGACCCTGGGTCAAAACTCAATGGTTTAGGCGTTTCTGATTTTTCTGCGATCAAAGGTTTTTCCTGCATTTCTTATTTATTAAGGCGAAATTCGGTATAATGAAACGATTCGCACACTGGGCACGTGAATACTGGGAAAAATAATGAACATAAAAAGTACTGACGTATTAGATTCTGACGGCTGTGAAGTCGAAAACTTAAAACCTGATGATGTCGCAACTTTCTTGATAAACAATCCAGGTTTCTTCTCTGAACATCCAGATGTTCTTGATTGCATCGATCTGCCGGACCGATACGTCGCCGGTGGGGTTGTCGATTTTCAGCGTTATCAATTACAGCGCCGGGATAGCGAGATCAATGAACTGCGCACCTGCGCACAAGATGTTATTGAGACGAGCCGCAGTAATATGTCGATCCAAACACGGACACATGCTGCTATTTTGGCAATGCTCCACGCCAACACCTTGCAACAGCTTTACAGGATCGTATCCGATGATCTACCCGTCTTGCTTGATGTGGATGTCGCGATTGTAGGCTTTGAGCCTTCCGATGATAACAATGTTTCAGTCTTAAGTGAATACCTGCGCACATTACCGCCAGGAACAGTTGACGCGATTGTTGGTACAGGTCAGGACGTTCATTTGTATCGAGAGTTTTGGGATGATGGGATTGTATTTGGCAGTGCCGCTGGACTTGTTCAATCGGCAGCGATTTCACGGATAAAGCCAGGTGTCGCCATGCCAAATGGCCTCATTGCACTCGGCGCACGAGACGACACATTTGCACCCAGCCAAGGCACAGAACTATTCTCGTTCTTAGCCCGCGTCGTCGAGGCATCCGTTATGAGGCTTTCTGGCGCAGAACCTTGATCAACCTTCCTGTTCAACCCGCACTTGCGAACGCCTTGAGCGATTGGCTGTCTTGGCTCGCTCATGAGCGTCGGCTATCGAACCGAACTGTCGACGGTTATCAACGGGATGTCTCAATCTTCATGAGGTATCTAGAACGCCGACTTGGGTTTATGCCTGGAATTGAAGATCTAACGGGTCTACGCAGAGATGACTTATGGGCATTTCAAGCGGAGCGCCAAGCCGATGGATTAACAGCCGTTTCAATGGCACGAGGGCTTAGCTCTCTCCGAAGCTTATTCTCATTTTTTGATAAACGGGGCATTTGTAATAACGCAGCCGTCATGGCGATTGAAACACCTCGTCTTCCCCGCACAGTGCCAAAACCTTTATCCGTCGAAGATGCATTCGAGACTTTGGATGCGGTTGAAGAGCTGGCCTTGGAGCCCTGGTACGGAAAACGAGACCGCGCACTGTTTGCTCTTTTATATGGATGTGGGTTGCGTATTGGTGAAGCGCTTGGACTGTCGCCTCGCGATATTGAAGGTTTCGATCGTATCATTGTATCTGGTAAAGGCAATAAGCAGCGCGTTGTACCATTACTCAAAAGCGTTGCTCGTGAACTTCAGGCTTATCTTGAGGTTTGTCCGTATACACTCGACGCTGATGGTCCATTATTTCTTGGTGCGCGCGGCAAACGTTTAAACCCAGCTGTTGCACAACGCCGTATGCGCGACGTCCGTGCATTATTGGGTCTTAGCGATACTGCAACGCCCCATGCACTGCGTCATAGCTTTGCCACGCACCTTCTATCTGGTGGTGGTGATTTGAGAACTATTCAAGAATTATTGGGGCATGCATCGCTGTCGACGACACAAAGATATACCGAAGTAGATGGCGAAAGATTGCAAGCCGTGCACGCGGCGGCCCACCCTCGTGCGCGACGTCAAAAAACGAATTAAGATGAATAATGAACCGCTGCGCGATAAAACAGCAAGCCGGTCAATGCAGAGACAATGACAACAAGTATCGCAAGATCATAACCACCTGCTTCCCATAACAATGACCCTGCTACGGGTGCCGCAGCCCAGGCTAACAAGTATGGCACCGCAACCGCACCACTGATCGCGCCGAAGTTTTGTGTCCCAAGGATTTCCTTTGTAATGACTGGGCGCATGATACTTGTCACGCCGTGGCCGCTTCCCTGCAAAATGACAAATGCGACCACCAGAGCAGGCACAACGGCAGAAAAATAGAGCGCTGCGCCAGCGCAAGCGACGCCAACAAAACATGCTGACGTAATGGCATGACTACTCACACGACTCTCGGCTGCCATCATGACGAGCCTTCCAGCAACTTGCATTGGCCCAATCATCGATGCCGCCAAAACTGCCGCATCTCCTGTTAGTCCACGATCAGTGAGTATAGGTAGAATATGATTGATAATAACTCCGTGGTTGCAGCCAAGCATCGCAAATCCGATGGCTATGAACCAGAACGCAGGCTTAGACAGAACACTACGAATATTAAAAATTGATGAGTGCGTTTCCTTCGTTTCATCATCACGAGCCGCATTTTCTTTTTGATACTCTTTTTCAAGAAAACTTGTCGCATGCCAGACAAGCGGCACACCAACAAATGCAACGAGACCCGCCATTGTCCATATGGCAGAATGCCAGCCGTAAGCATCTGAAATCGCGTTTGAAAGCGGGAATGAGAGTGTGCCGGCGAGACCTGCAAAGAGCGTCACCAGAGTGATATCCCGCCTAGCATTGTCGCCGCGCGTTCGAGTTATGAGCGAGAAACAAGTTTCATAAAGACATCCACCCAGGCATGCCCCAACACCCAACCATATAGCCCCAAACATCCAAACAGAATTCGCAAACGGCAATAGCGCCACCAACGCAGCACCTATCAGAGCCGCAAACGTAAGTACCTTAGGTCCATTGCCACGATCAATTTGCCGTCCTGCGATAGGCGCAAATATTGCCGCCATCAAGATTGCGCCCGTAAACGCCATCGTTATTTGTGTCTTTGTCCAAGGTTCTGCAGCCTCCCATTGAACAAGCAGGGCTGCAAAAATATAATAAAGTCCTGCCCAATAAATAGTTTCGCCAATCGCAAGAAATACAATGGCGCGTCGAGCTGTCATTTCACTTCCTTATCTTCAAACAACAAACACTTGATAACCTAAACCCGCCAACGTGCCGCCGACTAAAGCTAGTCCAATATAAAGCATGAATAATGGACGCTTCACTAAGGCAAAGACAGCAATAGCTGCAGGTATACTGGTTACACCCCCAGAGACAAGGAATGCCATTCCAGCACCTGGGCTCACACCCATGCCAATCAAACCATCCACAAGGGGCAATGCGGCGTAACCGTTTAAGTATGCAGGCACACCAACGATGACCGCCGTTGGGATTGCCCACATGCTGTTTGCACCGAGTGCATTCGCTATCATATCTGCGGGCACGTAAGTAAGCATCATACTCTCAAAGAAGAACGCGATCGTTAGCCACTTACCTAAAAACAAGCTCGTGGTCAGGGCTTCATTTTGCATTGTCTTCACACGTGCGCTATCAACCCAGAATTTCCAAACCACTTCTTGAGGTGCCCGAACACAGGATGCACCGCAGCCACCATTCCCAATTCCTTCTCTGAGAGGGTCTTGAAGTAAGCCAGCATTCTGCATTCCCCAGGTTACATACCCACCCATCAAGCCAATGCCGACTGCAGCGATAGTCTTGGCGATGGCGAATGGAAGACCTAAAGTTGCCGATGTTAAAATAAACATTGATGGGTCCATAATCGGAGAAGCTAACCAAAAAGCCATAACCGCCGGTAGCGGCACGCCCATCGCCAGCAACACTGCAATCAATGGGATGACGCCACATGAACAAAAGGGTGAGAGCCCCCCAAACAACGCCGCAGCTAAAATCATGAAACCTAACCGCCCAGAAAACACGTGAGCGATTAAGCCGTCCGCGCCTGATGCTTTTGCATAAG
>CAWUWH010000185.1:0-7081 GCA_963926035.1 uncultured Rhodospirillales bacterium
TTCGACCACAAGATCGAGCCACTCTTGGTTTGTTGCAGGGCGTGTCATGTTTGTCATTCCTTCCAAAAACGTGGATCTCAGTTGCGGAGCCCAAACGCCAGCAATGCTTGTGATCAACCTTGTTTGCTTCGATTTCGATTGCAGGTACTGATTAAACTGATGGTTATATATTACCAATGTACTAAATATCAGTATTTACGAAATAGAGAATAAGAAAAATTTAGATACAAATAACGCTGGCTGCGTGCTCCCGCAACCACTAAAAAAGCCCTTAACTCAATGAGTTAGGGTCTTTTTGCTGTTCAAATATTATTCTCTAAATCACCCAATCTAATCGTAGGGACGAACCGGGGGCGAACACAGAAGCAATGTGTGGCAAACTTATGTTAAGAAGAGAAATCGCTCATTGAAAGGTATGTTGCCCTACGAAGCCATATATTTCACAACGATTAGCGAGGCGTAAAATGCTGCAGCCTAGCGGCTCTGGAAATACAACCAAGCCCGCCAAGTGTTACGGTCAATAGCGCGTCAGTCGATAAGCGTGTCCAGGAACGGTTTCACTGCATCATCAAATCCATCCGGGTTATCAATATTTGATAAGTGTGCCGCGCTCGGTATGAGTTTGAGTGTTGAGCCTGAGACTAGCGCATGAACGCTTTCGGCCGCTTCAGGTGGTGTACGTTGATCTTGTTCCCCCGTGACGATATGGCAAGGCTTGTCGATCGCTTTTAGTTGTTCACGAACATCTTCGAGAAAAACAGATCGCACGGTTTCAAGATAGTCCGTTGCCGTCATGCCCGAAATAGCGTTGGTGAGCGCCTGATGGTGCGCCGCGCCTGTCGTCGGTAGAAGTGTGTCCGCCGTATAGGCTCTGGCATACGCATCCATTGTCGTTGCACCGATTTTTTCTTCCATATCCTTTACGCGTAATGGTCCCGCTTCGCCCAATGAGGCAAAGCTGTCGGCATAAACAATGCCAAGAACATCATTAGGAGAATGCGCATGGAACCGTGCGCACTGTAAGGCCCCCATAGAGATGCCGATGAGATAGGTCGGAAACAGGTTGAGACGTTTCAACGCAGCATAAACGTCCAGCGCAACATTCTGCATGCTGACCCCGCCATTGTTGCTTGAGCGCCCATGACCACGCGCGTCGAATGCGATGCAGGTAAAGCGGTCTTTCCATCGGGAAATCTGTTCCGCCCACAAGTAGCTGTTGGTGCCAAGACTGTGAAACATGACGAGCGTCGGGCCATCGCCTTCACGCGCGTAATGTAATGTTTCCCCGTTGACGTTGATCTCTGGCATCAAAACCTCCTTCTCTATTCGCCCTGACTGGTCATTTCGACTGCAATGAGGTTTGCGCCATAACGTGCCTGACCGGCAAGGTCCATTGTTGGCGCCAATTGCATATATTCCTTGATGGCAACCAGCGCATCCCGGTCACGGTCTGCCAGTTTGGCGATGTAGTGCTCAATAGCTGTGTCGAAATTTTTGACCGGAGCGACTCGAGTCACAAGACCATGGGTAAATGCCGTTTTGGCATCGATCTCTTCGCGGCTAATAACCATATCTAAAATGGCTTTAGCTGGCATTTTTGGTAAGCAGGCTGAAATTGCCAATGTAGGCGGCAGATTGTTATCCATTTCCGGCAAGCTGAAAAGTGCACCTTCTTCGGCGAGGGTTATGTCGCTCTGAGCAACAAAAGCGCAGCCAAAACCCTTGGCCCTGCCTTGAACCGCTGTCAGGACGGGGACAGGTGTCGCACGCAAATGCTCGTAAACACCAAGGATCGCATCAGCCACACGCTGGCGAAAATCCCTAGCTCGGATTGGCTTCTGGACGCCGGGTATAATGCGCCGACCAAGACAGAAGTTCTCACCCTCTCCACGGACTAATACAACCTTGATGTCGGGGTTGCGCCCGGCCTCTTCTATGGCTTTGCCAAGTGCGCCCATATCCGGCGGGGCAAGTGTATTGCCTTCGTCTCCCTGGCATAAGGTGACCCGTGCGATTGCACCGTCCAGTTCTACCCGAAACCGATCATTGCTTTGCGTCATTTGATTGCTCTCCATTTTTTTGCTGTGCCGCTTCCGCGATTAACGCGACAATGCGTTGTGGCGAAATCGGGAATTCAGTTATTCTGATATCGAACGGACGAAGCGCATCCTCAACGGCGGCTATAATTGCCGCCGGGGCAGGGATTGTTCCACCTTCTCCTGCGCCCTTTACCCCTAAAGGATTAAGTGGCGACGGGCTTTCCATATGAACAATATTACAGTTGGGGATCATATCAGCTCTTGGCATCATATAATCTGCAAACGTGGTGGTCAGCGGGTTCGCATCTTTGTCATAAATCATGCGTTCCAAAAGAGCATTGCCAATACCATGCGCAACGCCACCCTGCACCTGACCATCTACCAGCATTGGATTGATCACGTTACCACAATCATGAACGACAGTATAATTCAGGATTGTGACGAGCCCGGTCTCGGGATCGACGCCGACTTCTGCGACGTGCGACCCATTTGAATATGTAGCCTGCGGTGGTGTGAAATATGCGGATGCTTCCAGATCTGGCGTGATACCCTTAGGCAGCACGTAGCCGGGTGTGCCGCTGGTCATTTTCGCAAGATCAGAAAAACTGATGCTGTCACCCTGAGCGCCCTTAATGCGGACAAACCCGCCAATACATTTAAGGTCATCTTCAGTCACATCGAATTTCGCCGCGGCGAGCTTCAGCAACTTTCCATGCAACTCAATGGATGCGTTTTGCACAGATGATCCTGCATTGACCGTGATCCTGCTGGCATAGGTCCCAGCCCCTCGGGGCATCATGCCGGTATCGCCAACGACGACATCGATATTAGATATATCGACACCGAGTTGATCGGCGGAAATCTGCGCAAGTGTCGTCCTGTGCGATTGACCGGCAGGTGTGGCCCCCGTGTAAATTGCGACCCGACCGTTCGTGAGAATGCGTATCGTCGCACCTTCAAAGGGGCCAAGTCCGGTGCCCTCGACGTAATTGCCAATGCCAATCCCAATGTATCGATTGTTTGCAAGCGCTTCTCTCTGTCTTTCAGAAAAGGTGTCATAACCTGCGCGGGTCAGTGCTTGTGCCTGTGCTTCCGGATAGTCGCCAGAATCATAAATAATCGGCGCACCATCACGATATGTGAGCCCCATTTCGTACGGCATGGAATCGGCGGGAATGAAATTCCTACGTCTGACCTCTGCTGCATCAATACCAAGTTCCCGGGCAATCAGGTCGCACATACGCTCCATAACAAAGACGGCTTGTGGTCGGCCTGCGCCTCGCAATGGGGTCGTCGGGACCATGTTTGTGAAGGCCACTGTGATATCAAGTTTGTATGCGCCAAGACGATATGGACCTGGCACTGTTGCCGCAGAGATATAGGGCATGATTGTTCCCCACGGAAGATATGCGCCTGTGTCGTGTATCAATGTGCCCTTGAGCCCAAGTATGACCCCGCACTTGTCGGACGCAGCCGAGAGTTCCCAGACCTGATCGCGTTCCTGGGTCGTGGTCATAAAATGCTCGCGCCGATCTTCTACCCACTTCACAGGTCGAGACAGCAATTGTGCCACGGCGGGGATGACCATTTCTTCCGGGTAAACCTGGTTTTTGGGCCCAAAACCACCACCCACATCTGGGGTGATAACTCTTATTTTGTCCTCTGGCATGTCAAGCATATCAACAACGCCACGTTGCGTGTTGTGCGGTGTCTGGGTTGATGACCAGATACGAAAAGCTTCGGCAAAGGTATCATATATAGCGGCAACCCCGCGGCATTCCATTGGATGGCCGGTGCCGCGATGTGGTTCATAGCGCTCATGGAGAACATGGCTCGCGTTTTTGAACGCCTTGTCGATATCGCCATAGCCTAACGAGAAGCGCGCCGCTACGTTGTCCTGCATATCTGCATGCACAACCCCTGCGCCAGGTTTTAGTGCTTGTTCACAGTGTCCGTTTGCTGGCAAGGGCTCCCAGTCGACAATGACACGTTCCGCAGCATCTTCCGCAGCATGTCGTGTGTCGGCGACAACCACGGCAACGGCTTCGCCGACAAAACACACCTCTTCACTCGCCAGTGGTTCTTGCGTTACAGGGTTGGTGATGGCCGGGTTAGGGACCTGAAGCAAAATGCGTTTGCCCTGCATGACCTTTGGTAAGTCTTTAGCCGTAAAAATGGCGACCACTCCAGGCATGTCTTGTGCGTCACGTGTATCAATTGATGTAAAGCGTGCATGGGCAAGAGGGCTGCGCACGAATGCGGCTTCGAGCAGACCAGGTAGCTTCAGGTCATCGAGAAACTGACCGTGGCCCCGAAGTAAATCCGGGTCCTCAAGTCTTTTAACACTTTGTCCGACGAATGTCTGTCCACTCATGATTGGCCTGCCCGAAGGGTCGCGGCAGCGCTTAAGGCAGCCCTGACAATGGTGTCATACCCTGTGCAACGACAAATGTTGCCACTTAGGGCCTTACGAATTGAGATTTCATCCGCATCAGGGGTGTCTTGGAGAAAAGCTGTTAATGTGGTCAGAATGCCCGGCGTGCAAAATCCGCATTGCAGACTATGATTGTCCATGAAGGCCTGCTGCAGTGTGTTTAAATTGCCGCCGATATCAGCCAAGCCTTCAATAGTGGTCACTTCCTGCCCATCTGCTTGTACCGCCAGCATCAAACAGCCGCGTACGGCTTCCCCTTCAACAAGAACAGTACAGGCACCGCAGACGCCATGCTCACAACCAAGATGTGTCCCCGTAAGGCCAAGCTTCTTCCGCAAAAAATCAGCCAGCGAGAACCGGTCTTCAACTTCTGCGGTGTGAACGTCACCGTTCACTGTTAGTGTCACTGTATGTGTGTGCTGACCTTCAGACATTTTTTTGCTCCGTTGCACGTTTGACGGCTTGTGTCAGAGAACGTCGCACCAATACGCCTGCGATCTGCTTTCGATATGCAGAAGTAACCAACGCGTCACCCATCATGTCATGCTTGCTTGCCAATGCCCCAGCGTCACGAAACAGAGACTCGCTTGGGGTTTCGCCTGTCAGCATGTCTTCAACATCGCGCAATCGAACTGGTTGATCATCAACGCCAATCAAGACAGTAGCGGCACGTTCGATCATTCCGCTGTCGTCGTTCGCGATTAATGTTCCCACACCTACAACAGCAAAATCACCATGACATTGTGCAAATTCACGAAAATCCCAGCCATGGCCTTCCGGCCATAACTCAAAGGCTACGTCGGTCAGGATTTCAAGCGGCTCGATATTTGGTGTCATATATCCAAGAGGGTAATCAGCGATAGCCACTTGGCGTTGCGCACCTTCGCTGGTCATGGTGATCTCTGCACCCATCAATGCGGCTAGTCCCATAAGCTCTGCCGCAGGATCCATATGTGCGAGCGAGCCGCCAACTGTGCCCCTGTTCCGCGTTTGAATGTGTCCGACAAATTCAAGGGCCTCGCGAAAGATGGGTGCGCGCGCCAATAATGGTTGATGCTCAAGAAGGGAGCGTTGACGAGTCATGCCGCGAACCCTGAGATGTGTTTCATCGAGGGCAATCCCGGCAAGTTCCTGAACCCGGTTGAGATCAATGAGATGATCAGCCGTTACATATCGCAGGTTCATCATCGACATCAGTGATTGACCACCCGAAAGCAGGCGGGCGTTCTCGAGCGTCGCCAGCATGCTTGTCGCCTCGGATAGGGTCTCTGCCCTGTGATACTGAAAGGGTGCCGGCTTCATGTATCTTCCGATGATTTGGTTTTGTTACCCATAACGCTGGACTTGATTCCATCCCAGAGCAAAGAACCGACTTTGATCGCTTCGGCATTGGGGACGTCGCCAGATTCAATCTGCGCTTTCAATCGTGTTGTGAACTGATCAACAAGGGACTGCGAAGTTCGCTCAATCATACTTGCGGCTCGGGCATACTGAACAATGCTACCTGCTAGATTAAGGTCGGTTGTCACTCTGACTTCTGTTCCATTGTCAGTTGGCACGAGGCAAAACGATACATCGGCATGTGCCGTACCCCTTCCACGGCTTTCCCGGCCCTTGGCAGAAACCTGAACATTACGCGCATCGGGATCGACCTCTTCAATGAAAACGGTTCCCTGAAACGCCAAAGCAACAGGTCCCAATCTTAGCTGGATCGTGCCTTCAAAAGTGCGTTCATCAATGATTTGCGTGAGTTCCGTGCCTGGTAGGCAAGGCGCTACGAACGGGATATCGAGAAGGATCTTCCAGGCCTCATCCGGTGGCAGTGAAACATTCAGTGTGTTCTCGATCTTCATGCATTTGCGAGGCCCCTGACCTCTCCTCCTTGACGCCGTGGTTTTTATTGTATCTTTGGCGCAATCAAATATATGATTTGATATCATATAATTTGATGTTAAATTACTTTAAGGTGGATAAAGATAATGAGTCAAGTGGATACGATGGCTGCCAGCGAAAGCGAAAGTAAAAGCTCATCAGAGGGGCAGGACCTAGAGATAGTCTTGTCTCAATGGCGTCGAGAGCGACCAGAAATTGATCCATCGTCAATTGCGGTATGTGGTGCTATTTGGCAGTGTGGTGAACGGTTACGGCGCGGTGTGCTCTCCAATCTGTCTCAAAGTGATCTCGATTTTTCTGGCTTCGATGTGATAATGACGCTCAGGCGGCAGGGTAGGGGGCAGGCACTTTCACCATCGGCTCTGGCAAAGGAAATGATGCTTTCTACATCTGCGATGACCAACCGCCTGGACAGGTTGGAACGCCGGGGATTGATTGCAAGAAGGCGCGATCCTAATGATCGGCGAGGATTGAAAATCGTATTGTCTGACGCGGGCTTCGCCCTGGTAGACGGTATTTTCGCATCACATGTGGTCACGATTGAGAATATGCTGGCACACCTGAAAACCAATGAACGGGATCAACTCCGTGACCTGCTGTCGAAAATAGCCATGCCTAGGGAAACAGATTAAATTCAAAGGTTTTGTTGCATTCGTCTGATGGTGTGGACATCTCCATCAATTGAAATCCATCAAAGCTGGTCAACTCAGATTGT
>CAWUWH010000186.1:0-32904 GCA_963926035.1 uncultured Rhodospirillales bacterium
TCCACTCCAAAGGTTGTCATAAAAGATACCACCGACACCGCGCGCTTCGCCCCGGTGCGGCAAAAAGAAATACTCGTCACACCACTTTTTGTATTTTTCATAATATGTTGGATCATGAGCATCGCAGGCATCTTTGTATGCCTGATGAAAACGTGCCGTCTCGCCATCGTTCGGGAATACAGGGGTTAAATCGCCGCCACCGCCAAACCAGCCCTGCGTGGTCACAATCATCCGCGTGTTCATATGTGCGATCGGCACCTTTGGAGAGCGCGGGTGAACCACCGCAGAAATACCAGACGCCCAAAACCTCGGGTCTTCTGATGCGCCAGGAATGCGTGCACGGAATTCCTCTGAGAATTCACCATGGACCGTCGATATATTAACGCCGGCTTTCTCAAACACTCGGCCTTCGCGCAGAACAGCCATAGTCCCACCACCGCCATCAGGTCGCTCCCACGACGTCTTTTCAAACGTCTTTGGCTCAAACTCCCGGTTCAGCTCATGGACATCTACGCTTTGCTCGAGGTCTTCCAGCCTTGCACAAAGATTGTCCCGAACTGTTGCAAACCATGCCTCAGCACGCTTTTGATGGTCATCGCCAAAAAGCGTATCTGTTGCAGTATTGGTTGGCGCATTCTCACTCATTAATTGTCTCCAACGTGATTTTATTCAGATAATATGATGGGGTTGGGCAGGCCTTGCAACTGGCGCAATGCTTCAAAAGTAGCAATAGCACCTGCAACCGCGACGTTCATGGATCGCAACCCTTCTGTCATTGGCAGCATCAACCGCACATCCACACTTTCGTGGACGTCATCTGGCACACCTGCACTTTCACGCCCTAAAAGTAATGTGTCCCCGGCCTCAAATTGTAAGTCCGGCAAGCAATGCTCGCCCTTTGTCGTCAGCAAAACCGTGCGCCCAACGGGCTTGTTTATCTGAAACTGAGACCAATCGGCGTGGCGATGCATCTCAACATGCTGCATATAATCCATGCCTGCTCGGCGCATTTTTGAATGCGAAAGCGCAAAGCCACAGGGCTCTATCACATGTACAGGCACGCTAAAGCATGCTGCTGTTCGGAATAGATTCCCCGCATTTTGAGGAATGTCTGGCTGATATAAGGCCAAAGATATGGGAGCTTGAGTTCTTGTCTCCATCGTTTCCTCATTAGATTGGATGAATATTGTTGATGCAACGCCTCAATCCGTAATTCAAGCAGCTTTTGCAACGCATCTAAACCCTTGCAACGCTTGGGGCATCAAGTATAACCAAAGAGTGTACCTGAAGCCATTCATGTGCACTGTTTTCGTGTTGGTAACACTTGTCTATCAAGCCTCAACAAACGAAATACATAAATTAAGTTATGCCAGTGAGACGGGTCAGAATTACAGGCATTTATTGAGAATTAACAAGACACCGCACTGGCGGTGAAGTAATGGTTTAATCGAGGGGATTTTCTATGAGTGACACCGCACAAAATGCGGGCCAACCCACGGGCGGCAACGCTGAAATCGACGAACAAACACGCCGTGACTTCCTGATTTGGAGTACGGCTGCGGTCGGTGCAGCGGGCACAGCTCTGGCTGTATGGCCATTTATCGATCAAATGAATCCAGCGGCTGATACGCTTGCGTTAGCATCGACTGAGGTCGATATTTCAAAAATCATGGTTGGCCAGAGCGTTACCGTTATCTGGCGCGGCAAACCTGTGTTTGTTCGTCATCGTTCTGCTGATGAAATTTCAGAAGCTGAAGTTGTCGATCTCGCACTATTACCTGATCCACAAGCAGATGGTGCGCGTGTTACCAAGCCGGAATGGCTGATCATGGTTGGTGTTTGCACTCACCTCGGCTGCATTCCTCTGGGCCAGAAACAAGGTGAAGAAAAAGGCGAATTTGGTGGCTGGTTCTGTCCATGTCATGGTTCGCATTATGATACTTCAGGTCGGATCCGCAAAGGCCCAGCGCCTAGTAATTTAACGGTGCCAACTCATCGTTTCGTCGATGATACCACCGTCCTAATCGGTTAAAGGGAAAAATATTATGAGTGGTGGAACTTCGAAATTCCAATCAAATAATGGCCTCGTGAATTGGGTTGAGCATCGCTTACCAATTTTCTCATTCATGGACGCCCAATTGAACCAGTATCCGACCCCAAAAAATCTTAACTATTTTTGGAACTTTGGCTCGCTTGCCGGTATCATTCTTGTAATCATGATTGTATCCGGTATTGCGTTAGCTATGAGCTACACACCCCACACTGAATTTGCATTCTCATCCGTTGAGCGGATTATGCGTGACGTAAATTCCGGTTGGCTGATCCGTTATCTTCACGTTAACGGTGCTAGCATGTTCTTCATTGTTGTTTACATACATATGTTCCGCGGTCTTTATTATGGATCGTATAAAGCTCCTCGTGAAATACTATGGATGATTGGTATTTTCATTCTATTGGCAATGATGGCGACAGCATTTATGGGTTATGTGCTTCCATGGGGCCAAATGAGCTTTTGGGGTGCAACCGTGATCACAAACTTGTTCTCCGCATTACCGATCATCGGCGAGCCGATCGTTAAGTTACTTTGGGGTGGCTTTGTAGTTGAAAATGCAACACTTAACCGCTTCTTTGCGCTGCATTATCTCCTCCCATTCGTGATCGTTGGTCTTATATTTATGCACCTTTGGGCGCTGCACATGCATCATTCAAACAATCCAACGGGCGTTGAAATTAAAGACGAGAAGCAAGACACAATCCCGTTTCATCCGTATTATACGATTAAAGATCTTTATGGCTTGGGCTTGTTGTTAACCTTTTTTGCTTTCTTTATATTCTTCGCGCCAAACTATTTTGGCCACCCAGATAACTACATAATGGCAGACCCGTTAGTAACTCCAGCCCATATTGTACCTGAATGGTACTTTCTACCCTTCTATGCAATCTTACGCGCCTTTACAACTGACTTCTTTATGTACATTCCATTTGCATGGTTAATGTCAGCTAAGCTCGCAGGTGTGATCGCGATGTTTGCATCAATCTTGGTCTTGCTTGCATTGCCATGGCTTGATCGCTCACACATTCGATCTTCAAATTACCGTCCAGCCTTTCGTATATTTTACTGGGTGTTCGTAATTGATTGCCTTGTTCTGGGCTGGGTCGGTGGACAAGCGGCTGAAGGAATCTTGGTAACCATCGGACAATTGGCCACGTTCTGGTATTTTTTCCATCTCATTATCGTCGTGCCAGTTGTCGGCGTTCTTGAGCGACCAAAGGCCCTCCCAAATAGCATTGCTGCATCCATCAACGGTGCGCCTCAAGCGGCGGAGTAAAGCCATGCAAATAATAAAAACACTAACCGCAATCGCTATTACGGGTACTGTCCTAATTGGTGTAAGCAGCACACAAGCAGCTGTTTCAGGCCCAAAACCTGAATCGATCAACTGGTCATTCAATGGTGTTTTCGGAACCTACGATCGGGCGTCATTACAGCGTGGATTTCAGGTCTTCCAAAATGTCTGTGCAGGCTGCCACTCATTGAACTTAGTAGCATTTCGAAATTTAAAAGCGCTTGGATACAACGAAAATGAAGTCAAAGCGATTGCCGCTGAATACGAAGTCCAAGATGGGCCAAACGAAGATGGTGACATGTTTGATCGCCCTGCAACACCAGCAGATCACTGGCCAGCTCCGTTTGCTAACTCAAGAGCTGCAGCTGCTATGAATGGTGGCGCAGTTCCACCAGATCTCTCATTAATCACCAAAGCACGTGGTTCTGGGGGCGACTCTGCTATTCGCGTATCAATGCTTCAGCCAAGTGGTTTCCCTCTCGGTGCTGACTACGTGCATGGGCTTTTAACGGGTTATCTTGAAGAAGCACCAGTTGGCTTTGACCTGCCTGAAGGCAAGTATTATAATAAATATTACCCTGGTCACTCTATCGCTATGTCTTCACCACTTGGCGAAGACGCAGTTGAGTATAATGATGGCACGAAGGCAACGACGGATCAGATGTCACGCGACGTAACCACATTCTTGGTCTGGGCCTCTGAGCCAGAGCTTGAGCATCGTAAGCAGTTAGGCGTTAAGGTCATTTTATTCCTAATTGTCCTAACAGCTATGCTTTATGCGCTGAAGCGGAGAATCTGGGCGAACGTTCACTAAATTAAGAACGTCACCAACAAATAAAAAAAGCCCTGGTCTCTGACCGGGGCTTTTTCTTGTCCTAATGCTTGGACGATACTAGTCGACAATAAACAGCTTGGCGCCAACGTCTGTCTTTGATCGGTGCGGAGAATCACCGAAGTCTGAGACCTAATAGCTTATACCAGGCGTTATCACCACCTGACGGCCGTCTTTCAACTCGCTCGTCAACTCACCTTCGAGGACATAAAGAATATGTCCCTTATCGCACCAATGATCAGCCAGATATCCGGGGGAATAATCGACAACGCGAACGCGTATCTCGCCCATATTAAACGTTCGCCAAACTGCCTCACCAGTTTCACCCGGATATGTCACGGGCTCGACTTTATCCCAGTCGGTTATCGTAAACGGCATTGTCGGTAATTCCATTTGATCTCTCCAGATTTAACGTTTTGGATCAGCCCATGCACTATAGGACTTAAACTTTTCAAGCACGACATTCATCTCTCCCACCGTCAACAATTGTGGTTTGCCGATGGCCAACGCTTTTAAATATTGCGCTGCGAGTGTTTCAATTTCGACCGCGCGTTTGAATGCGTCATCGATATCACGGCCCAGCACGATCATCCCATGGTTTGCCATCAGACATGCGATGCGCCCTTCAAGCGCCTCAAGCACAGCGTCGGCGAGCTTCTCGGTCCCAAACGTTGCATAGGGCGCGCAGCGAATATCGCGACCACCACCCACCGCCACCATGTAATGAAAAGGGGGGATGTCACGCCCAAGACAAGCGAGCGTCGTCGCATTGATCGAGTGGGTATGTAACAACGCACCCACCTTAGGCTTTGCCGCCATCACGCGACAATGGAAGTGCCATTCACTGGATGGATTGCGATGCCCGCGGAGTACCTTGCCCTCCATATCGACCTTCACAATATCTACGGGTTCCGTGCGCTCATAATCGAGACCAGATGGCGTAATAAGAAGCCCACCAGACACCCGTGCAGATGCATTGCCGCTGGTCCCCTGGTTCAAGCCCACATCATTCATCTTGCGACAATAAGCAATGAGCTCGCGGCGGATCTCAAAATCAGGAATGCCGCTATCAATCGGCGATCCAATATCGTGCGTTTCAGATTTTGGCTGATGAATGCTCTGTAACCGTGCAACAGGTTTCCCCCGGCGCGTAATAACAACTTCACGCCCCTGCTCACTCTCTGCAAGCAGGCGGGAAAACCGCTGATTGGCATCCGTCGCACTAATTTTTATCGGTGATTGCTTAGTATTCATTCAATAATAGTGAACTAACTATAAAGTAAAGTCACTAATTAATATTTACTGCAAATATAGAAAATTATTCTACGTCACCCCAGCAGAGGCCGGGGTCCAGTGACATAATCAATATTTATGGTGAGCTGATATCACGCCATAAATCACGCCATGTTGGATTGTCATGTTCGATCAGTTCCAATTTCCACGATCTCTTCCATTCCTTCAGCGCCTTTTCTCGGCGAATGGCTTCATAAATACCGTTGAAGACTTCAAACTAGACTAATGTCTTGCAACCGTATTTTGCCGAAAACCCTGAAACGGCACCTTCACGGTGCTCCCAAGTGCGCCGAACAAGATCAGATGTCACGCCTATATTGGGCGTTCCATTGCGTTGGCTGGCGAGAATGTAGACATAGCTTTCTTTTTCCATTTGAAAGGTCATGCAATGGTCAGAGGCATTTTCTGTTTTCCAGCCTACGCCGGAATGACGAATACTTTATTAATCATGCCACCTGCCCCTCGGGCGAAGGTCAAGATGAGGGGTATCAGCACGTAAAGAAAGGAACGAAGAGCTTAAACGTAGTCGTCGATAAATGTTTCGATAACAGCACCCAGGTTTTCATCCGCTGGGCAACCAAGTGCCAAGGCGCGTGACGCATCCATGCCCGTTGGCCAAGAGCCTACGATAGCGCGGACGGTTTCATCTGGGGTATCTGTAATGGGGCCAAGCGTAATACCGCGGCGTACAGCAATTGTCAGCGTCGTTGAAATCATCGCATCAACGCTCGTAGTCAGATTAGGTAAGTTCACAACCCGGTCATCACTGAACGCACTTGCGGGGGCATCTAGCAATGCCATAAGCCCTGCAACACAGGTACGGTAACCACCCACCATGATCGGCATATCTCGCGCGACGGGGAGCTGGCACTCATCCCCCATCAATGGCTCTCGGATCACGCCACTAGCAAAACTGGAAGCAGCCGTATTAGGTTTACCTGGGCGTACAATGATCGTGGGCAAGCGCGCCACACGGCCATCGATATAGCCTTTGCGGCTCATATCATTGATGAGCATCTCCATAACCGCCTTGGTCATACCATATGTATTCTGTGGAACAGGGCGCGTCATACCGTCCACATATGCGGGCATAGCAGCACTGCCGAAAATCGCTAAACTTGATGTAAATAGAACTTTGGTTTGCGGCCCGTTGGCGCGCGCGGCTTCGAGGATAATACGCCCACCATCCAGATTGATCCGCATCGCCGCATCAAAATCAGCTTCTGCGCCTGCACTCACCATCGAAGCCAGGTGAACAACCGCTTCAGCACCCGACACGAGATCATGAACAAGCGCGGCATCAGTAATATCACCAACCGTGACTTTTACATGACCATTCAATGCGCCAAGACCGTCAGGCGGTGTCGCGATATCGAACAACGTGACATCGTCTCCGCGCTGAATGGCTTGCTCGGCAATCAGCCGCCCTAAAAATCCACAACCACCGGTAATAACAAGTTTCATTCGATCCTCATAAATCTTTTGTTGGGCATATGCTTTAAATTAAGCAAGCTCAGGAAACAGCTTCGCCAATCCAGCCTTTGACGCGTCGCATACACCGCGCTCAGTAATCAAACCCGTGACCAATCTCGAAGGCGTGACATCGAATGCAGGGTTTCCAGCATGGGCACCCTCAGGCATGATTTTGACGACGACAACTTCACCTGTGGCTGTTTTGCCCTGGATTTTTGTCACCTCATCGCCATCACGTTCTTCAATCGGAATATCGCGCCCGTCATCAAGCGTCCAATCCACCGTCGGAGATGGCAGGCCTACATAAAATGGCACGCCGTTATCAAACGCCGCGAGGGCCTTTAAGTACGTGCCTATTTTATTGCAGACGTCGCCACTCGCCGTCGTACGGTCGGTGCCAGTGATACACATATCGACCCGACCTTCCTGCATCAGATGCCCGCCTGCGTTATCAGCGATCACTGTTAACGGCACACCATGGCGGCCGAGTTCCCAGGCCGTCAGGCTTGCGCCTTGATTACGAGGGCGTGTCTCATCAACCCATACATGAACAGGAATACCTGCGTTATGTGCCTTATAAATCGGCGCCAGCGCGGTCCCCCAATCCACTGTCGCTAGCCATCCAGCGTTGCAATGGGTAAGGATATTTACCGGCGCATCGGTTCCACGTTTTTCATATAATTCTTTGATAAGTTTGAAACCATGATCACCGATGGATGAACAAATCTGGACATCGTCATCGCAGATTTCTGCCGCACGTGCATAAGCAACTGCAGGCCGGTCCGTGACAGCAAGCGGCTTTAAGTGCGACGTCATATCATCCAAAGCCCAACGCAGATTAACCGCCGTTGGGCGCGTCGCATAAAGCTGTTGGTACGCTGCTTCCATGTGCGTATCCGACGCATCTGCATACATCGCCAACGCCATTCCATAGGCTGCCGTTGCCCCAATCAAAGGCGCGCCTCGGACCAACATATACTTAATCGCACGGGCCACATCATCGACGTTCTCAAGCCGGACCGTCTCAAACACAAACGGCAGCTTAGTCTGATCAATGATCTCAACGCCCCAGCCATCGTCTGAAAGCCAGATCGTCCGGTAATCTTTGCCATCAACTTTCATGCTTCAATACAATCCTTCTTAAAGTAAACTCTATGAAGTTCAGCTTCTTTGACCTCGTGGGTTTTACGGTATCCCAAAGCAGCATAGAAAGAAAAATCTCCCATATACGTATATTCGTATAGAGCCGTATGCACGATTTCTTGGCCTCAATAGCTGACTTTTCCACCACCGCTATGAGAATTTTACCTGTTCCTTTTCCAGCAGCCAGCGGATCAACGGCGATATTCTCAATGAAGTAATCATCATCACGAGGATACGCGATCAGATAGCCGATGACGGCCCCGTCGATGATAGCAACACGGGCCTCACCTTTGAGGACATAGCTCAAGAAATCCGCAGCCATCGGTGCAGGGACCCGACCAATTCTGGGCACATACTTTATATAAGCGCGCTCTGCGATCGCACGTATGTACTTTACGTCTGCACGAACAGCAGCCCGGATGTTGATGTTGACTTTAGCCTCTATAAGACCCGTCCAGCGACAGCATCCAGCTTGGCGACCATTTCAGTGTCACGCACGTCAGGCTGCGTAATAATGGCGTTATCCAAGGCTGTCTGACAGCCCTGCGCGCATAGCTCGTTACGGCCAGCCAATCTTGGCACAACATTCATAACCAGGTCCCGCCCCTTGTCCGCATTGCCAAACAAAACAGAAATAATCGCATCCACTGTGACGTGGTCATGATCCGAGTGCCAGCAGTCAAAATCTGTGACCATCGCAATGGTCGCGTAACACATCTCAGCTTCACGGGCCAATTTCGCTTCTGGCATGTTAGTCATACCAATAATGTCACATCCCCATGATCGATAGAGATTGGATTCCGCAATCGTTGAGAACTGCGGGCCTTCCATCGCCAAGTACGTACCGCCACGGGCATGCGGAATATCCAAAATCACAAGACTTTCAGTTATCGCATCACCGAGACGACTGCATACTGGATGGCCAAAGCCAACGTGCGCCACCAGGCCTTCACTAAAAAAGCTTTTGTTGCGCGCGAATGTCTGGTCAATGAACTGGTCAATAACAACAAATGTTCCTGGAGGAAATTCTTCCTTGAGCGATCCAGTTGCAGACAGTGACAGTATCTCTGTGCAGCCTAGCCGCTTCAACGCATCGATGTTCGCCCGGTAATTCAACTCAGACGGCGGGATGCGATGTCCGCGGCCATGGCGCGGCAAAAATGCCATTTCCACACCCGCAAATGTGCCGCGCAGGATTTCATCTGACGGCGCACCAAAAGGTGTCTCGACGGCTTCCCATCGAGCCCCTTCAAGGCCTTCTATTTCATAAAGACCGCTCCCGCCAATAACACCAATCATCGAAGGAACTGTATGCGCGCTCACGAGCCGTTGCCTTGGCGAATATTGGATTCGAAAAGCTGTGTTGTCCGCATGCTGGCAATCGCTGCTGAACGTGGGTCATAGCTCCCACGCATATCACAATAAAACCCATGGTCAGCGTCATACACGTGTAAATCCACATCCGACTGAGCTTTACCAATCGCATCAACATCGGTCATTGGAATTGACACATCCCGATCACCGAAATGTAAGATCGTCGGGCATTTTGGTGTCTCAGATATGACCCCGTTAATACCCCCACCGTAGTATCCGCTGGCAGCATGGATATCTAATCGACACGCTGCCAAGTAAGTGACGAAACCGCCCCAGCAATACCCAACGGCACCAACGCGCCCTGCATCTGCGACAGCGGCACGTGCAGCTTCGACATCAGCCATAACCTGGTCCAGATGCTCATTCGCCGTTGCCTTGTGGGCGCGACCTTGTTCAATATCAGAAGGTTCATAGCCAACTTCAAAATTCCGTTCCCAGCGGTCATATAGTGCCGGTGCGATAGCCGTATAACCAACAGCGGCCCAACGCTCAACCAAATCGCGAATGTGAACATTAACGCCAAACACTTCTTGAATAACGATGACAGCGCCCAACGGGGTGCCCTCAGGATCTTCTCGATACGCATCAAAGGTGTGGCCGTCGCTGGCTGTAAGTTGAACGGTTTTCGACATATTTGAATTTCCTCATTTATATAGTGTGAAAAAATACTTCACGTTCTTGCATAGAGCAAATAGCTATTTGTTAAGAGCTTTATTAGAATCCAAACATATAAAATACAAAAACTCAGGATTGAATAGAATACTTAAAATACCCTTTTGGATTGAAGTGTAGTTTACGCGACAATATTTTTATAATTAATTTATGAAGTTTTCTATGCGAACTTTTATTTTCGTTTGTTTCTTTTCAGTACTTCTAACAGCCTGTCAGGCAAAAGACGTTAAAGTGTTAGAAATAACGCAAGCGATCCCGATTGGAATCGAAGATCACAAATTTTTAGCATCATTACAGTTTGATTGCCTAGGGGTCAAAATTCGCCACGGAACGATTATTGGTAGTTATGAAGTGCCAATTTTAGGATTAAGCGACTGTGTGTTTATTGATCAAAATATTTTCTTGAATCAGGGTCGAATATTGTCGCATGATCTCGAAATGAGCTATATTTTTTCCAAACTCTTAAAGATCCAAACTTTAACCTCATTGGTGACCCAAATTTGATGTTTGCAAGCGCTGCTGACCGAAAGCCAGAATCAGATTTTCTTTTTGGCGGACAGATTGAAGATATACGCCTCAATCTTTGCGAAGTAAAAAACTACTGGACAGGTCGCTCCAATGGGACACAAAAAAGCAAAGGATCAATAAAAATGACATGGCAGGTTTTTTCAAAAAATTGACCGAAAGGTCGTTTTTGAAGCTTCAACCAATGGTGCAGCTAAAACAAATGAAGGAATTGCTGGCGGCGGCATTGTCATTATCCAAGACGCATTTGCTTCTGCAATAGATAACCTAATTGCAAATCAAGAGTTCATCGACTTACTCAAATGATATAAGCCTGACGTTGCCAATGTCAGAAATCTTAATACGACAACACTAGAGTTCTACAAAACCCCAACCTCAAATACTGAATTATCAAAGCGAATAGACGATATTCGACTTGCCGTTGTTTCAATCGATACAGGGGGTCGGCACGGCTCGAGATTCTTTATCACACCCAACTTAATCCGTACAAACCAGCATGTTGTCGGCGACGCAGAATTAGCTTGCGTCAACCTTCTGACTGGCCGCAAACATGTTGGCGACGTTCTCCGTAGACACCCCGCACGCGATGTTGCACTGGTACAAGTTGAAACGACTGGCATTTACCCTTTACCAATCCGCGATGTCCCTGCAAACATTGCCGAAGAAGTTTTTGCTATTGGTTCACCGAAATCCAAAGGATTATCTGGCACAGTATCAAAGGGTATTGTTTTCAAATACTTAGCAAATCAACGTGGGCTAGAAGATATTCAGGCTGATGTTGATATCCATGGTGACAAACAGTGGCGGCCCAATCTTGGACAAGAATGGGAATGTCGTTGGCATTAGTTATGCCGGGCTTGAGGATAGTTCCAGCGGATGTTCAGTCGGGTTGAAATTTTTCATACCGATAATGGATGCCTTAAACCGACTGAAAATGGAAGCCGTTGACAAGAACCCTGGCTCACAAGGACGAAAACACTACTCAGCAGCAGGCTTAATTTCCGGCCTATTTAACGTGAAAGTGCGATCGACTGAAGTGTAATCCATGTAACCAAGGCGGGCTGTTGGACGGAATTTTAAGACGTCGATAAACCCGTCCTTCATGACCTCGTCACGGACATGAACGCCGACAACATGGCCGACACAGATTGCATTGCCTGAACCGTTGCGATCCACAGGTAATTCCATGGTCTGGTAATATTTGCATTCAAGATGGATCGGCGATGCCTTTACCCGCATGGGCTTCACAAGCTCGGACGCTTCCATCTCGATACCCGCATGCGCGGCTTCATCGATTTCCGGTACGTAAGCAGCACTTGTGTCGTTCATCGCATCAATCAGGTCGAGCGATACCATTGAACATACAAATTCGCCCGTTTGCTCGGCGTTAAAGATGCTGTCTTTAGGTGTATCCGCTGACCTGGCACCACTGGAGAACATCACCATTGGCGGATCACCAGCAACACCGTTAAAGAACGAGTAAGGCGCCAGGTTCGGCACACCATCCAGACTGATTGTTGAAATCCATCCAATAGGGCGCGGGATCACACAGCTTTTGAAGGGATCGCGCGGTAGTCCATGGGGTTCGTTTGTATGCCAAAACATATTGTCGTCCTTAATCTTTTTTGGTGAGAGCGTCGCCCGTATAAGGCACTGTTTCTTCAACAATGTCCCAGATATGTCGTGCTGTTGGATGCGATTGTTCTTCATGTATATGCGCGACAAGACCAGCAGACCGGCTTATTACAGCAAATCCACGCATAATTTCAGGCGGCACGTCTAATTCTAGCATCACAGCAGCAACGGCCCCGGTCGCATTGATGGTCAAATGTTTGCCAAGTTCATCATCAATGATCGCAGATAGTCTTTTCATCGCATCAATATAGGTGCCCTTGATGCCATCTTGCGCCAATGCAATTTGAAATAATTTCTCAGTACGGGGATCATCTGGTCTATGAAGATGATGACCAAATCCAGGCAAGGGGTGTTTGGCGGCGCGCAACTCTTTGACCTTACGGCGAGCTGCGACATCAAACCCAACGGCATCGTTTAGTAATGCCATCAGCAACGTCGATGCATTCTCTAATGTGCCAATGAACTGCGACCCGACATTTAACAACCCTGCTGCAACGGCTGACTGTAACGCCTCGGGCGCTGAATGATACGTCAGACGCGTCGAGATCGCGCTTGGTGTTAAACCGTGTTCCATCAACGTCAAAAGAACTGCATCCAAGATCACAACGTCACCCGATGAGGGTTTGCGCCCCAAAATGTGCATAAACATCATTTCAGTAAACGTGAAATTTCCCATCAACTCGCTGACGAGCCCATCGTCACGGTAATATAATTCTTGGTTCGTGTGCGTGGCTAAACGCGTTTCCGGTGTCTTTTTACTCATGCTGGGGCCTCTTCTTTTGGTGAGAGCATCACTTTAGCTTCGCGGCGTAAAACCTTGCCAACAGGGCTACGTGGCAGTTTGTCAACGATGTGAACAACCTTTGGTGTTTTTACGGAATCAAGACGCTCCTTAACAAACGCTGCGATCTCCTCACCTATTGTTGAGGAACCCTTCCGGACTTCAACAGCTGCCGTCAGGGCTTCACCCCATTTTCTATCCGGAATACCAAAAACAACACATTCCGTCACATCAGGATGCTGGCCCAGGACAGTTTCGACATCACTTGGATAGACATTGAAGCCACCCGTAATCACAACATCGCGGATACGGTCTTTAATATAGATAAATCCTCGGTCATCAATGACGCCAACGTCTCCTGTATGGAGCCATCCGTCGATAATCGTCTCAGCCGTTTTGTCGGGCATTTCGAAATACCCCTTCATCACCAGGTCACCCTTTACAACGATCTCACCACTTTCACCGCGGGGCATGATATTGCCGTCCGGGTCCATGGTCTCAACACGCGTGTTGCATGTCGCCCGACCAGTCGATGCCCAGTTTTCTGGCTTGATCCAATCTTCGGACCGCATACACGTTACAATCTGCGGCGCTTCGGTCTGACCGTAGCAAGTCTCCAACGCATTATTGAAAACACTCATGGCGCGCTGGACTTCGTCTTTGCGGATTGCAGCGCCACCAACAATAAGATGCTTAAGACCTGTAAAGTCGCGGTTTTCAATCCCCTCCTCGTCGAGCATCATATATATGACGGTCGGCGGCAGGAATATCGACGTTACGCACTCGACCTCAAGTGCCTCGATAATGGCGGCAGGCTTGGCGGGACCCATCAACACTTGAGTACCACCAGCGGCAAAGGTTGGCATAATTAACGTGTTCGTGCCGTGTGTCATCGGCGCTGCAAGTAAATGTTGATCATTCTCATCAAAATTAAATTCAATCAGCATCGACGTAATGCAGGTATTCCAAACCCGGTACGTTTGCATGCACCCTTTTGGTTGTCCGCTTGATCCACCGGTGAATTTTATCGCCTGTAGGTCATCAAGATTAATATCGTGGCGTTTGGGCATTTTCCCCATAAACGCATCAACAAGACCGGCCAGTGTTTTCTCTTCGGGCTTAGCTGATCCAAGCTTCGCAGTGATACGCGTTGCGAAGCCGCTATTAACTTTATCGGTACAATCAGCATCAATGAAGACAATACTTGGACCCGTAACTTCACATATACGGTCCAATTCAGGCTTGCCGTTGCGCGGGTTGAGAGGCACCCATGTCTTGCCGGATGCGAATGTCGCAAGCCACGCAAGCAAATGCTCAACAGTATTATAGCCACAGATCCCAACGCGCGTTTGCGGGGTCGGATCAATCGATTGGATCGCTGCCGCCAGCGCATTCGCCTGGGCCGCTAGATCTGCATAAGTGATTTCTGTATCACCATCTTTAACGGCAATACGGTTTGGGAATTTAATCGCGGCACGAAGGAAATGATCGATAGGAAACATATTTATTCACCGTCCTCAATCATCTCTGTTTTGAACTTCTTCCAACGTGTCACGTAATGTTCAGCAATCCGCGTCAAATCTGCGATCCCTTCTGGTTTAACTTGTTTAATGATACGTCCAGGTGCACCAACGACCAATGAATTATCTGGGATTTCTGTTCCTTCTGTGATCAAGGCCTTGGCACCAACGATACAGTTCTTGCCAATCTTTGCGCCGTTCAGCACAACCGCGCCGATGCCGATCAATGTGTTATCACCGACTTCACAACCATGAAGCATGGCCATGTGGCCGATTGTCACATTGCGCCCAACACGAAGCGTGTAACCAGGGTCCGTATGCAGAACGCTGTTCTCTTGTACATTCGATCCTTCGCCAATGACGATCGGATCATTGTCACCGCGAATCACTGCGCCAAACCAAACACTTACGCCTGCTTCTAACGTGACCTGACCAATGACAGACGCATTAGGAGCGATCCAATAATCGTCGCCTCGGGTTGTGACTTTATGTTCACCTAGTGAATACTTCATGGGTTCTCTCTCCGGAGCTAGGCTTTTCATTTATTTAAACGTGGGGTGACAAGGACTGTGTTACTAGGTCTTTCCTGAACGGATAAGAGCCAGTGTATCTTTTGCAGGTTGTGGTTTAGCAAAGAAGAAACCCTGATCGTTCGTGTTCCATTTTCATCTTTGTCTTTACAATCTCGATTCCAGTTTAAGCCAAGTATCATTATTATGGCTCAGAACAGAACAGGCAATGACACATATGTCCAAATTGCGACTAAAGAAGCAAATGAAGGGTGTTGAATTACATGCAACCGCCCGGGTTGCTGAGCGCATGTTGTGTGAGCTCACAAGTTATATAGTCAAAGACTTCGTCAATATCATCGGTCTGATGGAACAAGTCCAAATCTTCTGGCGCGACGGTTCCTACTTCAACCAGCGCATCAAGATTAAATGCTTTATCCCAGAACGCCGTTCCAAATAAAACTGTTGGGACGCGTTTCGATAGCTTGCCCGTTTGCGCCAAAGTGAGTGTTTCAAATAACTCGTCCATAGTCCCAAATCCGCCAGGAAAAACCAGCATTGCTTTGGCCAGATACGTGAACCAAAACTTCCGCATAAAGAAATAATGAAATTCGAAACAAAGCTCACGAGTGATGTAAGGATTTTCGTGTTGTTCGAACGGCAATGATATATTCAGGCCAATATTAATACCCGCAGCCTCGGACGCACCTCGGTTCGCTGCTTCCATAATGCCAGGACCGCCACCTGTGCAAACATCAAAGCGACGATCAGACCCCTCCAGCGTTTTTGACCATTCAGTTAGACGATGTGCAAGTGTACGCGCAGCCTCGTAGTATTGAGACATTGCAAGATCACGCTCGGCGCCTGCGACGTCACCATTATGGCGCTTTGCTGCGCTCAAGTGCTTTTCGGCGTCTTCCCGGCTTTTGGTGCGTGCCGATCCAAAAAACACAATAGTATCGGCAATATTATACTCTTTGAACCGTGCTTCTGGTTCCATGTATTCTGCAAGTATCCGGAGGGGGCGTGCGTCGCGGCTCTTGAGGAAAGACATATCCTCATAAGCCTTTAACAGACCAGGTGATCCCTCGGGCTTGTTTTTGTCAGGGTCAGATGGAACCATAAAAAGCGTTCTCTTCTATTGGGCATTATCTACCTTACCCCACCTTGCCACAGCCGCATCATCACTTGCGCGTGCGTCGACCCATTTTGGGCCGTCAGGGGTATCTTCGAGCTTCCAAAACGGCGCACGCGTTTTAAGGAAATCGATCAAATAATGGCAAGCTTCAAATGAGGCTTCCCGGTGCGCAGATGCCGCAGCAACAAGAACGATTTGATCACCTGGCTCCAATCGGCCATATCGATGGATGATCAATGTTGCCTCTAACGGCCAACGGTCATGGGCTTCGGCCTCAATTTCTTCTAAGGCGCGCTCGGTCATACCCGGATAATGTTCAAGCGTCATCGCGCCAATATTCGCGTCCCCCGCCATATCCCGTACGAGACCCACAAACGAGCATAATCCACCAATCCCATGATTGCCCTCACTGATACCCCGCAGTTCGTCTCTGAGATCAAAATCCTGTTCCTGGACGCGGATCACATTAACCTCCCGTAACCGGTGGGAAGAACGCGACTTCATCACCAGCCTGAACTTTGTGATCAAAGCTGACGTGGTTCTGATTGACCGCAACACGCACTAAATCATCACTTTCGAAAGCATCCGCGTACCCGCCGCCCTTGGCCCTTAGCGCTGCAATCAGATCAGCGACGGTGCTGACATTATCTGGTAATTCTAGCTCTTCAGAAGCTGTTCCAGTGCGCTCACGTACCCATGCGAAATATAAAAGTTTAAGCATTCTATCCTGCCAAAAGTCCACTAAAGGGGAGATAAGTTACTTCTGTGCCCGCGTCGAGGCGCGTCACGTCTTCTTCGATTTCAACCAATCCATCTGCGCCTACCATCGACGTTAAAATACCAGCACCACTGGAATGATGCTTGGTGGCAATAGATTGGCCATCTGCATTTTGCTTCAAGCTGGCCCGCACCCATTCGCGGCGGCCAGATTTCTTTTTATAATCGAAATCAGTCGCCACCCGCACGCGCGTTGGCGTGTAGCCAACTTCTCCTGCCAGCTTACGCAGCATAGGTTGAGCTACCATCAAGAACGTGACCATGGCTGCGGCAGGGTTTCCCGGCAGACCAACAAACGCCGTTTGAGCAATCTGACCCAGCGCGATAGGTCGCCCAGGCTTAATTGCCAGGCGCCAAAAATTAATACTGCCAAGATTTTCAACCGCAGCTTTGACGTGATCTTCTTCGCCAGCCGATACGCCGCCTGACGTCAGCAAGACATCCTGATTCTCTTTGGCCGCACTCAAAGCATTTGTGATCACTTGTAAATTATCAGGCAAAATGCCAAGGTCTGTTACCTCGATACCAAGGCCATCTAGCATCGACATAACGGTGTATCGATTGGCATCAAAGATACAGCCTTCCGGCGCGTCATCACTTGGATCACGCACTTCGTCGCCCGTTGAGAACACACCCACTTTGAGTGACTGATAAACGTCGAGCGACTGACATCCGATTGACGCCGCTAAACCAATTTCCTGCGCCCACAACTTAGAACCGGCTGTGACAACAACATCGTCGACTTTCACGTCTTCGCCAGCAAACCGCCGATTTGATCCAGATTTAAGGCCCGGCGGTAATGTAACGGTATTGCCCTCTAGCTGACAATCTTCCTCCATGAAAACTGTATCCATGCCAACAGGCATCTGCGCACCGGTAAAGATACGCACAGCCTCTCCACGCTTTGCATCACGCCCCAAAGGATGCCCCGCCGCAACACGTCCCGTCACAGGCAGCACCGTATCAGTGTCGCTTTTTAAGTCACCAAAGAAAACAGCAAATCCATCGACAGCACTGTTATCGTGAGGCGGTACATTTCGGGTCGAGACAATATCTGCGGCCAGGATATGCCCCAAGGAAGAACGGAGAGGTACAGTTTCAGTACCAACAACACAATCTAGTCGTTGTTCTAGATCGCTCAGCGCAGAAGCATAGGGGATGAGCGCATCGCCAAATGCGAAACAGTCATCCTTAAGCTGCGCCATTGCGACGCTCCGCCGGGAGTTCACAAAAATTAATCACAAAATCGGCAACGGCCTCAATATCATCAAGATCAATCTGCGGGATTGTAACGTTGAGCGGTATTGTCGAAGCCACCGCAACAATTGATGTGTCATCAGCACAAATCATCGGCTTGCCAACCTCTGGACGGAACACTTCTATCTTTGGGTGAGAATAAGATTTAAAGCCCTCGATGAGCACCAAATCGACCTCTGACATCCGTGCCAACATCGTTTCGATGTCAGGCTCAGGCTCGCCACGGTTCTCGTGCAGCAATGCCCAGCGTGCTGCACCTGTGATGACCACTTCGTGTGCGCCAGCAACGCGATGCTCAAACGAGTCTTTGCCCGGCTTGTCGATATCAAAATTATGATGTGTGTGCTTGATCGTTGAGACTTTGAGGCCTTGCGCAATCAAGGCAGGAATGACCGCTTTAACAAGCGTCGTTTTGCCGCTGCCGCTCCATCCTGCAAATCCAAATATTTTCATTGTTGAGTGCCTTTGCCGGATTTCATCATCAAATCCAAATAAGGATTATATCGTCTTAAACGACACATTTTCAACTAGCTGTAGGAATGTCGCTATTAGGTTTGCTTGTGACTTTCTTATCGCGTTTCTCTTGGCTCTCACGTTTATCAACGGCCACGATCTGGCGAATACCTACAATGAGATAATCCGCCCCTGTAATGATCGTCAGCAATGCAGCGCCCCATAAACCATAAACACCAATTTCGGTCGTCGTTAACGGCCCAAAATCAGGACCTGCGGGTCCAACAAGCAGAAACCCGAGTGCCAACATCTGCAAAACCGTTTTCCACTTTGCGAGCGCGGTGACGGGCATTGGGACTCTGACTTCGGCCAAGTACTCACGCAAGCCTGAAACCAGTATCTCTCGGCACAAAATCACTGCTGCCGGGATCACGAGCATATCTTGTATGCGCCCAACCCCAATCAAGAGTAAAAGCACGGACGCCACCAACAGTTTGTCTGCGATCGGGTCTAGAAATCGACCAAAAGCAGACTGCTGCGCAAAGGCGCGCGCAAGGTAGCCATCAAAAAAGTCAGTAAGACATGCAAATGTATAGAACGCGAATGCGACCCAATTCCCCAAAGGAGCGTCTAAGCCAATAAGCGTTGCAATCATCACAGGTATTACCGCTATCCGACCCATTGTCAACATGTTGGGAATTTTCGTCAGCATTCATTCAGCCTTGTGTGCGTGCGAGTTTCAACCTTGCTTCTTTTGCTGTTTTAACAGATTCCCAAGGACGATGAAACCAGCAGAGATGCTCATTCATTCAAATTTATTGGATATAAACAAAATTTTTCGCTGTTTAGTCATCAGGATGAAACCAATCGTATATTTTCTTGGCCATTGCACCGCTAACACCATCAACTTTTTCCAAGTCTTTATTACCAGCGTTAGCAACGGATTGAGCCGATCCGAAATGATGGAGCAGCGCTTTTTTCCGTTTGGCACCAATGCCTGGCACATTGTCCAAAATTGACCGCTGAATTTGTTTGCCGCGCTTGGCACGGTGCGTCCCAATAGCAAATCGGTGCGCCTCATCACGAATACGTTGCAGGAAATAAAGAACCGGGTCTTTGTGCTCTAATTGAATAGGCTCTGTTTTACCGGGCAAAAAGATCTTCTCACGACCCGCATTTCGGTCTGGCCCCTTTGCAATCGCCGCCAGCGGCACATCTTCGATATCTAAAAGTTCGAACACATCCAGAGCGGCTGACAATTGCCCCTTACCACCATCGACGATTACCAGGTCAGGCCACTGCCCTTTGGTGCGATCCGGATCTTCTTTTTGAGCACGAGAAAATCGGCGCTCAAGGACTTCGCGCATCATATCGTAGTCATCACCAGCTGATGCTTCACCAGAGCCAGCGCGCCTGATATTGTATTTCCGGTATGCGTTTTTCATGAAGCCTTCAGAACCAACAACGATCATTGCCCCAATCGCGTTGGTCCCAGACACATGCGAGTTATCATAAACTTCAATGCGTTCTGGCGATCCGTCCAGTTTCAAAACCCTCGAGAGCCCTTCAAGTAATCTTCGTTGCGAGGCGCTTTCAGACATTCTGCGCGCAAGTGCATCTCGTGCATTCAAAATCGCCTGCGCCATGACACGCTTCTTTTCTCCCCTGCTCGGAACCCAAACTTTAACCTTGCGCTCTGCCCTGACTTTAAGGGCTTCTTCAACGAGCGCATGGTTTGGGAGTGTGTGCGACGTTAGAATCATCGGCGCCGGCTTGGTTCGGGCATAAAACTGACCGACAAACGCTTCAAGAATTTCTTCAGGGCTGTTTTCTTTCGCGTGGCTCGGGAAATACGCCCGGTTGCCATAGCTACGCCCACCACGGAAGAAGAATACCTGAACGCATGTTTGTCCGCTTTCGTGATGAAGCGCGATGACGTCAGCCTCGTCGAGACCCGCCGAGACCGCTTCATGTTTCGATTGAACCCGCGTTAACGCCTGAATTCTGTCACGGTACTGTGCCGCCATTTCAAATTCGAGGGCATCGGATGCACTCTGCATTTTTTCAGCCAATTTGCGCTGGATACGCTGACTATCACCCGTCAGAAACTCCCGTGCCTCATCAACCAGGTTTAAATAGTCAGGTTTGCTCACCCGATCGACGCAAGGGCCACTGCATCGTTTTATCTGATAGAGAAGACACGGCCGGGTGCGATTACTAAAAACACTGTCGGAGCATGTCCTGAGCAGAAATGCCCGCTGTAACAAACCAAGCGTATCGTTTACCGCCCATACAGATGCGAATGGACCGAAATATTCACCTTTGCGACTTCTAGCCCCCCGATACTTCACAATCTGCGGGTAATCGTGATCGCCCGTAATCAAAATCATTGGAAACGTTTTATCGTCTCGCAGCAAAATATTATAACGCGGCGCATATCGCTTGATCAGGTCAGATTCCAAAAGCAGTGCTTCTGCTTCGGTTTCCGTTTTCACAATCTCAAGTTCAATCGTCTGCGAAATCATCCGTTGAATACGAATGGATTGCCTCTGCGGACTTGCGTAACTGGTGACCCGTTTTCGAATATTCTTGGCTTTGCCGACATAAAGTACGTCACCATGCTCATTCAGCATACGATAAACACCTGGTGACGTTGGCAAATTTGGAAGCCTCGACTTGATTGCATCCGCACCTTTTTCAGCCGAAATTTCCGGCCTTGAAACGTCTAGGGCATCATTTTTTGAGGCATCATCCATCTGTACTTAATCACCGATCAGAGCCGCGCGGTCAACCGACCAAGACGCATTTGATATCATATTCGCGTTAACCATAAACCTATCCACCATTCCTGTGGATAACCATGTTCATAAAACCGAGCACAGAGCAAAGAACCTTTGATTCTGTGGGACTTAGCTAAAATGCCCAAAAATTACGCAGATTCCTAATGCACTGATTTTTATGTATTTTTTCGTAACGGCGCAGGAAGCATAGCGTCTTAGTAATTAGATAGACATATCACTGAAACAAATCTCAAATTGTGCAAAACATGCGGCGCGCCAAATTACCGAAGAACTGAAATCATTAAATAATCGCTATTTATTAACGACTTATAGCTTTGTTTTAAATCGTTCAATTTCTACGCCGACGCTCTGAGCATTATCAAAAATATCGAGCTTTTCGACCCGAACACGCACGGACCGAACTCGATGATCCGTCAGACACATTGCAGCGATAGATTCGGCCATGGTTTCAACAAGCCCAACATGGCCTTCATTAAAGATTTCCTGAACACCATTTACCAACTGTTCATAGCATACAACATTCGCTAAATCATCATCCAGGCCCTCTTCGCCTTCACGAACAGCAAGATCAAGATTCACGCGAACCCGCTGTGTCTTATCTTGTTCATGGGCATGAATACCAATGAGTGCATCAAGCACAAGATCACGAACGAAGACGTGGCGAACACGCTGCCGCGCGTCGGCAATGTTAAGAGGCTGCAAAACTTCTGTTGCCCTTGTGCTCACAATCGTCACTCCTCATTCAAATCTATCAATTTATTATGGGTCATTCTCTGGGTGCTGTTTCTTCTGTTTCATGCGCCCAATTCAAATGCTGACCGGCATCTACTGCGACCATCTGACCTGTCACCGATCCAGCGTCAAGAAGAAACGCGGCTGTAGCGGCAACCTCAGAAGGGTCGACAACCTTTTCCAGCGGCGTTTGCTGCGCTTGAATATCAAAGTCTTCTTGGCTTTGGCGTGTACTCGGTAGCACCGGACCCGGGCCAATCGCATTAACGCGGACTCTAGGAGCCATTGCCCGCGCGAGAACCTGTGTCTGATCCCAGAGCGCCATCTTGCTCAGGGTATAGCTTGTGAAATGCTTGGACGGGTTGAGGACGCGCTGATCAACAATATTGATGATTGCACCGTTCATTCCATCAGATAGTTGGTTTAAGAGGCCTTGAGCAAGTACAAAGGGGGCACGCACATGGACAGCCATGTGCAAGTCCCATAGCTCTTTAGTCCCAGTCTCCACATCATCGCGCACAAACACTGACGCATTGTTCACAATTGCGGATAGCCCACCAAACGCCGCCGCTGCCTCAACGCCAAGGCGAACAACCTCAACTTCGTTCAGTAAATCAGCTTTTAAGGCTACTGCTTTCCCACCATAGGCTTCAATGGCTTCAACTGTCGATAAAGCATCCTGGCGTGAGCCATTATAATGGACGATGACGTTCCAATGATCGGCTGCAAGCCGCTTGGCTATCGCGCGCCCAATACGCTTGCCCCCACCTGTGACGAGAACGTTCCGCATATTCATCCTTAGCTCAGAATTTCGTTAAATAGCCGCCAAGATACGGTCAACGCCATAACCCTGAGCACCAATATATGCGATGTATAGAGCAAAGAAGATACATGCATATCCGCGTGTCAGTTTCATTTTTCCAAGCAAAATTAGCATCAACATCACTGTGGCAGCTAACATAATCCACATATCAAAATTCAGCACCTGAGCGGGCACTGGGATATCAATAACAACGGCCACAATACCACCAACAAGCATCATATTGAAAATGTTTGATCCAATCACATTGCCGATTGCGACGTCTGGATGGCCACGATATGCCGCGACAACGGACGCGACTAATTCTGGTAATGATGTACCAAATGCAAACAATGTTATGCCAATAACCTCTTCGCTCACACCAAATGAACGCGCAATCTCGGAGCCACCTGTGACCAGAATATCCGCTCCAAATGCCAAGCCAAGAATACCTGCAATCGCAATGGCGATAGCCAGCGGCATGCTTTTAGGAATACCCTTTTCAAGCTCTTCGAGTTCTTCTGCGTGTTCCTTCATAACCTCAGGGTCTGATTTCTCACGGAAATATGAAACAAGCAGGAATGCAATAAATACGACCAGCAAGATGACGCCGGCCATCATGTCCAATGTGCCCTGAAGGCAGAGAACGACAAACAGCACTGAACCACAGCCAAGGAGTAATATGTCACGCTTCAGTGCGTCAGGTTTTGCAAGGATTGGGGCCACAAGACATGTGATGCCTAGAATAAGCCAGACGTTCGCAATATTTGATCCAACAATATTACCAATCGCAAGACCGGTTGAGCCGCTTAACGCAGCTTGTAGGCTCACCATTAATTCTGGGGCAGATGTACCAAAGGCAATCACGGTCATACCGATAACCATGGGTGAAATACCCAGCTTCTCAGCGATGATCACAGCGCCAGGCACCATGGCTTCAGCAGCGATAATAAGAATTGCAAAGCCCGCGAGCACTTGCAGGTACATTATCATGAATTAGTCCCCTCGATCTTCCAGCGATCCGCTATGGGCTGGAATGAAGCTACAATAGCCTCGTAAACTTCGCGTTTAAAGGGGACAATTATCGTTGGAATACGATTTAATGTTATCCAGTCCCATTTCTGAAACTCTGGTGTACCATGAGTACATAAATTGATCTCTTTCTCATCCCCGATGAAGCCATACGCGAACCACCGTTGCGCCTGCCCAATATTATTCTTAAAGCGTTTACCCAAGATTTCTGGCGGAAAATCATATGTAAGCCATCCATCGAGCTCGGATAGAAGCTCAACAGAACGAATACCTGTTTCTTCATAAAGCTCACGTCTTGCGGCGGCCTCGGGGTCTTCACCGGCATCCAAGCCACCCTGGGGCATTTGCCAGGCGAACGCATCCGACGCAGCCATCTCAATCCGACATCCCATAAAAACATCGCCATTCGCGTTAAAAACAACAGCGCCAGCGCAAGGGCGGTATCCACTCGGTAATTCAGTGTAATGAGGCATCAGGAATTCATTCTATTGAACGGGAGGTGGTACCGTTGCAACAGCAGATACCGGCACTAAAGCGACCCCTTTGTCTTTGATCGTCGCAATCCAATCCAAAATATTCTTAATCGATACAGGATATGGCCGCGCTGTTGCGATAATTGACCCACGTTCCTTGGCCATTGCCTCAAGGCGATCAAGATTTGTTCTGATTTGTTGAATTCTAGGAATTGCGTCGATATACATTTCGCTCTCGGCATAGGCAATATTGAGCTCTTTTGCGATCGGTAACGCCCCGTTGCGTGAACGCGCACCGCCAATCACAAACATTAAGCCACGGTCATTTATTGTTTTAATAACTTGGCGCAATTGGCCGTCTGCATTCATAAACCGTGATCCCATCATCGTCACGAGACCAACGTAGCCGCCTGCACTGGCCATCACAGCATCAAGGCGACTCTCATTCTCTCCCAATTGAATGCGTGTATCCAAGGCCAACGGCCCTGCGTCTTCCAGGGGGAAGTCTTCGCTTTCCATCGGCATGGAAATATAAACTTCGTGACCTGCCAAGCGTGCTCTGAAGACCCAATCGTCCAGATCCCGGGCGTAAGGGCTTAGAACAATGCTGACCTCGGCAGGTAGCTTATTGATCGCCCCTAATGATGCCTGACGACTAAGCCCAACACCTTCAATCATTAACGCGATTTTCGGTTCTGTAATACTTGGATCTAGCGGTCTTGCGTAGACCTGCCAAGGCTTGGAGCCGTTTGAGCCAATCTTGGGGAGTTTTCCAACCCCGTCTTTTTCTTCAAGCAATGCACTGATTGGTGCTTTTGAGAGGGCGCGGCTTTGATCTGCTGCACTTGGCTGATCAGGAATGAGAGCCATAGCCCCACTTGCCACTGCCGAGATGACCATACCGCCCCCAGCTGAATTTGAGCCACCAACAGAATTCAGACTGTTCAGTGAATTCATTGTCGTGCCGGATGTTTCCTCGCCTGGAGCCGTAGAGGCAAAAGAACTGGATTCTGGTTCAGGTGCTGCATCAGCAGGCACGGGCGCAGCAGTTGTAGAATCTTCCGCCGGCTGTTCACCAGACGCGGCACTGTTCAAACTAGAAAGACTGGCGTTCAAACTGCCAGGCACGGCGGGCATGTCCATGAAAACAACGCCTGGGCGTTCTTCTTTCTCAGCAACAGTCGGTTCAGAATCGCCCGAAAATATCCACCAACCTGCGCCTCCAAGGACACTTAAAAGTAAGACGGCAAATCCAAAGGCTGCGAAAACAATCGCCTTTTTCCTGAAATCTGCATCGTCTTCTTCGTCATCATCTTCTTCGAAGTCGCCGTCAAAATCATCATCCATATCATCAGATTGATTTACGCCGGCGCCATCTTCGCCGACCATCTCGTGTTCTTCATCATCGGCGATGTGTTCGTCGGCATCATGGTCGACGTCACCATGGTCGTTGACGTCATGATATTCTTCTTCAGTCGCAGGACCATCGCCATCAGCATCATTCACTGCTGCCGGAGCCGATGATGCATTCACGGATTCTTCTAGTTCGTCGTCGACATCATCTCCGAGGCCCTCGCCATCAATTTCCTCAATGTCGGAATCATCTTCGTCAAACTCGTCTTCTTCCTCTTTCTTTTTACCAAAGAGTTTAGGGAGTTTCACGACATCCTCCACAACCGGCTATTATTCTGGCAGGCAACGACTGAACAAGGACATACATACATGAACAAATGCCCTTTTACTTACTTTGCAGCAGCGTTTTGGTTCATGATCGACAGTCCGCGAATCAAGTCCAATGCCCGGCTCAATTGATAATCCTGAGCTTCTGGCTTTGCCTCATCGGATGCTTCCGTCTCATCCTTTGGCTCGTCGGATGGCTTTGCATCTTTATCATCCTCACCTGTAGCCGTGTCCAACGCACCGCGAAGGCTCGCTTCGCTTCTACGCGGCCGGCTCGACGTGATCTCTTCAAGCTTTGCCTGCTTCACAAAAATATCAGGCTCGACACCTTTGGCCTGGATTGAGCGACCAGACGGCGTGTAATAGCGCGCTGTCGTTAACCGCATCGCACCGTTTCCAGACAAAGGCATGATCGTCTGCACAGAGCCCTTACCAAAGGATTTCGTTCCAAGGATAACGGCACGGCTATGATCCTGAAGTGCACCTGCGACAATCTCAGACGCGGATGCAGACCCACTATTGATCAGCACAACAACCGGCAAGCCTGATGCCAGGTCGCCTGTCCGTGCATTGAAGCGTTGCGTGTCTTCTGGTTTGCGTGACCGCGTAGAAACAATCTCGCCACGGTCCAGGAATGAATCGGAAACGGCAATTGCCTGATCCAGCAATCCACCTGGATTATTCCGAAGGTCCAAGACGATGCCCTGCAATTCGTCGCCAACTTCGTCTTTGATTTTCGTGATAGCGCGCTCAAGGCCTTTGTCTGTCTGCTCGTTAAATGACGTAATACGGACATACCCGATCTTGCCTTCAACACGAGATTTGACTGAGGTAATTTTGATCACTGAGCGTGTAATTGTTACATCAAAAGGCTCACGGCCTTCGCGAACCAACGACAAGCGAATATCACTGCCAACCTTGCCGCGCATTCTATCGACAGCTTGTGTCAGCGTTAATCCCTGAACAGACTCACCATCCAAGTGCGTAATAACATCACCAGATTCAATCCCCGCACCGAATGCAGGCGTATCATCGATTGGCGAAATGACTTTAACAAAGCCTCCCTCCATCGTGACTTGAATACCAAGCCCCCCAAATTCGCCTCGGGTATTGACCTGCATATCCTTGAAGCTTTTCGCGTTGAGGAAACTTGAATGCGGATCCATGGCGGCCAGCATGCCGGTGATGGCAGCTTCAATCATTTTTTCTTCGCTTGGTGCCTCGACATATTCGGCGCGTACGCGCTCAAACACATCGCCAAAAAGAGCCAAGAGACGATAGGTCTCTTCGTCATTCTTTTTCTCATCGGCTGAGAATGCAGGCGTCGCCCACACAAACAAAGAAATCACCAAAGTCGACGCACCCAGCGTAGACAAAATCCGTTTAGTCATCCGTTTACCTCATTTTTTCGCGCAGCCAACCAAGGCAGCGGGTTTATTGGTTGGCCGTCGCGACGTAACTCAACATAAAGAATTGGTTGGCCGCTTCCGCTCTGCTCCATAATTCCGACAGGTTCACCAGCAATAAGCTGACGCCCCTGATCAACATCGATGCGGGTCATCCCCGCTAATAGGCTATGATATCTCTCGCCATGATCGATGATCAAGAGAAGCCCATAGCCTCGAAACTTACCAGCATATACTACAGTTCCATCATAAGTCGCGGTCACTTGTGCTCCCAAAGGCGTGACAACCGTCAATCCTTTGCGCGCAAGCCCGCCATCAGTCTTTTCACCATATCGGCCTGAAATCTTGCCAACAGCAGGCAAAGTCAGCGTTCCACGGGCTTTGCTGATCGCTCGGAGTGTTCGCTTCACGCCCTGAGATGTCGATTTTGCTGCGACTGAAGCCGTATTTAATGGCTTTGTCTGGCTTCGGGCTTGTTCTTTTTTAATGCCCTGCAAAAGCTCTCGAAGCGTCTTTGCCTTGCCCGCAAGCGCAGCGATTCGCCGTTCCGCTAAAATAGCTTTCTTATCTGCACGGCGCTTAAGCACCTTTTTACGCGACATCAGCGCACCCAGACGGCGGCGTTCCCGGTCGAGCAATTCGCTGGCATCTTGCAAGGCCTGTTCGCGCTCAACGATTTCAGCACGTGCACGGACAAGAAATTCCAATTCATCACGAAGCACTGCGGCGTGACGTTCAACTTCGCTGACGGCGCTTTTAAGAAGGATCGCCGTACGCACTGTATCGGAAGGCTTAACGGGTTGCGCAATAAGTGCTTCGGGTGGGAATTGAGCAATCCGCTGCATTGCGGCCAAAACACGGCCAAACTTGGCGCGGCCATCGCGGAGATCGCTGGTCTTCCGTTCCGTGAGCCGCGCTAAGGCAGAAAGTTTGGTTTGCAGCGCGTCCACTTGTTCTTCATAACGCTGCACAGCCTTGGCGGCACTGACCAGATTTGTCTGCAAGCTGGCGATATCGCGCGCCATGATCTTAGCACGCGCACGCGCTTCATCAGCGGTGGATTTCTCCGCACCTATCTGCTTTTCGATTTTCTTTAAATCTTGATTGGCTTGGCCAGACTGTGAACGCGCTACGCCGAATAGAGGTACACTCAAGCAAACAAACAGGACAAAGCCCGCGCTGAGATAGCGCGCGCCTAATCTTATTCGCTTACTCAGCGGCAGCGGTCGCAGTGGCGTTCTCCTTAATCAAACTTCGGCCCGTCATTTCAACAGGCTGGGACAAGTTCAATAATCGCAAAATCGTTGGCGCAACGTCAGATAGCCGCCCCTCATCCAAACCCGTCACATAGGCAGGCGGATTGACCATAATAAATGGAACGAGGTTAAGAGTGTGTTGCGTATGCGCGCCACCGTTCTCGGGGTCAATCATTTGCTCGCAATTTCCATGATCCGCACAAACCAGCATAACGCCGCCGGTTTCATTCACGGCAGCTTCAAGGCGTATCAAAGATGCATCGATGGTTTCCGCGGCCTTCATTGCCGCCTCAAGAATACCCGTGTGCCCAACCATGTCACCGTTTGCATAGTTCACAATGATCAGATCAAACGCACCGCCTGTAATCGCATCCACAAGCTTGTCCGTGACTTCTGGCGCAGACATTTCAGGCTGCAGGTCATATGTTGCTATTTTTGGAGACGGGACGAGAATCCGCTGTTCACCTGGGAAGACATCTTCACGCCCACCATTCAAAAAGAATGTGACGTGCGCATACTTCTCGGTCTCAGCAATCCGAAGCTGCGTTAATCCAGCCTCAGAAGCGACCTGACCCAGAGTATTCGAGAGTTTCGTTGGCGGGAAAATTGCTGTCAGATAAGCCGCATGGGCGCTTGAATACTGAACCATACCCATTTGCGCTGCGAACGAAATTTCACGAGGACGCTCAAAATCATCAAAGTCAGGCGCACAAATTGCGGCCATGATCTCGCGCGCACGATCAGCGCGAAAGTTCGACATTAAAACCCCATCGCCGTCCTGCATGCCCTCGTATCCAGAGATTGGTACAGGCAGGACAAACTCGTCCGTGAACCCATCCGCATAGGCCGCATTCACTGCAGCTTCAGCATTTTGGACCGCTGATCCCGTAGCGTCTGTCATGCATGCATAGGATTGTTGAACGCGTTCCCAGCGATTATCACGATCAAGCGCATAGTAACGTCCCGACACTGTCGCGATACGGCAATCATCCAAATCAGCAATATCTGCTTCGAACGTCTGGATGTATCCAATCGCAGCCTTTGGTGGTGAATCACGTCCATCCAGGAACCCATGAATGCGAACTGGAATACCTTCTGCAAACATAATCTTGGAAATGGCGACGATATGATCTTGATGTGAGTGCACGCCACCCGGAGATAGCAGGCCCAAGAGATGACACGCGCCACCACTTTTCTTTAACGCAGCGACAAAGTCTTTAACCGACGCCTCGTCTTTCAACGTGTCGTTTCGGACAGCAGTGTCGATCTTGGGCAATTCTTGCATCACAACCCGACCCGCACCCAAGTTCATATGGCCGACTTCGGAATTGCCCATTTGCCCTTCAGGCAAACCAACTTCCAAAGCTGACGCATTGAGCCTGGACCGCGGATACTTCGTTAACAATGCATCCCATGTCGGCGTGCTTGCCATTGAGATCGCATTATCTAACGCATCCCCACGCTCACCCCATCCATCAAGGATGCAAAGAACAACGGGCTTGGGTCGATGTGTTGTCATGCGCTTTCTAACTTATCCTGCGTCAGCAACTAAACCGGCAGCTTCGATAGCCGTAACAGCCGCTGTCTCGTCATTATCAGAAATGTCGCCTGTAATGCCGACTGCACCCAGCGTATAACCGGATGCGTCCTTTACCAAAACACCACCTGGGACTGGAACCAATGATCCGTCAGCCAGCTCATTCATAGCCTGAATGAAAAATGGCTCAGCTTTTGCGCGCTCAAAAAGGGCGCGAGAGCCTAAACCCATGCAAAGCGCACCATTGGCTTTACCAATCGCAATTTCAGGACGCAGATTCGATGCACCATCTTCGCGCTCAAGCGCCTTAAGATTGCCAGCCGCATCAAGAACGGCAACGGTTAATGGCTTTAAGCCAAGCTCACGGCCTTTAGCACGTGCATCCGCAACAATTTGACGGGCCTGATCAAGGGTTAGATTGCTCATAAAAGTCTCCATTTATTAAATTTATTTCATTGGCTCGAACATTACCACCGCACACTCAGAGGTTAAAGCCGAACATCGTCTTTAATCTCGGTGATATGGATGTCCGGCGAGAATTGATTGGGCACGGTAGATTTGCTCCGCCAGCATGCCGCGCACCAGCATATGCGGCCAGGTCTGCGGCCCAAAGCACATGATTGTATTCGCGCGTGTGCGAATGGCTGGATCAAGACCATCAGCACCACCAATAATGAACGTACAATCGCGGATACCTGAATCCTGAAGGCCGCCTAGTTTCTCAGCGAACTGTCGACTTTTTATTGCCTTGCCACGCTCATCCAATGCGAACACATGGGCGCCGTCAGGGATTTTATCCCCGATCAATTCAGCTTCGCGTCCCATGAGCTCCGGCCCTGACAAGGGGCGCTTCTCCTCGACCTCAATAAGGTCAAGGGATGGCCGCAAACGTTTCAAATATGCATTAAACAGGTCTTGCTCCGGGCCACGTTTCGCGCGCCCAACAGCGATAAGGCTTAACCGCACCTTGCTTTCCTCTCCAAAACGGCGCTGCTCAGATCAAGCGGGCGTTACCGCTTGAGGTGTCGAAGCTGTGCCACCGGCAATCATATCCGGAACATCCCAGAGCTTTTCCAAGGCATAAAAGTCACGAACTTCTGGCCTGAATAAATGTACCAACACGTCACCCGCGTCGATAAGCACCCAGTCACCTTGACCAGCACCCTCAATAACCACGTCTTTAACGCCTGATCCTTTGAGTTTCTGAGACAAATTGGCAGCCATAGCGCCAACCTGTCGGCTGGATTGACCAGTGGCAATAACCATAAAATCAGCCATCTCGGTTTTGCCGGCGAGATCGATGATGACAATATCAACCGCTTTGTCATCTTCGAGAGCGGTTTCCACCAATATCCGAAGTGTATCTCCGGACAGGCGAGTTTTCATTTTGCTTGGTATCTCCGTATTCCTTTTCATCGAATTATAAAGTGTGTCACAGAAACAATTCCTGTCTCACGCTCAGTATTAAGCAGCTCAATCATTGGGATTGCCCTGCGCTCGTATACGCGTCGCTGATTCTGGATGTTCGCGGATTTTCAACAACATCCAAGCTGGCACGCGCTCATCCGCCAGACGCTTCGCTTGAGCTTGGGGCCACCGGTCCCGAGCAAATCGCCGGGCTGCTACACTAAATGTAGCCCTTAGAGAATATCCCGGGCGGCCAAACACTGCAACGGGGACAATATTAAATATCTCGGTCCAATTCCGCCATTTATGGAATTGCAGCAGGTTATCGGCCCCCATCAACCACACAAAAGCAGTATCCGGGAATTTACTCACCAATGCCGGCAACGTATCGCAGGTGTATCTGGTCCCTAAATCAACCTCAATATCGGTTGGAAAGATACGTGGATTAACATCTGAAATCTCGTCTGCTTGTTCCAGACGCACATCAAGAGTATGCATCCCATCCGAAGATTTCAGCGGGTTTTGCGGCGAGATCAACCACCACACCTGATCTAAATCAAGCATGTGCAGTGCGCTCTCGCTGATATGCAGATGGCCTGCATGCGCAGGATTAAACGACCCACCCAAAAGACCAACCCTCAATCCAGGTGTCATATCCAGCGACAATTACTCAGCCGCATCCACGCGGACTACTGGCATCGCACCCGTAATTACATAAGTCAGCGCTTGAACAACTTGCTCTGGTTCGCGGGCAACACCGTGTGCGGATCCGTCGACTTCTTTGAGGGCGTGATCAATTTCAGTTGGGTGCAATGTAATGTATGGAATATCCATTGCTGCTGCATAACCTGCATCAAACGCTGCATTCCACTGCTTATACTTTTCACCAAAACGTACGATAGCAATATCTGCGCTTTTCAAAAGTGTTTTCGTGCGAATGGCGTTCAGTTGCGCACCTTTACGGTCATGCCAGGCTTTGTTGCTCTCGGCACCGAATACAGCCACGCCACAATCATCAGAATCTTCGTGCACGGTGATCGGAGAAACCAATT
>CAWUWH010000187.1:0-7425 GCA_963926035.1 uncultured Rhodospirillales bacterium
TTATTCTAACAAAAAAACTGGATGAGGACTTTTTACAAGACCTGGATAGAAAATATTTTTTTCATCATATGAGAATTACTGCTGAAGACGACGCTTAGGACACAGCCACAATCCCACTCACAAGTGCCAATGGTAATGAACTGGGTGTATTACGGTGGGAACCTACACTCCACGGCAGCCAGATACTTCCAACCTTACTCTTCGGGATTTTTGGTGTATTTGTTCTTATGGCGACCACATCATATATCTTCCTTGGACGTGCAAGCAGTGTCTCCAGCCAACTCGTTAAAGCAAAAGAAGAAGCAGATTATACCAACCAGGCAAAATCGGAATTCCTCGCCAATATGAGCCATGAACTCAGGACGCCAATGAATGCTATTCTTGGGTTTTCTGATGCGTTATCGCAGGAAGTATATGGCAAACTTCCAAATCATAAATGCCGAGAGTCCGTAAAGGACATTAATAGCGCAGGACACCATCTGCTCGAATTGATAAACGAGATTCTTGATCTGACTAAAATTGAAGCCGGACAGTTTGAATTGCACGTTGAAGAATTCAAATTCAACGATGCCGTTCGTGATACCTTAAAATACGTCAAAAATTGGGCCGACGAGAATAAAGTCACATTGGACATGGTGCTCGACCAATAGGAACCATCTTTTGTTTCAGATATACGCGCTGTTCGACAGATTATTCTGAACCTCGTGACGAATGCCATAAAGTTTACGCCTAAGTGCGGCGCAGTAACATGTTCTTCCTTGGTTAACTCAGATGGCAAAATAACTTTCAAAGTGATCGATAATGGCATTGGTATCGAAAAGGACGATATTACGAAAGTGATGGAACCGTTTAGTCAGGCTGCCACATCCGAAGCGAGAGGCCACAACGGAACTGGCTTGGGTTTACCTGTAACCAAAAACATAGTTGAACTTTTAGGTAGCACACTTTTAATAGAAAGTGAAATCCGTGTCGAAACCCAGATAACCGTTAATCTGCCAACACAGCAAGCTTCTTCACTAAACTAATATCAGCGACCTTGCCTTTACTTAAACCCCATCCAGTAAACGTTGAACATCTGTTATCATCAAGATGCTTCGCCCAGTACGCATCATGAATTTGACGTGTCATTGGGCCCATACTGCCGCTCCCAACATCACGCCCATTCAATTTTGTAATCGGCATAATACCGCCAGCGGTTGAGGTCGCAAAAACCTCGTCTACATTCAAAGGTTCATTACGTGAAATAGGACGCTCAGCAACATCGAAATTAAGTTCGCGTGCGATCTCTAATGCTGATCGACGGGTAATACCCTCGAGCACACCAGCATCAGGCGTCACGATCTGGTTATCTTTGACGGTGAAAACATTAAACCCAGGGCCTTCCGTTATATTTCTCACCGCATCTGTTAAGATTGCCACTTTGGCGTCGTGCTCATATGCGTCATAGAGCCCCATCACGAGATCTAGCCAATGATAGTTTTTGACGCGCGGATCAATCGAGGCGCTGGATATGCGCTGAATGTCAGAAATAAATACTGATAGGCCATCTTCACGCTCTTCAGGGCGCAAAATCCAACCGAATGGAATGGCAAAACAGATCAGCTGGTTGATGGCATCGCGTGGATCGCGGGAGAACGTCGGCGACACGCCGCGGGTCAAGATCATCTCAACATATGCATCTTCATGCCCGGATCTTATGACACATTCCGCCAGGAATTTTTCCAGTTCCTGACGGCTAACGGGCAGTGTCATATAGATTGTCTCTAGCGAAGCAATAAACCGGTCAATATGCGTATCGAGACGAAAGAACCGTCCTTTCCAAACATGCACAACATCATATGTCGCGTCAGAGCGTAGGAACCCCCAATCCAAAACAGAGATTTTCGTCTCACTTATGGGGACGAATTCCCGGTTGATATAGGCCACTCCTGACGGCGTATTCATGGCGTATCTCCTGGATCAATAGATATTTCATAATGGCTCTACCCAAGCACCCAAGGGCTGATAGAGTGCATTTGAACAGAGATAAAGCATACGAGAACAAATGACCCGTCGCACACTCTTTATCGCATACTATTTAGCCATCTTCCTTCAAGCTGGCACTTACGGACTAACGTTTTTATTACCTCCGCTGTTTGCAACATTCGGCGGCACGGAGACAGATGTCGGGTTTGTCCTTGGGATTACCGCCATCTCAACAATCATCACCATCCTTTGGCTTGGACATCTAACGACACGTCTAGGCCAGATGCAGACCATCGCTATCTCGAGTACTCTGATTACTGTTGCGTTGTTTATTTTTGGGATGGCTGACAGTCTGGATGGCGTTATCTATTTTGCTGGTGGGCTTCTCGGCGTTGGGTGGGGACTTTATTATGTTCTAACGCCCGTAGTTCTTACTCAGCTGATTGTCGCTGACGAGCGGGTCCGCGCCTTCACGTTACTCTCTCTATTCGTCATGGCAGGGTTTGGTTTGTCACCCGTGCTGGGGGGCTCTTTGGTTAAGCTAGGCTATGGCATTGAATTCGCATTCATACTGCTAGGCTTGTTGTGCCTCATAAGCGGTGGCATTTTTTGGATACTCAAAAGCGCCGTTGCTACGCATTCCATAACATCAGCCAAACAAGAGAATTCTGAACTCTCTATCTTGATCGCACTTCAAGTCCTCCGCACCAAGCACTAAGACCCATCATCATGGTCTGGCTTGGCGCATCCGTATTTGCCGCTGTCGCTAACTTTCAGACAGTCTATGCCGGATTACGTGGATTGGATTACTCGTGGTACTTCCTGGCCTATACCATCACCGTGGTGATCTGCCGCATGGTCCTCGCCGAGTTTATAGGTGGGTGGGCACCTTATGGCGTTATCGCAGCACTCCTCGCCGTTATGACGGCAAGCATTCTGTTATTGCTCGTGCTTGGCGACAGTAGTGCCTTGTATGTGCTTGCAGCCGTCTTGTTTGGCATTGGATACGGCGTGTCATACCCCATCGTTAAAGCCATGGGGGCCAACGACGCCACGCCAGAGATCATGAGCCAGACGCTACAGATCTTTGGCGTCGCTTACTTTATCGGCGTGTTCGGATTCCCATTTATCGCAGGTTGGATCATCAACAGTTTCGGTATGACACCGCTGTTATATGTCGCGGCGATCATGGCCACCATTGAATGCCTTGCAGCGTTACTGAGATACCAGAACGACCGACGTCAGTGAATTTCTTTAGCCGCACCAATTGCTGACTTCAACATCTCAAAGTTGAAGTCAGGGCTTTTGGCTGCATCGAGAATTTTTGCCTCACGCCTGGCAATTAACTCAACCATCGCAGGGATCTGTTTGACCACGTCTTTAGGGATCATCACTGCACCGTGGCGATCAGCATGCACAATATCATCTGTGACAACCGTCAAACCATAGACCGTTGCCTGACAATCAAAATCGACCAGATGGACCCAAGCGTGGCTTGGGCCAACTTCGCCTCCGAGCAAGTTGAAGTCACGTACGCTATCCGTCACATCACGGAACGAGCCATTCGTAACGCCGCCAACCACACCCAGACCTTTATGGACGTGCGTCTGAACTTCACCCCAGAATGCGCCATAGCCCGGCACTGGGTCGATATCTTGAATGACGACAATGGTTGGACCAGGGTTTTGCGAAACATACTCGTAGTAATCCAAACGCATTTTTGCTGCCACGTCACCGCTTGCAGCTGACGGCTCAGCAGCACGGATCAATGCTGTTCGCGCATAACCACAGATGGGCGGCTGTTCAGGGTCCAATGGCACAAGCGGCTCAGTTGTATACCCATGACCGCGACGTTCCGGCATGATTTCCTCAATCGCGTTACAGATTGTCGGTGTGTCCCACTGGGTCAATCTCTGCAGGTCATCCTCGGTAATGTCGCTCATTTTGTCTCTCCATCAACTTTAAAATTAGTCACTTAATTTGAATATCAGCGTCCGTTGGTTTTTCGCCATTCGGTAAAAGCATCTTTGTTTTCTTGCTTGGTCGACGGGTACAGGCCAATGACGCCTTGGCCGTCATTTACACGCTCCGTCACAAAATCTTCGAATGCCGTCATTTCTGTCGCCTCATGCGCGATGTCATCAGCCAGATGCAGCGGCACCACCACAACACCCTCGCCGTCACCAACGATGACGTCACCCGGGAATACAGCAACATCACCACAACCGATCGGGCCGTTAAGCTCAATCGCTTGATGTATCGTCAGGTTTGTCGGCGCAGATGGACGCTGGTGGTACGTTGGAATATCCAGATTTGCGATCTCAGGCGTATCACGAAAACCACCATCTGTGACAACACCCGCAACACCGCGTTTCATCATGCGTGTTACCAAAATAGAGCCTGCAGACGCGGCACGTGCATCTTTCCGACTATCAATAACCATCACGAAACCTTCAGGAATTTCCTCAACACCAACCCGTTGCGGATGCTTTGGGTCTTGGAACACCGATATCGGGTTCAAGTCTTCGCGAGCCGGGATATAGCGTAAGGTATAAGCTTGCCCGACCATGTTTTTAGACTTCTGGCTAAGCGGCAAGACTTCTTGAAGAAACTGGTTGCGTAGCCCTACTTTGAACAACGCCGTACTAATGGTTGCCGTGCTTGCATTCATCAGCTTCTCGCGCGTTACCGCGCTAAGTTCAGTCTTGCTCATGATCGTCTCCAATTAGTAAATGTCAGGTTCGCCGACAGGGGCACCAAAATCAGTTTCCAAGAAATCGAAGTCGCAACCTTCATTCGCTTGCTTGATGTGTTTTGAGAACATCCAGCCATAGCCACGCTGAAACTTAGGTTCAGGCTGCGTCCAAGCGGCACGTCGTTTAGCAAGTTCTTCTTCGCTTACCAGCATATCGATGGTGCGATTAGGAATGTCGAGTTTTACGATATCGCCGGTTTTCAGCAATGCTAGTGGACCACCAATATGTGCTTCAGGTGCCACATGAAGGATACAAGCACCGTAGCTTGTACCACTCATCCGGGCATCTGACATACGCAGCATATCGCGAACGCCTTCTTTAATTAGCTTCTTGGGGATCGGTAGCATTCCCCATTCAGGCATACCGGGCCCACCTTGTGGACCCGCACCGCGGAAAACCAAAACATGGTCAGCCGTTACGTCCAAACTCTCATCATCAATGGCCGCTTTAAGTTCTGGGTACGTATCAAATACCAGCGCCGGACCTTCATGATTATTAAAGCGAGGATCACATGCAGACGGTTTAATGACACACCCATCCGGGGCTAAGTTACCTTTAAGTAGGGCCAGAGAACCGTGCTCATAAAGAGGGTTGTCGAGCGGGCGAATGACATCGTCATTGTAAACTTCGGCACCCTTGAGCGCTTCACCCCAAGTTTCACCTGAAACAGTCATGGCATCCAAGTTCAGCTTGTCCGTCAATCTGGACATCAAACCCTTGAGACCACCCGCGTAAAAGAAATCTTCCATCAGATACGTTGAGCCACTTGGCCGTACGTTCGCAATTACTGGTACATGACGAGACGCGGCATCAAGATCTTCCATACCGAAATCAATGCCAGCACGTTTTGCCATCGCAACCAAATGGATCACTGCATTGGTGGAACACCCCATAGACATCGCAACGACAGCTGCATTATCGCATGCTGCACGGGTAATAATCTGATCAGGTGTTTGGTCTTCCCAAACCATATCAACAATACGTCGGCCGCAACCGGCAGCCATACGAATGTGATTTGCATCGGGGGCTGGAATTGAACTTGTACCCGGCAGACAAAGACCCAACGCATCCGCAATGGCCGTCATCGTCGATGCCGTGCCCATTGTCATGCATGTGCCGTGTGAACGCGCAATACCTGCTTCGATATCGCCCCATTCCTCAGTAGAAATATTACCAGCCCGTCGCTCGTCCCAATACTTCCAAGCATCAGAACCGCTACCTAAAGCTTGGCCTTTATAGTTGCCGCGCAGCATTGGCCCCGCAGGCAAATAAATCATTGGCAACCCAGCGCTAATACCGCCCATAATGAGAGCCGGTGTCGTCTTATCACAGCCCCCCATTAGAACAGCGCCATCGATCGGATGAGAACGAATAAGTTCTTCGACTTCCATCGCCAACATATTGCGGTAAAGCATGGTTGTTGGCTTAACGAATTGCTCGGCCAAAGACATCGCTGGCAGTTCAATCGGGAACCCGCCTGCCTGTAAGATACCGCGACGCACATCGTCAGCACGCTGGCGGAAATGCGCATGGCACGGATTAATATCTGACCAGGTATTGATGATGGCTATCATTGGCTTGCCCTGCCAATCGCTCGGGTCATACCCCATCTGCAATGTTCGGGAGCGATGCCCAAATGCGCGAAGGTCATCTGGAGCATACCAACGGCTTGAGCGGAGGTCTTCGTACTTCTTTTTAATTTTTGTCATAACTCACGTCTATTTAGTGGAAACCATCAGCAACAGCGAACATGAAGGCAATCACGGCTATGCCTAACAGTACGCCAATAATGCCAGGAGCTATGCCGTAATAATTACTGTCGGGCATAACCCCCTCTTCTAGGTCGTCATGTAAATCTTGTGGATTAGACATAATATACTTCCTTTAACTTAGTGCTTGTGGCATCCACAACGCGATGATTGGGAAGAACAACACCAGCACCATGCCAATGATCTGCAAACCAATGAACGGAAGGACGCTGACAAAAATTTCCTGCAAAGTAACATCTTTTGGTGCGACCGATTTTAGCCAGAAACACGCAGGGCCAAAAGGTGGCGACAGGAAGTAGATTTGAATGTTCATCACGAACAGCACGCCAAACCAGACCGCTGCCCAATCAGGCTGCATCCCGAGTTCAGGGGCTAAATCACGAACAACCGGCGCGAACACTGGAACCGTGATAAAGATAATCGCGATCCATTCCATGAAAGTACCAAGTACCACCAGAATCGCCATCATGATCATGATCGTTCCAAGCGCACTCAGTCCCGTACCTTTAATCAAATCACGCATAAAGTCTGCGCCACCGATCAAGTTATAAAGACCAACAAAAGCTACAGCGCCAAGGATCAACCAGATGATGGTGCCGACGACAGCCATTGTGTTCGCAAGACAATCTCTGAGCAGCGCATAACTAAACTGAAACCGGACCGCGGCAACAAGGATTGCACCGAAGACACCGACAGCAGCTGCTTCAGTGACACTAGTGATTCCGCCGTAAATCGAACCCATCACACAAACGATCAGAAGAATGCACAAACCAACAGCAAGAATTTGATGCCGACCGAGTTTTGAATCATTACCCGTTTTCAGGGCGATTTCGGCAGCTGTTGGTGCCAATGACGGGTTTATGTTGCAGCGTATTAACACGAATGTAACATAGAAAGTTGCAAGCATTAGACCTGGAAGGAATCCAGCAGAGAAC
>CAWUWH010000188.1:0-30055 GCA_963926035.1 uncultured Rhodospirillales bacterium
GCACCTTCGACCGTCGATTTGACGAGGCCTGAAACTTCCGTCACAGAAAAGACCGGGACATTGTCACCGTTCATGTCGATAGGAGTGTCATCATTCATGACTAGATTGTATGTCTTAACATTGAGGCGATGACAACCGCCGAGATTCCGTGCACAAATTACCTACGATCTGCGTTTGAAGGAGTGAGATAAATGAAAGTTTTATTAGTCGGTGGTGGCGGTCGCGAACATGCGTTGGCCTGGGCTATATCGAAGTCTCCTAAACTCACCAAATTATATGCGGCACCAGGCAATGCTGGCATCGCCAATTGCGCTGAATGCATTGACGTTTCTGCAGAAGATGTTCCGGCCATTTGTAAGGTTGTTAAAGAACACGGGATCGAATTCGTCGTCGTTGGCCCAGAAGCGCCTTTGGTCGACGGTCTGGCAGATCGTGTCGAAGCCATGGGCATTCCAGTGTTTGGTCCCTCTATGGCAGCTGCAGAGCTTGAAGGCTCTAAAGGCATGATGAAGGACCTGCTCGCAAAATACGACATTCCCACCGCTGACTATCAGCGCTTTGATGAACCGGATGCTGCCAAAGAATACATCCGCATTAAGAACCACCCTGTTGTTGTTAAGGCAGATGGCTTGGCCGCAGGTAAAGGCGTGATCTTGAGCCATACCTTGAACGAAGCCTACGCTGCCGTTGATCAAATCATGATCGAAGAAGCATTTGGTAACGCTGGCCAAGAGATTGTTATTGAAGAGTTCCTGATTGGTGAAGAAGCCAGTTTCTTTGCCCTTTGCGATGGCATTCGTGCAATTCCAATGGCCGGGGCGCAAGATCACAAACAAGTTCACGATGGCGATCACGGACCTAATACGGGCGGTATGGGGGCCTATACACCAGCGCCCGTCTTGGATGATGCCATGCAAAAGCGCATCATGGACGAGGTTATTAACCCGACTGTCGAAGCCATGGCAAAAGAGGGCAAACCCTATAAGGGCGTTCTGTTTGCCGGCCTTATGATTGGCGAAGAAGGCCCAAAGGTCATCGAGTTCAATTGCCGCTTTGGTGATCCTGAATGCCAGCCAATTATGGCGCGCCTTAAGTCAGATGCCTTGGAGATGCTATTGGCATCAGCGCAAGGCAATCTCGATAAGTTAAAATTAAAATGGGATCCACGCGCCGCAATGACAGTAGTGCTTGCCGCTGAAGGTTATCCCGGGCGCTATGCTAAAGGCACACCAATCAATGGTGTCGAGGATGCTGATGCGATTAAGGACGTCATGGTTTTCCATGCAGGCACGGTATTGGATGACGACGGACAACTGGTCTCCAACGGTGGGCGTGTTCTCGGTGTCACAGCCCTTGGAGATACCGTCGAAGATGCACAAAAGTTAGCGTATAAAGCCGTAGATACCATCGATTGGCCCAAGGGCTTTTGCCGCCGTGACATTGGATGGCGCGCCATTGGCCGATAATCGAGTAGCGAACAGATACTTGACTGACTATATCCATAAGCAAACAACCATAATGCGAGGAAATATTCATGGATGAGAAAACACTAATCGAAATTCAGGCGGACGCGTTCCGTGGACTTGTGAACCACCTGCAAAAGCGAACTGATGTGCAAAATATCGATATTATGAATACTGCCGGATTCTGCCGAAACTGCTTGGCCAAATGGCTCGTCGCCGCTGCTGAAGCGCGCGGGGAAGAGCTTTCTAACGATGAAGCACGTGAGATGGTTTACGGAATGCCATACGGTGAGTTCAAAGAAAAGCATCAGGAGCCTGCTTCTGATGAGCAGAAAGCCAAGTTCGACGCCACACGCTCCCTCCATGCCAATATCTCTGGCCATAACTCAGCATGGATAATCTACCACTACCGATGGCGGCCCGGCGACCCGACTTCTGGCAAAACTCTGGCTTTGGGTTGCTGGCTCGTGACCCCCAGGGGCACCTGACAATCACGGACGATTTCTTACGTGCATACTTGGCGCGGCCTGAAATCGCGCCAGTCGAAGAGTCATGCGCAAAAGAGCACGCGCTCCATGCGTCTTTATTAGCAGAGCCCAAACGCGCCGTAAGTGCCGATGATATCGCTGTGCTTGAAGACCCTGATGGGCGAGAGAATTACGAAGTGTTGATCGACTTTCGTGACCGCCTGATTGCAGCAGATACCATCGAAGGCTGTTACTTAAATGTGTTCCGAGAAGGTGATGTCCGGATTGCCCCCATCTTTCTGGATCAGATGACACAAGTTATCATGCGTGCCGTCATTGATGGTACTGACGATCCATTTCGTGCCCGTGCAGCTGAACTATTTTTCCGTGAACAAACTGTGACCGTGCATGAAGGCGCTATTTTGTCTGGCGATTTCGAAACTGTGGAAATGCTCGCGAGCACGGGTGGTATGGGCGCAATTGGTGGGCTTTTGGTCGAAGGCGGCATCAAGCCGCGCCAGGTAGACCTGGATGTGATGCAAACTGAGAATGCCCATAAATATTGGCAGCGCGATGAGCGCCATGACATGGTCATCGACCTTAGCTTTACGCGTCCAGGCTTGGATGCGTTGGCCCGAGTGATGGAGGGATGGGTTCTGCATTTTACTGGCGCAGAAGTCTCAATCCAGCCTGTGCAAAAAATTACGGATGAAAAATGGGTGTGGCATATAGGCTTGGATGTCGAATCCAGTGCGATCCTGAACGATCTTTATAATGACAAAGACGTGGATGAGGATCGGCTCGAAAGATTACTGACCTTATTTCGTATGGATTTTAAAGACCCAAGCTTGATGCAGCCTGATATTGCCGGGCGTCCTGTCTATCTAGGTCTTGCGATGAATGAAAAAAAGCGCCTGCGTATGAAACCACAGAACTTGCTTGTCAGCTTGCCACTCGCACCAGAAGCTTAACGCCGCGCCTTAAAGAACTGCTTTAGCATTTGTGCCGCGTCACTTTCCATCACACCGCCAACCACCTCAGGGGCGTGATGGCAGGTTGTGTGTGAGAAGACACGTGCTCCGTGCTCAACACCTCCACCTTTAGGATCATATGCCGCGAAGACTAAACGGCGTACGCGGGCCAGTGAAATTGCCTGAGCGCACATCGCACAAGGTTCAAGGGTCACATATAAATCACAATCTATAAGCCTTGGAGACTCTAGATGTGCAGCGGCTTCGCGTATTGCCAATACTTCTGCGTGTGCAGTTGGATCAGTAAGTTCCTCAATACGGTTTCCTGTAGACGCAAGCGCACGACCATCCGGTCCGACGATAACGGCACCAACAGGAACCTCTCCCCGTGTAGCTGCTTGGCGCGCTTCATCTAAGGCCAAAACCATCATTTCTATATCGCGTTTACTCATGCCGTATTGGTGCCGCTCAAACCAGTAATGGTCAAGGTTGCTTGACTTTTTAGAGTCTGGGCTTCACCACATGGCCATGGCAAATAATGATCAGAAGAAGAATAACGGCGAGCGGATCGCGAAAGTCATTGCCCGAGCCGGATTGTGCTCGAGGCGAGACGCGGAACGCTGGATTGAAGCTGGACGCGTTGAGCTTAATGGCAAGAAGCTCATGACACCGGCATGTGTGGTCACCGCACAGGATATCATCGTCGTTGATGGCAAGGCATTGCCAGACAAAGAACCGACACGGATGTGGCGCTACAACAAGCCTGCAGGCCTTGTGACATCTCACAAAGACCCACAAGGTAGAAAGACTGTATTTCAGGCCTTACCGCCGTTTCTGCCACGAGTTATTTCAGTGGGCCGGCTTGATTATAACTCTGAAGGGTTATTGCTGCTGACCAACGATGGCGAACTGGCCAGAAAACTTGAGTTGCCCGATACCGGCTGGACACGTCGTTACCGTGTTCGCGTGCATGGCAACGTCGAAGCCACTGAGCTGACCAAACTCAGCAATGGTGTAACCGTTGATGGCGTTAAATACGGCTCTATTATTGCCAATTTTGATAGTCGAACGGGTGCCAATGCCTGGATGACCGTGATCCTCAAAGAAGGTAAGAACCGCGAAATCCGTAAGGTCATGGAACATATTGGCCTCACCGTGAACCGGCTTATCCGAACCGCATACGGGCCATTCCAGATTGGCAGTCTTGAACAACGCGATGTAGACGAAGTTCGTCCTAAGTCACTTCGTGATCAAGTTGGTATGTTTCTGAAATGAGCTTGCTATGAGGATCGTTAGTGGCGATTTTCGTGGACGGCGCCTCCTCGCACCTGAGGGTTACGATGTCAGACCGACATCAGACCGGGCACGAGAAAGTATATTCAATATCTTGATGCATGCGTCATTTGCTCCTGATCTTAAAGGCGCCTCAGTCATCGACGTTTTTGCCGGGACCGGCGCACTTGGACTCGAAGCCATGAGCCGGGGCGCTGAGCCTGTCACATTCATAGAAATTAATGATCATGCTCGTGCCTGCATCCTAAAAAATGCTGGAACCATGGGGAAAGGCCGAGCCGTCACTGCATTGCGCCTGGACGCAACAAAAATGCCGCCGCCGCCACGGATAGCCTCTTGCCCTGCCAAGGTCGCATTCTTGGATGCACCTTATGAGCACGAAGTTTCTGGCCCCAGCTTATTGTCATTACTGTCTCGAGGATGGGTTGGGCCTGGCAGTCTTTGTGTGGTTGAAACACCTGCTGCACGGACATTTGAAGCCCCGCGTGGATTTTCACTTGAGGATCAACGCACATACGGCAAAGCCTTAGTGAGTTTCCTTATCGTCGACGATTAACTCAACGTCGCCCGAAAAGTTTCTCAATATCATTCAGCTTTAATGTCACATACGTCGGTCGACCGTGACTACATTGCCCCGAATGTGGTGTTGCTTCCATTTCCCGTAGAAGCGCATTCATCTCTTCACTCGTTAATCGACGCCCCGCGCGAATAGAGCCATGGCACGCCATCGTTGCGCACACATCATCAATCCGCTTTTCAAGCGCGATAGCACCATCGTACTCAGCAAGGTCATCAGCCAAGTCGCGGATCAGGCCCTGAACATTAGTTTCTCCCAATATTGCAGGAACTTCCCGGACGGCAACAGCGCCTGTGCCAAAAGCCTCAATCGCCAAGCCTAATTCAGCCAATTCCTCAGCGCGGGCCAAAAGCCGATCACATGCAGGCTCGTCCATCTCGACGACTTCGGGAATAAGCAAAAGCTGACGTTGCACGCCTCCTTGCGCCATAGCTGCCTTGATCTTTTCCTGGGTGAGCCGCTCGTGTGCAGCATGCTGATCCACAACAACAATTCCGTCCGCAGATTGCGCAACGATATACGTCTCATGGAGTTGAGCGCGTGCGACACCCAAAGGATAATCCGGCACAGGCCCCGCTGGCGTGTTGTCACCGTAAGGTTCCATGCGTGCGGTCGGTGCTGCGTCTAAACCATCCAAAGGACGATAAAAGTCTTGTGAACGATCGGACAAACCTTGTGGGATATGCGTGTTAGGGCGATATCCATAACTGCCGCCACTCGTCCCGCCACCCATTGGCAAACTACCTGGGCGGAATGCACCAAGCGCACCATCTGCAACTGTACTTGAAGCACGATGGCCCGCTTCTGCCAATCCATGCCTGAGCGCACCAACAATCAAACCGCGCACCATTGCTGCATCTCGAAAGCGCACTTCAGTTTTAGCAGGGTGCACATTGACGTCTACTTGCCGTGCTGGTATTTCCAGGAAAAGCGCCAATAAAGGATGCCGATCAGATGCTAAAAACTCACGGTAGGCACCTCTGACGGCCCCCATTAAAAGTTTGTCTCGAACAGGACGACCGTTAACGAACAGAAATTGCATCGCGGCGTTGCCACGATTTAACGTCGGCACGCCCGCATACCCCGTTAACCTCGCCCCTTCCCGTTCTGCATCGATGGGAAAGGCATTGGCCCTAAAATCTTTCCCCATAATCGCGCCCAAGCGCTCAAGGCGTGCGTCAAAAAGATCGCCCGTCGCAGCGGCCAATTTCAAGACGTCCCGCTTCCCATCATTAAGCGAAAAGGCAATTTCGGGATGCGCCATAGAAAGACGCTGTAAAACTTCCAAAATACGTGACTGCTCAGTTCGAGGTGTCTTTAAGAATTTAAGTCGGGCCGGCGTTGCATAAAAAAGATCACGAATTTCAATGCGCGTGCCGGACGTCAGGGCAGCTGGCTCAGGGGGTGTAATGCGTCCGCCCTCAACATGTATAACCCACGCACCATCATTACTTGCCGTGCGACTTGTGATCGACATGCGACTGACAGCACCGATTGAAGGGAGTGCCTCGCCCCGGAATCCTAATGTTGAGATTGTCGTCAGATCTTCATCTGGTAATTTTGATGTCGCATGCCGCTCGACAGCCAACAATAGTTCATCTGACGTCATACCAAAGCCATCATCTGTCACAATGATCGACGTTTGCCCGCCGTCGCGAATTGAGACTTCAATCCTTCGCGATCCGGCATCAATTGCATTTTCAACGAGTTCTTTAACAGCGGACGCAGGGTTCTCAACAACTTCACCCGCAGCAATGCGGTTGACCAAAGTTTCTGGGAGTCTGCGAATAGTCATCGGTCACACATCCGTCTGATCGATGCGATGACCGGCGCCAACGATGATGTTGGCAAACTGTCGCCTTGCACCATCGGACGGATACCGCCACTTAGCCGTTTGCCAAGTTCGACACCCCATTGGTCAAAAGAATTGATGCCCCAAATCGCACCGGCAATAGCGGTTTTATGCTCATAAAGTGCTATCAATTTACCAAGGATTCGAGGGCTTAACTCCTTGTACACCAATAAAGTCGATGGACGGTTTCCGGGATGGTGACGATGCGGCTCGTCTATGTTCTCACGGCCAAACGCAAGTGCGTCCGCTTGTGCCAACGCATCGGCAAGCAGCAAGCCGTGCGACCTCTCGTCACCAGTCGGCGCACAGGCAGGAATAAGAAAATCTATCGGTGCCGGCGTCGTACCCTGATGCATTTGTTGAAAGAATGCATGCTGAACATTAACGCCAACACCACCAAAAACGACGGGCTGCGTTGGGTAATCAACAACAAGACCATCGTGTGTCACACGCTTGCCATTGCTTTCCATTTCCAGCTGCTGCAAATGCGAAATCAAGATCGCCAAACGTGTATCGTACGGCGTACATGCTTCGGCTTGATAGCCAAGGAAACTGGCGTTCCATACTGTCAGCAATGCCATAATGACAGGCGCGTTTTGAGCTAATGGTGCACTCAACGCATGTTCATCAATCTCGCGTGCACCATCGCGCATCGCAGAAAACACAGACCAGCCGTAAGCAAGAGCAACGGGCAAGCCCACGGCAGACCACAATGAATAGCGACCACCAACCCAATCATACAGTGGGAACACACGGTCGTTTTTTATGCCAAACTTTGCAGTCTCATCCAGATTTGCGCTGACGCCAACAAAATGCTCAACCCAGTCATCGCCAATACGATCCTGCATCCAAACTTTTGCGCGCCTAGCATTCAACGTAGTTTCAAGCGTTGTGAACGATTTAGAGATCACAATGACCATGGTGCTGGATGGATCAAGTCCATGAAATGCGCGCTTAAAAGCGATCCCATCAATATTACCGCACACCCTCACATCGAGTTTTTCATCCGTATCATCTTTAAGCGCATCAAGCGCCAACGCCGGGCCAAGTTCAGAGCCACCAATACCTATTGCGACAACACTCTTAAATAAGCCGCCAGCAGCTGTTTTAATCTGCCCCTGATGAACACCGTCAACGAATGCTTGGAGATGTTGGCTACCAGCATCAACAACATCAGAAATTTCTTGATGGTCCGATTCAAAGCCTCGGCTAGCAGTATGAAGTGCGGCACGCCCTTCTGTGCTGTTGACGAGATCTCCTGACGTCATGCGTCTCATAAAATTGGAAACACCAGCCGTTTCTGCAAGTTCTACAAGTGCATCGAAAACGTTCGCGTCAACACGCTGACGTGCAAAATCCAGATAAAGATCGCTAAGATCTAGAGAGAAGCTTTCAGCACGACCAGCGTCAGCGGCGAACATCGCACTGACCGTTTCGCCTTGAATTCGATCACGAGCACTTAAAAGCTCATGCCAAGCCACTGTTTGAGAGATCAAAGACATGGAAACTTGTAACAAAAGTGGACGCGCCACACCACACCGCAAACGCGTTTTAGGCGATTTCTCGCTTAATCTGTGGCAACAACACCTTGCGGGCGCCCTGCGATGACAAAACTGAGGTTCTTTGGTTGGAATAATGAAGCAGCAACTCGTTTCGCATCAGACAATGTAACGGCGTCAATAAATCCGTTCCGATTATCAATATAATCAATTCCCAAGCCTTCTTCTTGTATCCCAACTAACATATCTGAAATCGCCGACGAAGACGTGAAGCGAAGCGGATAAGCACCTGTAAGATAGGTTTTCGCATCGTTCAATTCGTCTTGTGTGGGGCCGTCTTCGGCAAACTTCTCCCAGACATTGCGGACCGTATCCAAGGTTTCAGCCACCCGCTCATTCGCAGTTCCTGCGCCACCCATAACTGCTGCACTCGCATCTAATGGCATCAAATATGTATAGACCGAATATGCGAGGCCTCGCTTTTCACGCACCTCTTCATATAAGCGAGACACGAAACCGCCGCCGCCCAGAATATAATTGAGGACATATGCCGTATAAAAATCCGGACTGCTTCTGGCAATGCCAGGCTGTCCAAACTGAATAGAACTTTGGCCTACATCCAAATCAATAACTTTAACGGCACCTGTGAGCTGTGGTGTCGCTTTTGCCAACGCCCATGATGTCGTTGAGTTCGGAAGTGCTGCAAAAGTTGCATCCAGATACGTCTTGAGTGTTGCCGGATCAATGTCACCAACAACGCCAATAACGAGATTATCACGTACAAGCCTTGTTGAAACAAATTGGCGCATATCATCAGGCGTCACAGACATTAGGTTATTAACAGTGCCACGCGTTGGTCGTGCGTATGGATGACCGGCAAACGCCATCTCAAACATTTCCTGGCTAGCAAGATGAGATGGATCTTCTTCACTCTGCTTAATGCCCGATACAATCTGCGCCCGAATTCTAGTCAGCGGCGTGTCATCAAATCGAGGCGACGTTAAAGCCAAGCGTAGATATTTAAACGCATCATCCCGGTGCTGATTTAGGGTTCTCAATGTGCCTCGAAATGAATCTCGACCCACATTGAAACGCAATGTGATAGATCTATCATCAAGCGCTTTCTGAAACGCGTTGCTCTCCATATCACCCGATCCCTCATCAAGGGTGGATGCAACAAAATGGGCGAGGCCTTCTTTTCCATCCGGATCTAACGCAGCACCGCCGCGGAAAGATAATTTAAGCGTCGTGATTGGATTCGAATGATCACGTATAAGCCACGCCTCAATGCCGCTATCGCTCACAACGCGTTCAACTTCAACGGCATGGGCCGACTGAGGCGCAGCAATAGTCAGAAAAACGGTCGCCGCAATGGAAATAGCTACGTGCTTTAATGCAGTTTTCATCGTCATTTTTTCCATTAGCTTTGCGGTTTTGCGAGAAGTTCAGCCGTTACATGATGCTTGCCCTCAAGAACGGCTTTTGCGGCAAGCAAAGCTGTCTCGGGCGTAACTTCAGAAATTCTATCAAGCCACCCTTCAACACTTTCAATCGTGCCACCGCTTGTCAGCGCAACGCCAAATACCTGAGCAGCCGTTCCAAAATCATCTTTCGCAAACACAGCGTTATTGCGCATGCGTTCAATCGCGCCATCAACTTCTTCTTTGCTGACACCTTCATTTAAGACACGTGTAATTTCGTCCATCACTGTCTTTTCAATCAATGTCATATCGACACCTGGCTTAGGTGCGGCATACACACCAAACGTCGACGGGCCTAATTCATCAGCGCCATAGAAAGACCCAGCGGATAGTGCAATCGCATCCTCTAAGACCAGCTTCTTATGCAAGCGACTAGAAGGACCACCGCCAATAATCTCGGATACGACCTGCAAAGCGTGCGCGTGTTCTTTCAGCCCGTGGTGGTAACTCGGTGCAATATAACGGCGGCTCCAGCTTGGTTGCGTAACACGTTCATGCTCCATTGTGAGACGACGGTCAGCACGAGCTGGCGGTTCTGTTGTTCGCTCGCGGGTAATATCTGGTCCACGCGGAATGGCACCATAATATTTTTCAGCCATTGGCTTAAGATCTGCAACGTCAACATCACCCTCAACAATTAAGACCGCATTATTGGGCGCGTAGTAACGTTTGTAGAATGCAAGGATCCGGTCGACATCAAGAGCGCGGATTTCATGCTCCCACCCAATAACAGGGCGACGATATGGATAGTTCAGGAATAAGGCCGCGCTGATTTGTTCACGTAATTGCGAACTTGGATTGTTATCCACACGTGAGCGCCGTTCCTCTAAAACAACATCGCGTTCTGGTACAACCTGCTCAGCAGTAATACGTAAATTAGTCATGCGATCCGCTTCCATACGCATCACCATATCTAGCCTGTCGCTGGCAATTGTCTGAAAATATGCTGTGTAATCATGCGATGTGAACGCATTTTCTTGTCCGCCATTTCGAGCGACAGATGCCGAGAAGGCGCCCGGCTCCATATTCTTCGTTCCTTTAAACATCAGATGCTCAAGCAGATGGGCGATCCCGCTCTCACCAGGAGCTTCATCAGCGCCACCCACCTTATACCAGACCATATGACGCACGACGGGTGCGCGATGATTTGATATAACAACCACCTGCATCCCATTTTTGAGCGTGAATGTCTCAGGATTGAAAATATTTGCCTGCACCTTGGGTGCGAATGTCATCGCAACCAAGAAGGACACCAGAACGATAGATTTTACATTATATTTAAACATGAACGGATTTTGACGCTCTCAGCGTCAAGATCAACGGAAAACAGGTCAGTTCACCAAAAGGTTACAAAGATTTAAAATTCAAGCAGGCCTTTTGTGGCACGCTTTTTCTTCACCTGTGGTGTTTCACCATCCGTTATCGGATTTCCAAGGGCCTGATTTTCGCGAATACGCTGCTGTTCTTTTACAGCATCAACAACCGTGCCTTCAAATGGCTTATCATCAACCCAAAAAATCATCTTGTCAGCAAGACGCTGATCTTCTTTGGACAGTAAATTCGTTTCCGCATTCACCACTTCTCGAATAGCTGGATTCGATTGCGCAGCACCTGTTTTCGACATAATGGCGTTCAAGCCATCCGATAGATTCGGGTCACTCGGCACATTCTTCTGTAATCTCGGTGCTTGTTGCAACAAAGCAGCGCGCGCCTGATCCGATGGCGTGATTGCTTGTGGGCCACTTGAACCTGAGTTCGGGGGACGCAACGAAAATTCTGGTGGCAAGCTCAGTGGTGGGCGCTGATAGACTACAAATTCATCAGGTGCATCCTTAGAGCGACTGATAACTTTCTTTGCTGATTCGCAGGCAGTCAGCACAACAACAACTGTTGCCAGCAAAGAAAAAGCGAGAATTCGTTGAAGTTTCATCAATACTGTCCATTTACCAGCAAGTTGAGCGGTATCGCCTGAGTCTATGACGATTTACCCGGTTGGAACAAGGATTCCAGTATCAACATCGCCGCACCAATGCAAATTCCTGAATCCGCAACGTTAAATGCGGGCCAATGATATCCCATCATATGGAAATCTAGAAAGTCCACCACGGCTCCAAATTGCACCCGGTCTATGACATTGCCCAACGCGCCACCAATGATCAAACCAAGTGCCAGCGCCGTAACCCGCGTCTCCGCTTTGTACAGCCAAACCCCAAGTGCCACGACGATAAGGAGAGCAAGCCCCGTCAGCAAATACGGGCCATATTCATTTGCAGAACTAAACATGCCAAAGCTCACGCCTCGGTTCCATGCCAACACAATGTTAAAAAACGACGTCACTTCAATTGAACGAGGTGGCTGCATGACTTCATACAGTATCCACCATTTCGTCGCTTGATCAAAAACCAGTATGGATACAGCAATGATGACGCCCGTTATAAATAACCGGCGCCCTAATTGTTGCCGTTGCTCTTCTTTGGTCACGCAGCCGCCGGCGGAGCATGCCGAACAGCGTCGGCGCAGCGGTTACAAACACTTGGGTGTTCAGCGTCAGAGCCCACTTCATCAAGAATTTTCCAGCAACGGTCACACTTTTCACCCGATGCCTTCTCAACAACAACTGCGATGTCAGCAATGTCTTCATGTCTGTGAGCCGTATCTGGTGCATCCCCGTCAACGAAGGTGAATGCAGAGGTGATACAAAGCTCGGCTGGATCAATACCATCGATTGAGTCTCGAACATCCGCGCTGGCAAATACTTGCGGATGCGCCTGTAAACTTGCACCAATCTCTTTATTGGCACGCGCAACTTCAAGAGCACCTGTAACGGCACGACGAAGATTTCTAACTGTCGACCACTTCGCCGCCAACGTTTCGTCATGCCAATCACCTGGCACGTCCGGGAACCCGCGCAGATGCACAGAATTTTCAGCCGTCGTATCAGGATTTCGTGACAACCAGGCTTCTTCCGCAGTGAAGCAAAGGACGGGTGCGAGCCATGCTGTTAGATGATTAAATAACGTATCAAGAACCGTGCGCGCAGCACGACGTTCAGCGCTATCTGTTCGCCCGCAATAAAGCGCATCTTTTCGAACATCGAAATAGAACGCCGACAAATCAACGGCACAAAATGTGTGAAGCTCTGCAAAGAAAGGTTGGAAGTCAAAGTCATTGCAGGCTTTTCTCAAGGCACCATCCATTTCATGAATACGATGCAGCACCCAACGCTCAAGCTCTGGGAGTTCTTTAACGTCAGTGATGCGTTCGCTGTCATCAAAATCAGACAAATTGCCCAATAAGAAGCGCAATGTATTTCTTAACCGACGGTAGATATCCGCCTGTTGTTTGATGATTTCAGGGCCAATGCGGAGATCATCCGAATAGTCTGAGTTTACAACCCAAATCCGCAGGATATCTGCACCGTATTGATCAATAACGTTTTGAGGCGCAATCACATTACCCAGCGATTTCGACATTTTCTGGCCGTCTTCTGCCATCACAAATCCATGGGTCAAAACGGCCTCATAAGGCGCACGTCCGCGTGTCCCGCAACTTTCAAGTAAAGACGAATGGAACCAGCCGCGATGCTGATCTGAGCCTTCAAGATAAAGCGAGGCAGGCCAATCAAGCCCTTCCCATGGACCATTCTCGAGGACGAATGCATGCGTGGACCCACTATCAAACCACACATCAAGAATGTCGGTAACTTGCTCGTAATCGTCAGCTTTATAATCTGCGCCCAAGAACCGTGATGGGTCTGAAGCAAACCAGGCGTCAGAGCCTTCTTCCTTGAAAATATCGACAACACGATCAAGCACAGCTTGGTCACGCAGCGGCTCACCCGTTTCTTTGTTCACAAAGACTGTGATCGGCACGCCCCATGCGCGCTGGCGCGATACAACCCAATCCGGGCGATCTGCAATCATACCTCGTAGACGCTTTTGTCCTGATGCCGGGACGAAGCGAGTGTCATCAATGGCGGCCAATGCGGTATCACGCAGACCATTTTTTTCCATTGAGATAAACCACTGTGCTGTATTTCTAAAGATAAGAGGCTTTTTAGAACGCCAGGAATGCGGATAACGGTGAACAAGCTTACCCTTACCCAAAAGTCCACCAGCCTCGCGAATAACCTCAGCGACACCGTCGTTACATTTGTATACGTGCTGTCCGGCAAACAAAGGCACATGCTCAAAATAGGTGCCGTCTTCAGAAACAGTTTGAGGGACTTCAACGCCGTTATCCATCCCGAGCACCCAGTCATCCGCGCCATGACCAGGCGCAATATGAACGATACCCGTACCTTCGTCCGTCGTTGCAAATCCAGCAGCCAATGCAGGAACATCAAAGTCATAGCCCTGCCCGCGCAATGGGTGCGCACAGATCGTGCCTGCCAACGTGGCACCTTTAAATGCCGATGTCACAGTGCTTTCAGTGACACCACATGCGCCTGAAAATGCCTCCAACAACGCCTCAGCCACAATCAGTTTATCACCAACAGAGACCATGCTGTCTTCAGCAACCGCAGCAACTTCAATCGCAACGTAATCAATGTCTTTACCGTAAGCTACGGCACGGTTACCTGGCATCGTCCAAGGTGTCGTCGTCCAGATAACAATCTTGGCGTCAGCAACCGCATCGTTCTCCGTTTTAATAACCGGGAACCCAACATAGATCGTTGTCGACGTATGATCGTGGTATTCAACTTCGGCTTCGGCCAACGCGGTTTTTTCAACCGGAGACCACATCACAGGCTTAGAGCCCCTATATAACGAGCCATCCATCAGAAACTTGCCAAGCTCGCCAGCAATCGTCGCCTCAGCCGCATTTGTCATCGTGGTGTAGGGGTTATCCCAATCACCCATCACGCCTAAACGTTTGAATTCTTCACGCTGAATATCGATCCAATGAGCGGCAAACTCACGGCACTCTTTACGGAATTCGACGATCGGCACAGCATCTTTATCAAGCTTTTTGGCACGGTATTTTTCTTCAATCTTCCACTCGATCGGCAAGCCATGACAATCCCAACCAGGGACGTAATAAGCGTTCTTACCCAGCATCTGCTGTGAGCGATTGATGACGTCTTTCAAAATCTTATTCAAGGCATGGCCAATATGCAGATGCCCGTTCGCATAGGGAGGGCCATCATGGAGAATAAACTTCTCACGGTCCGCTGACATTTCAGCGCGGGCTTTCTCAAACCCGGCATTGTGCCAATGCTCAAGCAGTGCAGGTTCACGTTTCGGCAAACCAGCCTTCATCGGGAACTCGGTATTTGGCAGAAAAATCGTAGATTTATAATCGACAGTCATCGTTTTCGAACTTTATATTGTTTTCAAAATTTTACGCGCTTGCTCGCCATCTACGGCGATTTGTGCCTTTAAAGCATCCAATCCGTCAAATTTCTTTTCTTCACGGATGAGTTCCAATAGTTGGACCTGAACACGGTCACCATAAACATCTGCATTAAAATCGAATAAGTGCACCTCTAAACGAGGTGCTGCGCCCGCGAATGTAGGCCGCAACCCAAGATTTGCAACGCCATCTACCATCTTGCCGTCGGGTAATTGGGCTCGAACGGCATAAACGCCAAACTTTGGATGGATATATCCTCCAAGCGCTACATTAGCTGTCGGAAATCCAATAGTCCGTCCGCGTTTGTCGCCATGTGCAACCCGTCCTGAGATCATGAACGGATGACCCAACACATCACACGCTGCCTTCATATCGCCAGCCGCCACAAGCTCCCGGACACGGCTTGATGAATACAGCCCGCCTCCGTCGTCTGAAGCCGCAGCAACAACCGTGAATCCAAATCCAAGCTTCTGACCATCAGACAAGAGTGTTTCACAACTCCCTTGGCGTTTATGGCCAAATTTGAAGTCATATCCTGCGACAAGGTGATGCACAGCCAGCACATCAACCAGGTAATCCGAAATAAAACTTTGAGCACTTTGTTGCGAAAACGTCATATCGAATTTCTGAGCCACCAAGAAGTCTACACCCAAATCTGCTATAGCATCCGCTTTAGCGCGAAATGGCGTTAACCGAAACGGCGGGGCGTCGGATTGGAATGCTGCACGCGGATGAGGCTCAAACGTTAACACGCCCCATGGCAATGAAGCGGCCTTGGCAATTTTGCCAGCCTCAGCAATCACAGTCCTGTGGCCTTGATGCACACCATCAAAATTACCAACAGCAATGATCGCGCCTTGGTGGCACGATTCTATGGATAAAGCTTGTCTATAAATACGCATGACGAGGGAAAGTGTCAGTGACAGGCAAAACGGTCAAGACTCAACGCCTTTTACAAAGAAAAGGGCGCCGTCAAAAACAGCGCCCTTAATTCAAATCTTTATGATTTCACGCTTATTTTTTACGCGATGGCACCATAATCAGAGCTTCGCCATCAATCACAACTTTTTCACCAACAATGCATTGGGTCTTGAGCTCAATAAACTTCTTTTCAGGGATGAGCTTAGTAATCGTGCAATGTGCTTCGACGGTATCACCAGAAAGAACTGGTGCTTTAAATTTCATTGTCTGGCTCACATAGATGCAACCTGGTCCAGGCAACTTGGTGCCAATAACCGTTGAAATGAAACTTGATGACAGCATGCCGTGTGCGATCCGACCTTTAAACATTGTCTCTTTCGCAAACTCATGGTTCAGGTGTACAGGGTTTGTATCGCCTGAAATACCTGCAAAGAGCACGATATCTGCATCCGTAATCGTTTTTGCAAACACATCGTGCATACCTTCTTCGAGATCTTCAAAGTAGTAGCCGTGAAGTTTGTCCAGAGGGTTGGTCATTTGATCCATTCGGAAAATCCTTATACGATTCTATTAATGCATTCGCTTATGCAATAAATTGTGTGCGGTGCAATATAAAGTGAGCCAATACCCATAGCAAGCTAGGCTTCATAGATAATGCAGAGCAACATAATGACAATTTTTTCTCGTTTCTTCGGACGTCCGCATCACCAATTGTTTTACTCAAGTTTATTCATTTCACTTTTATCGATGTCAGCTGCACAAGCCGAGCCTCCAGAACTATCGCTGCCCATCGACTGCATTATCGGTGAAACATGCTGGCTCACCAATTTTGTTGACCGGGACCCCGGGCCTAAGCATCAGGATTATCGCTGTGGCGGCATAAGTTATAACACCCATAAAGGGACCGATATTGCACTTGCCAATGATGTTGTCATGCAGGCTGGCGTATCTGTGCTCGCAGCTGCACCTGGGCGTGTTACTCGGGTCCGTGATGGCGAGCCGCGGTCGACATTGAAAGACCTGCAAAGCGCCACGGCACTTAGAGGCCGAGAATGCGGTAACGGTCTCGTCATTGATCATGGTGATGATTGGACAACGCAATACTGTCACCTGATGTCCGGTTCGCTCAGTGTTGCCGTTGGCGATACGGTTCGACGTGGCGACAAGCTTGGTCAGGTAGGGCGATCCGGAAGAACTAAATTCCCACATATTCATTTATCAGTGCGCAAAGGCAAAACCGTGATTGATCCATTCACGGGCGATAGCAGCACGCGCCAATGCAATACCCAACCGCCCTTGAAGGGTCTTTGGGCGGAGCCATTGAAACAAAGTTTATCCTACCCTGGGCCCCAACCTTTTCATCTCGGGTTCTCGAACAGCGTGCCAAAAATTGATGATGTGCGCGCAGGCAAATTATCCGAAACCGAATTCGACGCAACATCTCCAGCGCTGGTTTTTTGGGTAGAATCTTATTCCTTGGCAAAAGGCGATCAGGTATCGCTTTCTTTATTAGGGCCAAATAACGAGGTCATCGCCAAGAGCAATGCCGTTCTGGACCGCCCATTTGCACGTGCTTTCAGGTTTACGGGTCGCAAACGACGGGGCTCGGCATGGGACGTAGGGGCTTACAAAGCACATGTGAGCATCACGCGTGGTGACCAAACTATATCGAAATCTGCAACTGCGTATTTGAAGTGACGGTTAAACGCGCTTGCGGCGCACAAGTTTTGGCGTTCCTCGAAGTGGTTTTTTAGCTGCCGCCTTCTTCGGGGGTTTAGGCTTTGATTTATCTCCCTTAGGCGCGACAAAATCTTCATCCCTAAACAATGGAGGATCCGGCTCTACCTTCTTTTTTTTGGCTTCTTTTCGAGCGCGGACGCCATCAAGCGTACGTTGAACGTCTTCATGGCGATCTGGACGTTTTCTAATTTTTTCATAATGCATTTGGCCAATTTGACTGATGTGTCGACGCAAAGCCGTCACTGTCATCGTACTTTCGAGGTATCGAATATATGCTGACAACGTCCACGCATTTGCAGGCGCAGAGCACAGCCCACGCTCGTCGCACCAGGCAACAAATCCACGCCAACTTCGCATTTTTACCGTTTCTGCCAATGAATACGCCCTTTAAAAACTTGGATGAGCCCCATATTAATATGACATCAATTGAAGATTCATCGAATATCCTAGGATTAATAGTACCATGACTAAGCGTGCCATCAACATAGCAGCAATTCCAGGCGACGGGATTGGCCCAGAAGTTATCGACGCCGGCATGAAGGTATTGAATGCCATCGCCAAGCGAGACGGCGGTTTTATCATTAAATCAGAACGCTTTGACTGGGGTTCCGAACGGTATTTGCGTACGGGCGATTTCATGCCTGAAAACGGCCTTGATACATTACGCGCATTCGACGCCATTTTCTTTGGCTCAGCCGGTGACCCTCGCGTCCCTGATCATATCACACTTTGGGGCCTTCGCCTAAAAATCTGCCAAACGCTTGATCAATACGCCAATGTCCGGCCAACGAGATTACTGCCAGGGATTTCTGGCCCTCTAAAGGATGTCACATCAAAGCAACTCGATTGGGTCATTGTCAGAGAGAACTCTGAAGGTGAGTACGCGGGTGCAGGCGGTCGTGTCCACCAAGGCCTGCCTGAGGAAGTTGGGATGGATATCGCTGTCTTCACCCGAACCGGCGTTGAGCGCATTCAGCGTTTTGCCTTCGAATTAGCCCGCTCGCGGCCACGCAAGCTCCTTACGCTGGTGACAAAATCAAATGCACAACGCCATGGCATGGTCTTCTGGGATAGTGTCTTTGAAGAAATAAAAGCAGATTATCCGGACGTTAAGACGGATAAAATGCTGGTTGATGCGATGACACAGCGGATGGTTCTTAAGCCTGAAACGATTGATACCGTTGTCGCAACCAATCTTCATGCGGACGTGCTTTCCGATCTTGCCGCCGCACTTTCTGGTTCACTTGGTATTGCCGCGACTGGCAATATTCGCCCAGAAGCTGATGCGCCTTCGATGTTCGAGCCCATTCATGGGTCTGCATTCGACATTATGGGTAAGGGAATCGCCAATCCGTTGGGGTCATTTTGGTCAGGTGCAATGCTTTTGGAAAACCAAGGGGAGCACGATGCAGCTGCGCGCTTGATGAAAGCCATTGAACGCGTAACTGCCGATAAAAAACATCTCCCAGCCGATCTTGGTGGCAAGGCAACAACAGTCGAGGTCACCAACGCTGTCCTCGAGGCAATCAAACAAGCGAACGATTGAACCAAAATTTACTTAGGCCCGTATTAAAAAAAATATGAACTTATTCATACGTATCGTGTTCCTGAGTGTTTTCCTGTTCTCTATTAGCAGCAGCCAGAGCTTTGCCAAAGAGACGCGTACACTTCCAATTAACCCGGACCTTATCGGTTCGGGTTGGAAGATGTTAAGTTTTGATAATATCCCACCATCAGAGTTCTTAGGCACAAAAGACGGCATTTTAGAAATACGCTCGTATAAAAGCTCTAGCGTTCTCTATACCCCCGTTGCTGATAAGCCGCTAAAAGCCTCAACGCTGACCTGGTCCTGGCATGTCGTTGAAGGCCTACCCGCAACAAACCTTAAAAAGGCTGATGGGGATGACCGGGTATTAGCGATCCATGTGGTTTTTGCCGAAGATGGTATGATGTCTCGTTTTAAAGGTATGTTTTCACCCTTTGCACGAGGGCATGTTCTTACTTACGTATGGGGTGGACATAAGACTGACGAATTCCCGCATCCACATCTTCCTGACAACGCCTGGATGATTATTCGCCAACCCGCAGACGCGCCGATGAATACTTGGATTGATGAAACTGTCGATCTCCAAGCGGACTATCAACGAATTTTTAATGCTGAAATGCCGCCAATTGCGTACATCGGCGTTTCTGGTGATGCCGATGATCTTGGCGCAATGTGTTTCGGTAAGATCAAAAACATCGCACTCAAATAATGCACCAACAGACCCAAGCTTAATCAATTTCTCCTGCAAGACGTCGAACGTCTTCGAGAACTTTAACATTCATTTCAATGCCATGAGCCAAGGCGTCAGCTATGCGCGTCTGTTCACGCTCTCCCGGCAATATCACAGGCGTTGCCGGGTCCGCTGCAGGCGTTGTGTGAACAATTTCACAGAACTCGTTCATTGCGGCTTCGTAGTTTTCTTTACCGATCAATCTGGCTGGATCAATCAGTATAAAGAAATGCCCCAGTTCTTGAGCCGTATCATTATTTCCAACCCAGGACGTTATTCCCGTTAAAAATTTTGCCCCTGACAACACACCCGACAAAACATCAATGGCCATTGATAGACCGGAACCTTTATGGCCGCCGACAGCCACAAGAAAACCTTCTAGGGCCTCAGACGCATCGGTTGTTGGCTTGCCCATTTTATCAACAGCCCAACCCTCTGGGATCGCTTGACCCGCTGCCTGCGCACCACGAATTTTTCCTCGTGCCGCAACACTCATCGCCATATCTAGAATGATGTGTGGTCCTTTTGGGCAAGCTGCAGCAAAGCACATTGGATTGTTGCCAATCCGCGCTTCTGCACCCCCCCAAGGCGGCATCGTTGTCGATGCGCTCGTGCCCGATAACATCACGAAACCAGCCTGACACGCCTGCAATGCGTAAGGCACCATTGCACCCAAATGGTTACTTGATCGACATCCGACGTAGGCGATTCCAGTTTCTTTCACCATCTCTATTGCCTGGCACAATGCCGCGTTCGCAACCACGGGGCCCAAGGCATTCTGACCATCAACAATGCATAATGATGGCGCGCGTTGATCAATTTTTGGGATGGCTTTTGGATTAACCCCGCCATGTTTTAAACGTTCTGTATAAGGTGTCAGCCTTATGACGCCATGCGTCGGGATTCCCATCATGTCACCTTGCACCAAAACCTGACTTGTGGTTTCAGCATGTTCCGGCGACAGCCCAGCACGCGCGAGCGCGCGGTTGCTAAACGCCATCAAGGTGGCTTTATCAATACGTGTTGTCAGTAGAGTTCCCCTTGTGAAGCCAGATTATCAAAGACCGTTTAATGCCCAGTCATAATCATAATCGCTGATCTCACTTACCTTCTCCAGTGCCTTTTTTCGGTCGCCCTTGGCATATGGCAAAAGGTGCGAAATCACGCCCTTTTCCGTGCCATCAAAATCAGCCTGAAACCAATCATAAATGGATGACACACTCACATCATTACCAGATACGCGAACACCCCTCGGGCTGTTGATATAGGCAACCGCGTTCACACTCAGCATCGCATCCGTATTTTCGGCCGTATAAGCCTGGGCAGATAAATCAGGACATCCAACAGAAGCGCAATTAACCGCGTAATGAATGCGCGGATCTTTCCAAATTGGTCGTAAAATTCGATGCTCAATGTCATCCAGGCTGACCTGTTCGCCTGCGATCTTAATCAGTTTTTTCCCCCAAGGGCCGCTTGAAAACAAGCCCAGTGAAATATCGATATCTCGAATGCTTTTAACCGGGAAATGGTCGAGCACGACCTTTACTGTCAACGCGTTATAAAGGTTTATCCAATATGGCTGCTGTTGTGCCCGGTTCAATTTCAGAACAGGCGTTACAGCCAAAGCATCGACGTAGTCATCGAGCGCCTTCTTATCCTCAACAGTCACACCCGCATAGTCGACCTTGTTGAGACCGCTCGGATCATCCTTTACGTATGTTTTGAGAAACTTATCCCAGTTGCTGTGATCAACAACCGCCGTTGACTGTGCATCATGTGCTGCCCACTTCTCCCACAACTCAGATTTAGGCGCTGCATTTACATCTGCAGCCATAAACATACTTCCCGCTATAAGTACTGCAGCAAATATTTTCTTAGACGTCACGAACATTTTTAGAACTCTCCAACAAAGATCGACAGTGTTACACATTTCCAATAGGCAAAGCCGTTCGATAAACAACCTGCTTAAGCGCAAAGCTGGACTTAATACTGTTTACACCTGGAAATTTTGTCAGTTGATGCATCAAGAATTTCTCATACGCCTGGAGGTCACTAGTCACGACCCGCAATAGATAGTCACTGTCGCCCGTCATCAAATAACACTCCATCACTTCCGGGAGAGCACGGATCCGTTCCTCAAACACCTCCAAAGCATGTTCGATCTGCTTCTCCAAACTCACCATGATAAATACACTGACAGGCAGTCCGACAGTTTCTTGATCCACAAGTGCGGCATAACCTTTGATGATGCCGTCGTCTTCTAATGTGCGGACACGGCGCAAACACGGGGACGGCGATAATCCAGCTTGTTCAGCAAGCTCAACATTGGTTAAACGTGCATTCCCCTGGAGCGCCGCAAGAATTTTCTGATCAATCGCATCTAAGGTTGTTTGTGGCATAAATCACCAATTTTTATCTATTAAAGTATTATATATTGCTATTATACTAGTATTTACAGTGTAAAACGCAAGGACCTCTTCGATGCATTAGACTATGTTTTCGGCATAGGAGATGATCAATGGCCCCACTAGACGACGCGATAACATTCACCCCTGCGGACAAGCTTGAGTGCATTGAAGATCTGGCAAAGAAGATCCTCTGGCTCTCCACATGGACAATCCACAACGCGAATTTTATTCGTGAAAAAACAGATGGATTGAAAGTGGGCGGACACCAAGCATCATGTGCGTCATCCGTCGCGATATTGAGCGCCCTTTATCTTTCGGCTTTAAAGCCCGAAGACAGGATTGCCGTTAAGCCGCATGCCAGCCCAGTTTTCCATGCCATACAATATCTCCTTGGCCATCAAAGTCGCGAGAACCTTGAAAAGTTTCGCGCTTATGGCGGTGCACAAAGCTATCCATCCCGCACCAAAGATACGGATGATGTAGATATCTCAACCGGGTCCGTTGGTATGGGGCCTGCCATGACAACGTTTATGTCGATGGTTCAAGATTACACACGCCGGCATTTCAATAGTGTGGCTAAACGCGAACAAGGCCGCATGGTCGCACTTGTTGGCGACGCCGAGATGGACGAAGGCAATATGTATGAAGCCTTGTGGGAAGGTTGGAAGCATGGCCTCCGTAATTGCTGGTGGATTGTCGATTACAATCGTCAAAGTCTGGACGGCGTTGTGCCTGATCAGATGTTCCGATTAATCGATCGCGTTTTTCGTACAACCGGCTGGAATGTCATTACCATCAAGTATGGCAAGCGCATGATGGAAGCCTTTGGACGTCCGGGTGGCAAAGCACTTCGGCGCTGGATCAGCGATTGCCCAAACGACCTTTATGCGGCCCTCACCTTTAGAGGTGCCCAGGCTTGGCGTGTGCAATTAACAAAAGATTTCGTGAACGATGATGACGCCTTGCGTCTGATCGAAAGTTACGGCAACGACGAGCTCCAGAACTTGATGACGAATCTAGGTGGTCATTGCCTGGAAACATTGATGGAGGCATTTGATGATGCGTCCAAAGATGAGACACCCACCTGCTTTATTGCCTACACGATCAAAGGTTGGGGCTTGCCGCTGGCTGGGCACAAAGATAATCACTCGGGCATTCTCAGCGAAGATCAAGTCATTGGATTTCGTGACAAGCTTGGCATTAAGCCTGGTCAGGAATGGGATGCCTTCGCAGGTATCGAAGATCGCGCACCGAAACTCACACAATTCCTTCAGAATGTAACGTTTAATCGGGATGGGCGTCGGCGATTTAGCGCTGATAAAATACCGATTCCCAAAACGCTGAAGTATTCCATTTCAGAGAAGGCATCGACGCAAGAAGCTTTTGGTAAGGTACTATACGAACTTGCAGGTCAGAAAGATTCTGAGCTCGCAAGACGCATCGTCACGACATCTCCAGATGTAACTCAGTCAACAAACCTTGGCGGCTGGGTTAACAGACGAGGGCTCTTTGCACGCGAAGACCGTGCAGATACGTTCCGTGCACAACAAGTTCCTTCTGCACAAAAATGGGAATTTAATTCTGCAGGCCAGCATTTGGAGTTGGGCATTGCCGAAAACAACCTATTTGTCATGCTGGGCGCACTTGGCTTGTCTCATTCTATCTTTGGTGAGCGACTGCTGCCTATTGGCACACTTTACGATCCATTCATTGCGCGTGGCCTTGATGCGTTGAATTACGCCTGTTACCAGGACGCACGCTTTATGGTCGTCGCAACGCCAGCGGGAATCACGCTGTCACCTGAAGGTGGCGCACATCAAAGCATCTCAACACCTTTAATCGGTATGGGTCAGCCAGGCCTGACATCGTTCGAGCCCGCTTACGCCGATGAATTGGCAGAAATTATGGCATGGGGTTTCGAGCACATGCAGGCTGACGATGGGGGCTCGGTTTACCTGCGCCTATCAACACGACCCCTTAACCAACCCCAACGCGACATGACGCCCGAGCTAAGTGAAGGTATTCGGAACGGCGCTTATTGGCGGCAGAAACCAGCGTCAAAAAATGCCCCTTTGATTATTTATGCTGGCGCAATTGCGCCGGAAGCCGAAGCGGCCGCAGCAAGTATTAAAGGTGCCGGACTGTTGGCAATAACATCTGCTGATAAATTATTTGCAGATTGGAGCGCGCAAGGTCAGGCATCATGGATATCTAAGTTATTAGCTGATGCCCCTAAAGGTGAGCCACTGATCACAGTGATAGACGGCCACCCAGCAGCCCTTGCCTGGCTAGGGTCTGTTGATGGCCGCCGCGTGGAACCCCTCGGCGTTGACCAGTTTGGACAATGTGGTGATTTACCAACGCTTTATCGGAAATACGAAATCGACGCCGAAGCCATTACAGCTAAAGCGGGCTAGCCATTCCATTCGAGTGAAGTTTCAAGGCGCGCATAAACCGTATTCCAGATATCAAGCTCGTCTTGGTCTGCATCAATATCGCCATCATCGATGAGCTTTTGCTCGTGAGCTCGATGTGTAACGACAATCTCCATCACTTCTTCGATATGTTCACGCGTCACATTATCTCGGGAGACCTTGCCATCAAAGAGCATGTCAGCCCGTTCCATCATGTCCAACTTCTCCAGGTCACGATCAAGTTCGTCATACCGACTTTTCCATGCATGATAAACGGACGTTGATGGCACGCCATCACCTTCACGCACACGCTCGCTTAAGATGCCCATAATTGTCACGAACTCATGTACGCTGAATTTAAGTGTATGCATGTCGATCTCGCCTCATGTTAGGTTTGACGCGGTTATAAAAGAATAGCCCGCCCGGATCAAACGGAGACACGGTCTCGGACAAAATCTGCAATCATCGCATTCATATCCGCGAGCACTGATGCTGTCTCAGCATATCGATCATTCTTCGTGATTTCGACTTCGTCCATATAAAGACGGCGTTTCACTTCGATTTGCAAACTATGGCGCGCTTCATCAGGTCGCCCATATTTGCGAACAAGCTCAACGCCTTTCATGGGGAAGTTAATGCCGACGTCATAGCCTCGCCCAGAAAGGTATTCTTCAATGGCATTCGTAAATTCTGGCGCGCACGTCGTGCCATCGCGGTCACCCAGGACAAAATCAGCGCGTTCCACTTCACCATCTTCGGCGTGGATATTACCTTTTGCAGGCATAGAATGGCAGTTGATGTGCCAAACTTGTCCATGCGCACTATGCAAACGATCAAGTTCAGCACTCAGCTGATTGTGATACGGTTGCCAATAGTTTGCGATCCGGTTCTCAACTTCAGCGACACTCAATTTACGGTCATACAAGACTTCTTCGCCCTGTATCTTTGTAAAAATCAGCCCTGCACCCCGATTGGTCTTGATCGAGTTAATAACCGGATGCGGCCAATCGCCGTCAATAGCATCAACCTGAACATCATCTGTACTGCGGTTAGGATCAATGTAGCACCGTGGGAACGTTGCCTTGATCAAGACAGCGCCCAACACGGGGACGTGCCCAAAAAGCGCGTCGATAAATGCATCTTCGGTTTGTCGCAAAACCTTATTAGATAGAATGGAACGCATATCTTCTGGATAGTCGAAGCCACTATGCGGACTATCAAAGACGAGAGGAAGCACCGGTGTATCCGAGCTGGGGCTTACAACAATAACTGGATCACTCAAAATTTAAGCCTCGTCGTTAAGATGACATGCAGACCATCTCGTTGGTGCAATTTCGCGGAGCTCAGGACGTTCAGTAGCACACCTGTCCGTGGCATGCGGGCAACGCGGATGAAAATGACATCCACTTGGCGGGTCCAAAGGTGACGGAATTTCACCCTCAACAGGTTTATAGTCGCGCCCACGATGCTCAAGCTGTGGCACTTCGTTGAGCAATGCCTGTGTATAAGGATGGTTCGGGTCCGCATACAATTCATCAGTCGGCGAGATTTCGACAATGCGTCCCAAATACATAATCACAATGCGATCAGATATATGCTTCACAACTGAAAGATCGTGGCTGATAAATAAATATGTAAGATCCAGGTCTTCACGAAGATCCATAAACAAGTTGATGACCTGTGCCTGGATCGATACATCCAGCGCAGCAATCGCCTCATCACATACGAGGAACTCTGGATTTACAGCGAGTGCGCGTGCAATGCCTATCCGCTGACGCTGACCACCAGAAAACTGATGCGGGTAGCGACGACGATACTCTGGATCAAGACCAACACGCTTCATAACATCACAAACGTACTCATCTTTTCCTGCAGCAGTCGTAAAGCCGTGGGTTACAGGCGCTTCGCCAATAATATCAATCACACGCATTCGCGGGTTCAAGCTGGCAAAGGGGTCTTGAAAGATCATTTGAATCTGCAATGCAGCGCGCGCAGCTTCATCACCAGACATCTTTGTAATCGATACGCCCTTGTAGGTGATGTCGCCACCCGTCGGCCGCAAAATGCCAGCGATCATTCGACCCAAGGTCGATTTACCACAACCTGATTCCCCGACGAGGCCAACAACACTGCCCTTTGGGATTGTCAGAGAAACGCCGTCCACTGCGTACACGACTTCTTCACGTATATTGGACCCAAGCTTTTGCGCAATCTTTCCTGCAAGATCGAGCTTCTTTACAAAGTTCTTGGAGAGATTATCGACGGTCAGCATAGCGTCGTTCGTTTGCTCACTCATGCGCCGATCTCCTCTTCCGCATCAAGGTGTGGATGGCAGCAACGCACACCCCTCCCAGCAATAGGTTCGGTGATTTGCGGCTCAACCAAACAGGCTTCATCGGCACGCGGACAACGGGCTTGGAATGCGCAACCTTGTGGTAGATTTAAAAGTGACGGCGCCATACCAGGAATTTGGTAAAGTCGCGTACCTCTGGAATTTGCACCAGGTACAGAACCAAGCAATCCGCGCGTGTATGGATGCACAGGATGATCAAGCACATCATTAATCAGGCCCTGCTCGACGACACGGCCCCCATACATCACACAAATACTGTCTGCTAAGCCCGCAACGACAGCAAGATCGTGGGTAATCCAAATCATCGAGGTCCCTGTCTCACGGCAAAGTTTTTGTGCCTCGTAAAGAATTTGTCCCTGGATCGTCACATCAAGAGCAGTCGTTGGCTCGTCGGCGATGATCAGATCTGGTTTGTTCAAGAGTGCGATGGCAATCGCCACGCGCTGACGCATGCCACCAGAAAATTGATGCGGATATGACCGCAAACGCTCGTCTGGTGCAGGGATACCCACCTGACCCAAGGCATCTCTGGAACGCGCAAGTGCCTCTTGCTTGCTTACCGAAGGGTCATGCGCAAGAATCGTCTCAACCATTTGCGTATCCACACGCAAAACTGGATTGAGCGTCATCATTGGGTCTTGGAAGATCATGGCGATCCGATTGCCACGCAATTGGCGCATCTGTTCATCCGGTAACCCAACAAGGTTCTTACCGTTATAAAGCACTTCCCCGCCGACGACGTTACCTGGCGGATCGACAAGACCGATGATTGAAAAGCCGGTGACGGATTTACCAGAACCCGACTCACCAACAAGGCCCATAATTTCGCCTTTACCGACAGAGAAACTCACGCCATCAACGGCCTTTGCGACGCCCGCCTTCGTAAAGAAGTGCGTTTGCAGATCGCGGACTTCGAGGGTGGGCGATGTATCTTTAACACTCATCGATCTAGCCTCGGGTTCAAGACATCCCTTAATTGATCACCAACCAAATTGATCGAAACAATTGTGATCAACAGGGCGATGCCTGGGAAGAAGCTAATCCAGAAATAACCACTCAACATATAATCAAAACCATTTGCGATCAGCAGGCCAAGAGATGGCTCGCTAATTGGCAATCCAACACCAAGGAAGCTTAGTGTTGCTTCGAGTGAGATTGCATGCGCCGTTTGAATAGTTACGACAACGATCAACGGTGGAAGACAGTTTGGAAACAAATGTTTGAACACGATCCGATTATGGCTGAGTGCCAAACACGTAGCAGCCTCAACATATTCCTTGTTTCGCTCGACCAGTGCCGAAGCACGAATGGTACGTGCATAATATGCCCATTGAACGATCACCAAGGCGATGATGATTTTATCAACCCCCTTGCCCAACACGGCCAGCAGGATAAGCGCGACTAAGATCGCTGGGAATGATAACTGAATATCAACAATCCGCATAATGATGGCATCAACGCGGCCACCAAAGTAAGCAGCAGCGAGGCCAATTACAGCGCCAATACACATCGCAATCACACCAGACATGACGCCGACGCCCAGACTAATCCGCAGTCCATAAAACATCGCACTCATGAGGTCGCGGCCTGCACCGTCAGTCCCTAAATAAAACGTCCATCCATCAAAACTTTGCGATCCAGGCGCCATCTTTGCGTCCAAAATACTGACCTGACTGAGGTCATATGGATTTTGAGGCGAAATCAGAGGCGCACAAATTGCAATAAACAGAATGCCAACGAGCACGACAAATGCTGCTGACGCGACGCGACTTTCGAAAAAATCCGAACAGAACCGTTGGAATGGCGTTTGAAGCGTTACGACAAACTCTTCAGGTGCCTCAATGGGGGTCGGGTTTTGAATGGTTTCACTCATGAGCTTACGTCCTGTAACCGCACTCGGGGATCAAGAATGGAGTAGAGAATATCTACAACCAGATTGATAACGACGAACACCAAAACAATAATCATCAGGTAAGCCACAATAATCGGCCGATCCAGATTCTGGATTGATTCGATGATTAACTTACCCATGCCTGGCCATGAAAAGACCGTTTCCGTGACAACAGAGAATGCGATGAGACCACCAAATTCCAGGCCCAAAACAGTCACAACCGGGATCATAATGTTTTTCATTAAGTGAACCATAATGACTCGCCGATAAGACAAGCCCTTCGCGCGCGCGAATTTTATGTAATCCATGTGAATGGCTTCACGTACACCAGCACGGGTTAATCTAATGACCAGCGATGTATTGAAGAGTGCCAAGTTCAACGCAGGAAGGAAAATATGAGATAATCCGTCAGGCGTGAAAAAACTGAGCTCTATACCGAATACAGTGACCGTGTCGCCTCGCCCTGTGGATGGGAGCCAGCCCAGGATAACGGCAAAAACCATAATCATCATCAGGCCAACCCAGAATGTCGGCAACGAAAATCCAACAATGGAGCCCGACATAATTATTTTTGATGAAAATCGTTCAGGGAATAACCCTGCCCAAACACCAAAGGGGATACCTATAATAATCGACATTAATAAGGATACAAAGGCCAGCTCGAACGTCGCAGGCATGCGTTGCACAATAATTTGCAACGCCGGCTCACCATAAACAAACGAGTTGCCTAGGTCGCCTTGCAGCGCATTCGTAACAAACTTTCCGTATTGAATGTACCAGGGTTTATCCAAACCCATGGATTTAATAACTCGTTCCCGTTCTTCTTGATCTGCTTCATCGGAGACCATCATTTCAACAGGATCGCCAACAATATTCACACCGCCGAACACCAGGAACGACATAACAAATACAACGATGGCGCTTTGCATTAACCTTCGGATAATGAAAACAGTCATCTTCCGGTCCTAATATTTGGCGTCGATAATAAGGGAGACAGCAAATGAGGATCGACGGGCGACGAACACCCGCCGATCCTTAATAAAATTCGCTAACGGTGCTTACTTAGATGAGATTCCCATCGCGAGAGTCCGCTC
>CAWUWH010000189.1:0-33691 GCA_963926035.1 uncultured Rhodospirillales bacterium
ACAGGGCCTCGGTCAGTCCACCGGTTTTATCCAGCTTGATATTGACGATGTCATATTTGCTTTTAAGCGCCTCAAGGTCATCTGACGTGTGTAGAGATTCATCCGCACAAATAGGCACGGGACAATTGACCCCCCGCAACCCATGATCGTCTGCGGCCGGGACGGGCTGCTCCAACATCTCGACACCAATGCTTGCTAGATAACTCGCCTTAGCACTAACCAGCTCAACAGTCCAACCTTCGTTCGGATCTATCACAAGACGTGCATTCGGCGCTGCCGCATGGATTGCATTCATACGCTCTTCAATGTCGTTGGCATCAAGTTTCACCTTCAACAAAGGCGCATGGCTTAGCTCAGCAGCACGGGCACCCATCTCTTGCGGTGTACCAATGCCAATCGTTTCCGCCGTAATCTCTGGCAAAACCGAACCAACACCGATGAGGTCAGCAACTGACGTGCCCTCTAGCTTGGCTTGAAGATCCCACAAAGCACAATCAACAGCATTACGCGCAGCACCCGCGACCATCAATTGATTGATCTCGGAGCATCCGGCTCCACCTTCAATGGCCAACTGCACTTCGGCGATCTCGGCCATCACGCCTTCAACGGTTTCGTCGTAACGCGGATAAGGGACACATTCCGCCCATCCCTTTACATCGCCTTCGGTGATTTCAACGACAACCACATCGGCAGCCGTCTTCACACCACGCGAAATGCCAAACGGGCGCGCGAGGGGCCAGTTCTCAGACCTAATCGTAACTGTACGCGTCATGATTAAACCAATGCATCTACGATGGGTGCGACACCGGTTCGAACGGCGTCTACTGTCGGCAAGCCCAGACGATCTTCTGTTTCTTTTAGTAATTTTTGTGCGGCCTGATCATCCAGGCTCTTGGTATTGATCGAGACACCCACAACTTTTACGTCCGGGTTCACATTTTTTGCCGCCCATAGGCCTGCCTCAATCACTTCTTCAAATGATGGAAGTCCTTTGTCTCCAAGGCCCCGGGCTGTTTTACGCGCTGCATCATGGCAGATAACCAATGCGTCTGGTTGCGAGCCATGGATCAAACCAAGCGTCACGCCGGCATAAGACGTGTGGAAAAGTGACCCCTGACCTTCGACAACGTGCCAGTGATCTGCGTCGGCATCTGGAGACAACCATTCTGATGCACCTGAAATAAAGTCAGCAACAACGGCGTCAACAGAAACACCTTGACCCGCAATAAAGATACCGGTTTGCCCGGTCGCCGAGAAACTGGTCTTCATGCTGCGCTTTTCCATCTCGCGCCAGATCGCCAGCGATGTGTACATTTTACCAACTGACACATCGGTTCCGATTGTCAGAAGACGCTTACCTGTGCGCGTGACACCGCTTGCGACAGGGAAATCACGTGTTGGATGACGAACATCCGTCAATGTACGTCCGTGCTTTTCTGCTGCGGCCTTAATCGCCGGGTTCGCGCTCAACTTTTGGTGCAAGCCACTGGCAATATCCATACCCGCCTCAATCGCCTGTACGATAGCATCAGCCCAGCTATCAGAAATTAAGCCACCACGGTTCGCAACGCCGACAATCATCGTGCCGCAACCCGCCGCCTTGGCATCTTCGATGCTCATCTCAGGCAAATTCAGATCCGCTTTACAGTCAGCCAAACGCATTTGCCCAACGCACCATTCTGGGCGCCAGTCGCGAACGCCAATTGCTGTTTTTGCGGCTAATTCGTCGGGGGCATCGCCAAGGAACATTAGATACGGAGTACGGAAAGACATTAATATAACCTCATTCAAGCTGTTCATTACATTTGGGCGGGAGTGTGTCTGGTAGAAAGGCACTCGTCTAGGGGCCAATACCGTTGTATTCTTGGTATCAGCGCATCATGTAATTTTGAAGATGCATATTATAATTCGTTCTTAGTGTTTTTCTGGAGATTATTTTTCATGGCACACGTTGTAAATTCACCTGACCGTCTCTCAATCCCTGTTGCAGGGACTGACGATACCTTCCCCGCTCACCGTATATTTTGCGTTGGACGCAACTACGCCGATCACGCACGAGAGATGGGCCATGACCCAGATCGCGAAGATCCATTTTTCTTTGAAAAGCATACGAGTGCACTCTTATTTGCGCCTGCACCAGATGGTGCAAACTTCCCATATCCGCAGCAAACATCAGATGTCCACCACGAGATTGAGCTGGTTGTTGGTTTATCCAAGGGTGGCAACGACATCTCAATTGAAGATGCATACGACCATGTTTGGGGATATGCGGTTGGCCTCGATATGACACGCCGTGACCTTCAAGGCGTTGCAAAAAAAGCCGGACGCCCATGGGAAGTTGGCAAATCATTTGATCATGCTGGACCCATTGGCATGTTCCATCCTATTGCCGAAGCTGGCCATATGTCCGAGGGGCATATCCGCCTCGAAGTTAACGGTGAAACTCGCCAGGACGGTAATCTGAACGAGCTCATCTGGAAAATTCCTGAGATCATTAATTATCTGTCCAAGCTGTTTACGCTTCAGGCCGGTGATTTGATTATGACAGGCACACCAGCGGGCGTTGGACCTGTTAAAAAGGGCGATATCCTTGAGGGCCACGTCGAAGGCTTAAGCAGCATTCGCGTGACCGTTACTTAAAGTACCCAAACGGGGCTGCGCCAAGCGCAGCTCCATAAGGCCAAGATCAATGACCGAGAGAACCGAGTTTCCAGCGGCACCATCAACGCGCGATCTGGGTATTGCAACGGCCATGCTGATTCTGACTCCCTTATTCTGGGCTGGGCATAGTGTGGTCGGTCGATTGGTCGCCAACGAAATTCCAACTTTCTCATTGGTCAGCATACGCTGGTTCATTGCCTTCTTTATTCTCATGATCTTTATTTGGCCGCGCGTATGGGCTGAACGATGGTTACTGGTAAAGCATTGGCGATACGTTCTTTTGACCGCGATTGTCGGACCCGTACTATTCCCATGTCTTTTATATGCCGGTTTAAAAACAACGACGGTGGCGAACACCAGTATTATTCAAACATCCGTACCGGGTCTAGTCCCGTTCATCGCCTGGATATTGCTGCGCGAGCGTGTTGCCATTCAACAGATTATCGGCATTTTGATCTCAGCTCTTGGAGTCTCGGTCATTATAACCCAGGGCAATCCACTGGCCATTGCTGACGTCACGTTTGTGCCGGGCGATCTGATTATCTTAGGCGCGTTCACCACGTGGTCCCTTTACACCGTGATGATCCGCCTCAAACCTTCCGCCATGCATGCTAATACTTTATTGGCTTCCAGCATGGCAATTGGTGGCTTGGCCACATTGCCCCTATGGTTTTGGGAAGCGTCTAACGGTCATTACATTCCCATGAACGAAGACACATTATGGTCGATGGCCTACATCATTATTTTCCCATCACTACTGGCGTATTATTTCTACAATCATGCCATTAGTATTGTCGGCGCGACCAAGGCAGGCCTGGCGTCACACCTTGTGCCGCCGTTAGGCATTCTACTTGCCGTAATATTTTTGGGTGAGGTCTTGCAATCGTTCCATGCCGTCAGCTTCGCAGCCATTCTTGTCGGCGTGGCCTTGGTTATTCGAGGCGGGCGCGCTTCAAAAAAGCCAAAACCCGGGTAAGTGTCTCATTGCGCGACATACCTGGTGTGATGTCTTTTTGATAAAGAGCGCGCAATAACCAGCGATCATGCTCGGTTAATTCAAAGTATCGACTGTGATCATTAAAGATCGATGGTTTCACTGTATTGGAATCGTTGGGCAAACCAAGAATTTGCGTGATCTCTTCTACAGCACACGCACGGTGATAACTCTCAGGATGGCGTGCCGGGAAAATAATCACGGCCGCAACGATCTCACCTTTTTTGGTAAAGTAGTTCGCAAAGCATGTTGAGTTCTGAACCATCCAGCGAACTTTGTCTTCATCGTCGTTCCAGTACTTTGCAACCGCTGCCGGAATGTCTTCATCTTGCATATAATACATAATGACATTTACGTTCTTCTGATCAAAGTCCGTTGCAAGTTTTTTTGCCTTATGTTTTGCATATGAATAATAAAGCTCTACCGGATGCCCGGATGTTTCCCGAAGGTCTCGTGCAACATCATCGATGAAAGTTTCCAGATAAGCTGGATAGTCCTTACCCTGAATACCCATGCGCATCGGCTTCGCCCATTTACGGACGATGTCATATCGTTTGCCGGTGTACTCATTACCAAATGCTATGGCATCGAAATTCCGTAAAAGATCTGCATTCGAAAAAATTTCCTCGGCACGTGCTGCGCCGACAGAAAAAATAAACACCAAAACATAGAATGTGAATTTCATCCGTAATTCATGCAGGATTATGCAGGATTATGCTAGTCCCTGCTTACAATGCCTCCTTCAGGCAAGACTGCCCCAATATTGCCTTTTTCAAACCACGAATCCGCCACATCCACGGACCAGTCTGCAAATGGGTAAAAACGCACACACGTTTAATTTCTCCCACCTCTCTACCCTAACCTAACTTTAGGGGCCGTTTATTGCGGCCCCCTTTTTTTCAGTTAATTACGTTCTCAGAACAGTTGACGTCTTTGTCGTTCATGACAATATGTTGAAACAGAATAAAATTATCGAATATAACGAATTGCACGATCAAATCTGTTTCTCATAGGAGCCTCATCGGTGTCCCGATATTCCATTTTCTCGCTCGCTCGAAATGCGTTGAGCGATCACAAGAACTGGCGTGAAGTCTGGCGCTCTCCTGAACCAAAGCCACATTATGATGTGATCATCATTGGTGGTGGTGGGCATGGCCTGGCAACCGCATATTACCTCGCCAAAGAGCATGGCATCACCAATGTCGCGGTGATCGAAAAAGGCTGGCTTGGTGGCGGTAACACGGGTCGTAACACAACAATTGTCCGCTCTAATTACATGCTCGAAGGCAACGCTCACTTCTACGAGTTGTCTCTCAAACTTTGGGAAGGCATGAGCCAGGACCTCAATTATAACGTCATGTTTTCGCCCCGTGGCGTGATCAATCTTCAGCACAACGATGCCAGCGTCGACGCAGCCATGCGGCGCGGCAACGCGATGCGCATGAACGGCATTGATGCAGAATGGCTTACACCCGCACAAATTAAAGAACGCGCGCCTCTTCTCGATCTTAAGGGCGGCGGCAGATTCCCTGTACTCGGCGGATTAATCCAACCCCGCGGAGGCACAGCGCGTCACGACGCGGTTGCCTGGGGTTACGCCCGAGCCGCTGATGCGCGCGGTGTTGATATCATTCAGAACTGCGAAGTCACAAGGATCATTCGCGAGGGGGATACGGTGACAGGTGTCGAGACCTCACGCGGACGTATCTATGCGGGCAAGGTCGGCATTGCCGTTGCTGGTCATACAAGTCACGTCGCAGCCATGGCAGGGTTGCGTCTCCCTATTGAAAGCCATGTCTTGCAAGCAATGGTCTCCGAGCCCGTCAAACCTTGTATAGATACGGTCATTACGTCTGGATCAGGGCACATGTACATCAGCCAATCCGATAAAGGTGAGCTGGTGTTCGGCGGTGATCTGGATTTCTATAACTCCTATGCGCAGCGCGGTAACTTCCCAAGGCTGGAACAAGTAACGCAAAATATCCTAACGCTATTTCCCGCCTTCTCAAGGTTACGCCTGATGCGGTCATGGGGTGGCATCATGGATATGACGATGGATGGCAGCCCGATTATCAGCAAAACGCCAATTTCTAATTTCTATATTAATGGCGGTTGGTGTTACGGCGGCTTTAAGGCCACGCCAGGTTCAGGTTACGTGTTTGCTCATACAATTGCGCAAGACCGACCGCATCCAACGAACGAAGCTCTTTCGTTACAGCGCTTCGAAACTGGCGCAACCCTCGATGAAGTTGGTACGGGGCCCGTACCCAAAGCCCACTAAGGATCGAACATGTTACTTATCGAATGTCCATGGTGCGGCAAACGCGCACAAACAGAGTTTACCTACGAAGGTGATGCCACGGTCAAACGTCCTGAGGATGGCGACCAAGCAGCATTCCATGCTTACGTGCATCTACGTGAGAATGTGAACCAATGGCATGATGAGATGTGGCAACACACGGCTGGATGTCGCCGCTTTTTTAAGGCGCGCCGGAATGTCACAACGCATGAAATTTTCGCAACGGCCAAACCAAAAGGCGATCTTCCAGATATGCCATCAGGAGAGATCACGTCATGAGTACACAGCCGAACAGAACACAAAAAGGCGGTTTAGTTGACCGTAAGCAGCCCATCAACTTCACGTTCGATGGCAAATCCTATCAGGGCTTTCAAGGCGATACGCTGGCATCGGCACTTATGGCGAACGGTGTACGCTTGTTCGGGCGTAGCTTTAAGTATCATCGGCCACGCGGCATTTTAGGCGTTGGCTTCGAAGAGCCCAATGCCATGGTGCAACTTCGTACCGGCAACCGTACTGAGCCCAATATCCAGGCAACGCGGATCGAATTGTTTGAAGGTCTTGTTGCGGAAAGCCAGAACCGTTGGCCATCATTGAATTTTGATGTTGGCGCCCTAACAGGTACTTTCAGCAAGCTATTCCCAGCAGGGTTTTATTATAAAACGTTTATGTGGCCCGCATCGATGTGGATGACCTATGAACATATCATTCGCAACATTGCCGGAATGGGGAAAAGTCCCACCACCAATGACCCTGACCGTTATGCCCATCGATATGCACATTGTGATGTTTTGGTTGCTGGCGGTGGTCCTGCAGGTATTTCAGCCGCACTTGTTGCCGCAGAAACCGGCGCACGCGTTGTCATCATGGATGACGGCCCTAAACTTGGCGGAGCTTTACTTGGCCGTAATCTTAAAGTCGGTGACCAAGAAGGTACAGCTTGGGCGCAAGCGGCTGAACAAAAACTTCGTGGGATGGACAATGTCACAGTCCTGACCCGGACCCAGACTGCCGGTTATTACGATCACAATATGATTATCGCCAACGAACGGGTCGCTGATCATGTGAACGAGCCTGCGCCATTTATACCGCGCCAACGCATTTGGCACTTCCGCGCGACCGAGGTTGTGCTCGCGGCGGGTGCCATGGAACGTCCCTTGGTGTTTGCTGGTAATGATTTACCTAACGTTATGTTAGCCTCGGCGGCTGGCACATTGGCCAATCGATATAATGTTCAGGCAGGCAGGCGCGCCGTTGTCTTCACAAATAACGGATCAGCCTACACCGTCGCAGCTGACCTCAAGACAGCAGATATCAACGTGAGCGCGATCATGGATGCGCGAACCGACATTCCAAGCGCAGAACTGGATATCGCCAAATCCGCTGGCATTGATGTGCTCTCGGGTCAGGTTGTCCTGGCAGCTGTTGGCGGCAAGCATGGTGTAAAACGCGTAGTTGTTGGCGACACACCATCTGGTCCTGACGTTACGGAAGGTCAGATAACCCGCACGATTGAGTGTGATCTGTTGTGTGTGTCTGGTGGTTGGACGCCAAGTGTTCACTTATTCTCGCAATCCCGAGGCAAGCTTCGTTTCGACGATGAGAAATGCTGCTTTGTACCAAAAAAAGGTTTCCAGCGCGAACGTTCCGCCGGTGCCTGTAATGGTTCCTTCATGTTACGCGAATGTTTAGCTGATGGACGCAACGCTGGCAGCAATGCAGCAGAAGCGGCTGGATTTAAATCATCCAGCAAAGAACTCGCTATCGCCAGCGAAGAGCCAGACGTGCATCCAATGCCCCTATGGGCGCTTCCATGGCCAGAGGGCAATCATGACAAGCGTTTCGTTGACCTGCAGAACGATGTAACAGCTGAAGATGTCGCCTTGGCCCACCGTGAAGGTTTCCGGTCCGTTGAACATTTGAAGCGATACACAACATTGGGTATGGGAACGGACCAAGGGCGAACATCGAACGTCAACGGCCTCGCATTGATGGCCAGTCACAAGGGTGAAGATATTCCTTCTGTCGGCACAACGACATTCCGCCAGCCATTTTCGCCAATCACCATGGGTGCGGTCGCAGGTCCATCGATTAACGAGCAAATGTCGCCAATCCGACGCACCGCTATGCATGATTGGCATGAGGCTGCAGGCGCACCGTTCGTTCCAGCAGGTGCATGGTTGCGCCCACAAGCCTATCCAAAGCCCGGCGAAAATTTGCGCGATGCGTACCTTCGTGAAGCTGTTCATGTGCGCAAACACGTTGGCATTGTTGATGTGTCGACGTTGGGCAAGATTGATGTTCAAGGTAAGGATGCTGCTGAGTTTCTTAATCGTCTCTACGTGAACGGATTTGCAAAGTTAGATATAGGTAAATGTCGATATGGCGTGATGCTCCGCGAAGACGGCATCGTCTATGATGACGGCACTGTCACGCGCCTTGCTGAAAATCGTTATATGGTCACAACGACGACCGGCCATGCGGGTCCCGTCATGGTGCATATGGAACGTCATGCCCAAGTCGTCTGGCCTGAGTTGGATGTGAAGCTGGTATCCGTCACAGAGGACTGGTCTGCCATCGCCATCGCTGGCCCCAAAAGCCGAGCCGTGCTCGCAAAAGTAACAGACGACATTGATGTATCTGATGCGGCCTGCCCATTTATGGCGTTTCGCGAAGGCCACATTTGCGGTGTACCTGCGCGACTGTTTCGGATCAGTTTCTCAGGCGAGCTTGCCTACGAAATCAATGTCCCGGCGAACTTTGGCACCGCAGTTTGGGAAGGCCTGATGAAGGCTGGTGCTGACGATCACATTGCACCTTATGGCACAGAAGCCATGGGAATTTTGCGGATCGAAAAAGGCCATGTTGTCGGCGGCGAACTGAATGGTCGCGCCACCGCTGATGATCTCGGATTTGGTCGTATGCTCTCAACCAAGAAGCGCTACATTGGTGATGTATTAAAAGATCGCCCGGCTTTGCTCGAAGCGAACCGAAAACAATTGGTTGGCATTAAACCCGTCGACGGCACATCGCAAATCCCTAGAGGAGCACAAATCGTCGTCAATCCAACGGGGGCACGTCCCGTACCTATTGAAGGCGAAGTCACGTCCCGTTGTGAAAGCCCGAATGTTGGTATGCCGATTGGTCTCGCACTGATTAAGGATGGCCGTAACCGTATGGGCGAGAAACTTATCGCGTCCTCACCCGTTGCGGGCATCGACGTTAAAATCGAGATATGTGATCCGGTCTTTATTGATCCAAAGGGAGAGCGGCTTCGTGGTTGATCTTACTCAAAGTCGCTCAGCTCTTGAGCGCGTTTATACACCTGGCTGTTTTGGTGTCTCAAGTGGGCAACCGGGCGTTACGATTAGTGAACGCAGGCATCTGACGTTACTTCATATTGAGCATCGTGACGATGATGCGGAAAGTCCGCTGACGATTGCCACAGCTGTTGGCTTCCCTTTACCACGTGCGGGCCAGATTGCTGAAAAAGATGGACGTCGGGTTCTTTGGCTTGGCCCGTCAAGATCGCTCATCATCACATCAGGATCGTCTGCGGATGGTCTATCTGATGCCATAGCCAGTAGTGCTACAAATGCTGCCGTCAATGACATCTCATCAAGCCGTGTCGTGCTCAGGCTATCAGGCCCAAACGCCCGGGATGTACTAGCCTCAGGATGTCCAATAGATCTACACGAAAGCGTATTTAAAGCAGGGATGACGGCGACAACCAACGTCGACCATTACACAGCGCTCCTCGATTGTATCGATACAAATACGATCGATGTCTATGTCGCCCGCGGTTATGCCGTTTCATTCTGGCAATGGCTGATCGAAGCCGCCGAAGAATTCGGTGGTGAGGTTCTGGCTTCTAGCTGACACGCCCCTCATCCTGTCCTTCTCCCAAGGGAGAAGGAACTCACGCATTAATGTGATCTCTCTACCGTCGAATGGTGAATGCGCAGCACTGAACGGATATACCTTATTTCGTCATTCCCACGAAAGCGGGAACCTAGTCTAAACATTTCATGCTGAGTCCCCGCTCTCGCGGGAATGACGACGTAGGTTGATTTTACCTTTTCGAAGATAAGGGTTTTAGCGCCCAGCTTCTAAAAGCATTTTCGCCACTTCCCGTGGGCGTTCTAACATCATCATGTGACCGGTCTTTGAAAGAACTGTCATCTCACATGTTTCAATCGCATCAGATAACAGCCGCGCGTTCTTTGACGGCGTCATCTTATCTTCATCAGCACTGATGATATGTGTATTACCCGTGATATTCGCCGCTGCATTCAATGCATTCTTATACGCATTACAAGCAATCAAATCATTTGCCAACGCGCCCAGCTTGGCACCTCTAAGCAATTGTTCTGCTGCACCCATCGCCCATAAGCCCGGATGAATATGCCCGCCTGCATGCGAGATATTTCCAAAGCCCCAATCCGTGATCAGCCCAGGCGCCAACTTGCCGCCATCCTGTGCCGCCTGAATTAAGTCAGGATGGACAGGCATTTCTGCGGCGCATCCCAACAAGGCAATATTTCGCATACGCTCGGGCGCACGGGACGCGACTTCGAGTGCAACAAGCGAGCCCATTGAGTGACCGGCGACCGAAACGGTCTGACAGCTCGCCGCATCCATGAATGCAATAGTCCAATCCGCCATTGCTTCAACGCTTGAGATCACATCGCCATCTGACTGGCCATGCCCTGGCAGATCAACAGCCAGCACACGGACGCCACGGTGCGCCATATAGCGGCTTTGCATTTGCCAGACGGTACTGTCCATGCCGGCACCATGAATAAGGATCAATGTTGGTGCATCGGCTTCAAGGGTTACCCCTCCGGTGACTGCGTGAGCTTTATATCCGTTGAGTGTGAGTTCCATAACTTAACCCCTTTGCGAAGCGCGAAGGCCCGCCTTTAAGTCAGCGATAATATCGCTCACGTCCTCGATACCAACTGAGACCCGGACAAGGTTTTCACCAATCCCTGCCGCTTCCAATGCTTCAGCGCTCATTTGTTGGTGGGTAGTAGAGCCCGGATGAATAACCAGGGTCTTCGCATCGCCAACGTTGGCCAGGTGCGAAGCGAGCTTTACGGATTCAATAAACTTACGACCCGCTTCACGGCCCCCTTTAATGCCAAAGCTCAAGATCGCCCCAGCTCCTTTAGGTAATAGCTCCTTGGCTAATTCATGATCAGGGTGGGACGCCACCGAAGGATGGTTCACCCATTCGACTTCTTCTGATCCATCCAGGAAGGCGGCAACTTTAACCGCGTTCTCGACATGTCGTTGAACACGAAGCGGGAGTGTTTCAGTCCCTTGAATAATATGGAAAGCGTTCATCGGGCTTAAGCATGCACCGAAATCCTTCATGCCTTCGGCACGCATCCGCATGATCAGGGCTTGGGGGCCAAACTCTTCAGAAAAATCGATCCCCGCATACCCATCATAAGGTTCGGTCAGTGTTGGGAACTTACCACTGGCTTCCCAATCAAACGCACCTGAATCAACGACGATACCGCCGATGGCAATACCGTGGCCGCCGATAAATTTCGTCAGCGAGTGCATAACGATATCGGCGCCATGATCAAATGGCTTCATCAAGTAAGGTGTTGCGAAGGTACTATCGATCATCAACGGAATACCCGCATCATGCGCGATCTTGGAAATTTTGGGGATATCCAAGACTTCAATGCCGGGATTACCCAGTGTCTCGCCAAAGATCAGCCGCGTGTCATCTGTGATCGCTGCCTTAAAGGCATCATGATCTCGCGGATCGACGAATGTGGTCTCGATCCCAAAGCGCGGCATCGTATAGCTGAATAGATTGTGTGTACCACCATAAAGCGATCCAGACGCGACAATATGTCCGCCCTTACCCATTAATGTAGCGACGGCCAAAAAGATTGCGGCCATGCCACTTGCGGTCGCCACAGCGCCTACGCCACCTTCGAGGGCGGCGATACGTTCTTCGAGGACTGCCACTGTCGGGTTAGAGAGCCGAGAGTAAATATGACCCGGTTGCTCTAGGTTATAGAGCGATGCTGCATGATCGGTATCATCAAACATGTATGATGTGGTTTGATAAATCGGCACCGCACGGGATCCTGTTGCGGAATCTGGTTGATGACCAGCGTGCAGGCTCAGCGTATCAAAGTTATAGAATTTCGGCGCGACCATGAGGGCCTCCTAAGCATTGGGCTTTACAAATCGGACCCCCCTGATTAGGCAGAACCTAGCGAGGCGTCAATCGAAACACGCTATTTGTAGGAGAGATTAAAATATGACCCGTGAGATCAAATCTGTAGCCGTTTTGGGCGCTGGCACGATGGGCACCGGTATTGCCGGGTTAGCTGCCGAAAAAAATTGTAAAGTTCTGCTGTTGGATACCTCCATGGAAGCGGCTGAAAAGGCGCTTGATCGTATCATCAATGGCCGTCCACCTGCTATCGACACACCCGGCAAAGAAGCCAATATCACGCTGGGTACGTTGGTAGATGATCTTGAGAAAATTGCCGATTACGACTGGATTTGTGAAGCGGTCATCGAAGACCTGGACACCAAGCGCAAGCTGTTCGAACGTTTTGAGCCTCTTCGTAAAGATGGCTCCGTCGTCAGCTCGAACACGTCTGGTATTCCTTTAAGCGACATCACTGAAGGTATGCCTGACCGTTTACTAAAAGACATTGCGGTGACGCATTTCTTTAACCCCGTCAAAATCATGAAACTTTGCGAACTGGTGCCGGGCGAGAAAACAGATGCTGAAGTCATCGATGTCTTCCATGCATACCTCGGCGGCGAGATGGGCAAAGGCGTCGTAAATGCCAAGGACACCGTCAACTTTATCGGCAATCGGATCGGGTGCTTTTGGATGTTACGCGGTTTGCATGCTGCGACCGATGCGCGCGGCAATGGCCTCAGCCAAGAACGTATTGATGCGCTCATGTCAGGGCCAGTTGGCTTACCACCTACGGGTCTTTATGGCCTGATCGATTTGATCGGTATGGATATCATGGACTTCGTGGGCAAGAACCTTGAGATCAATCTGCCCGAGGGCGACATGGGCGCTGACTACACGAAGTTCCCAGCTGCTGAGCACGCCATGCTTGAGCGCGGCCAACTTGGACGCAAAACTGGCGGTGGCTTTTACCGGGTCAGTAAACTTGATGATGGCTCTAAAAAGAAAGAGGCGTTCGATCTTAACACTGGCGATTGGCGTGATGCTGAAAAAGTTACACTCGATGTCACCGCTGGCGTGATGTTCGAGGATAGTGCTGATGGACAGTTCAGCTGGGATATCATGGGCTCAACTTTGGCTTATGCCGCCAATCTGATCCCGGCCATTTCGGATGATATTGTCAATGTTGACCGGGCCATGCGTTGGGGGTTTGCCTGGGGCAAAGGCCCGTTCGAGTTGCTCGATGCACTTGGTCCGCTAAAGTTTCTTGAAAAATGCCTCGCGAACGGCCATGCGCCAAAAATGCTTGAAGTTCTCGAAGCCGCTGGTGCTGAGACGTTCTACAAGGATGGCGAATTCTTAGGGCTTGATGGCAAATATCACGCCATGCCTGCGGAATAATCTGAAGTATAACTTGTCATCCCCGCGTGCGCGGGAATGACAATACTACTTGAGTGCGCGGGGATTACTTAACCTGAGGGTTTCGACAACACCTGCCAGCAGCAGCGCGTGGTCTTCGGGTGAGCCATCACCATTTCGTACTTTCGATGCAAGTGCCGAAATCATGTCCGTGTTTTCATCTGAAACATCCAACGCCTCAATCTGACGCGATACAATCGAGAGTGCGTTCGAAGCCATCAGCGCCTTATAGCGTGAGTCGCCATCAAGAACGGTCGACAAATCGTGCCGGATAATGTCGTGAGCAATATCAAGTAATGCACCCAGCGATGGTGCCGGGCGTGATGCGTATGAGACATCATTAGACATCGTGGTGGCATCGGCCGGTCCGGTTTGACGTAAAATCTCCAGCTCAAGTTCCGGCACAATGTGCGCCGTTAACGCCAGTTCAAGGTTCTGTTCCCCGCCGGTTACGAACCGGTCGGCCTGTTGCAGGGCAATCACGGCCCAACGCATGTGCGCCATGACCTGCCAATATCCTAATTGACTACGGTCGAGTTCCCGCCCGCTTTCTGCTTCATAGCCATCGATCAGTGCATCCAGCGATCCGATGCCGCCCGTTTCCCGCTCATTCGCCCCAAAGCGCCAGCATTTTGCGGTCAGCCAGCCGATGTCTTCCATAGGATCAGACCAGCCGGCAAACTCCCAATCTAGGATTGCCGTCAAAACCCCATTATCGACCATGTAATTCCCGGTCCGGTAATCCCGGTGGCAGAATACGGTTTCGCTCTCGGTCGGCATATTATCTCTGAGCCAGCGGAGTCCCCATTCCAACGCTGGGTGCGATCCCGGCAATGCGTCCAGATGGTGGCGATATTCCATGACCGAAACCTGCGCCGGCGTGCCATTCAGTTTATCGATGAACGCGAGCTCGGGGTCATCCTTGATTGTGTGAATACGTGCGAGATGTGTCCCTAAGTCTCGAGCCAGCTGATCATTCGCATCTACTTTTGCAAGCTTATGTCCAGCCGCTGTGCCTTCGGCGCGGTGCATTAAAAAGAACGGTGTCCCCAGAACGGACGTGTCTTCACACAACACACACGGCGTTGGCACCATGGCACCGGCAGCGGCAGCATGTTTCAAGATTACAAATTCTTCGGCACGGCCATGGCTTACGGCAACATTTGATGGTGCGTCCTTGCGCAGGACCAAGTCGTGCACCCCCGGCCAAGTGCCGCCATCAAGATTAAGGACAAGTTTCCAGTTTTCCTGAATAGCCCCGCCCGAGAGCTGTTTCAGGTCGCGAACATGCGCCCGACCCCCAGATTGCTGTGCGAGCCAAACTTCGAGACGCTTAATCGCGTCCCGGTCCATATTGGATACAGCGTCATTGTTTCTGGTCATCAGGCATCCGGCTTATCCCAGGACCAAAAATCCATACCCTTGTCACTCAGCGCACCTGCGAGGACCATCTGGTGAACCTCAGACGCCCCATCGACCAGACGTGCCTGACGGGCATATCGGTAAATCCATTCAAGCACAGTATCTTTTGAGTAGCCCCGAGCACCATTCAGCTGAATGGCGGTATCAACGGCCTTATGTAACACGTCTGCCACTGCAACCTTTGCCATGGAGACTTCTTTCCGTGCGCGTGAGCCTTGATCCAAAGCCCAAGCCGCCTTCATTGTCAGCAAGCGTCCCACTTCGATATCCATCGCCGCATCGCCCAACATCAATTGAACACTTTCGCGCTCTGATAATTTGGAGCCAAAGGCTTTACGCTCTTCGATATACTCACCCGCAATCTCAAGCGCGCGTTTCGCCAATCCCGTCCAGCGCATGCAATGGGTCAGGCGGGCAGTGGCCAAGCGAATTTGCACACACTTCATGCCTTCACCCACACCCATCAGGCGGTTCTCGTCTGGGATTTCCATCCCATCAAAAATCAACTCACAGTGCCCCCCATGTTCCTCAGGCCCCATGATTGGGATACGGCGCACGATCTCCCAACCCGGTTGATCTTTGTGGAATAGAAAAGCGGTCAGGTTGCGGCGATCATCATCAGATGTACGCGCCAGCAAAATGAAATGCTCGGCAACGCCTGCCCCGGTGATGAACCATTTATGTCCGTTGACGATCCATTTATCGCCTTTCTTTACGGCGCGAGTCTTCATCATGCCACCGGGATCAGAGCCTGCACCCGGTGCGGGTTCCGTCATCACGATGGAAGACCGAAGCTTGCCGTCAATGATCGGTTGCAGCCATTTTTCCTTTTGCGCGTCGGTCGCCACTTTATTCAGGACAAACATGTTGCCGTCATCAGGTGCCGCAGCGTTAAAGCATACCGGGCCAAAGATAGAGCGGTTCATTTCCTCATAGCACGCCGCCATACCGACCGTATTAAAGCCACGCCCGCCCCGTTCCGCCGGCATCGAAAGTGACCACAACCCGGCAGCACGTGCCTCGGCTTGGACTTCCTTTAGTAAATCCATCCGGATGTTTTCATGATCATCAAAATTTGCACGATCTTGCTCTAGCGGCAGAATACGGTTCGCAACGAACGCGCGTATCGCGCGGCGTGTCTCATCCACTTCAGGGGGGAGTGTAAAATCCATCTTTTCCTCGCAAATTATCCAAAAACAATATTGGCCTATCGCGGTAGGAGGCTCAAGGGGCAATAAAGGTTATCTAGTGCCAATACCTGCATATTCCCCATCGAAGCGTGCACGAACAGGCCAGACGCCGGCATAAACGGCGCGCAGAAAATCATAGATTTCCGCATTAAACGCCGCCGGGTCTTCAAGATTGATAAGATGGCCTGATTTTGGAAACACGCGCAGCCCTGCCGTGGGCATATGCCGTTTGAGCCAAACATTCACATCAAGGCACACGTCGTCTTCGTCACCTACCATCAACAACGTTGGCACGTCACAGGCTTCGAATGCAGCCTCAAAATCATACAATGATGGGCGGCGACCTTGAACATGCCTCAGCGTATAGGCAGCACCGAACGCAGGATGCTCTGCCAGCTGATCTCGAAACTCAGTCCAGCCGCGAATGTCTTTGCGTTTAAGCTGTGAGCGCGTGGGGCCATTGGCAAAATTGTCTGCGAGCATTTTACCTTCAGCTAAATATGTTTCCGACAAAGCAAAAGCTTCTTCCTGAAAAACTTTCAACCCTTCCGGCGGCGACCCTGCACCGCCCGAGGCAGCAACCAATGCCGTGACGCGGTCACTATGTTCAATCGCAAGTCTAAGGCCTGTGTAAGCCCCCATCGACAAACCAATGACAATCGCCGTCGACACACCGGCTTGGTCCATAACCTCCAGTGCATCGGAAATAGCGTGATCTTGGCCGTACAGTATCTCGTCCGTTGGCACATCCGATGGTGGATAGCCACGCGAACACATGACGATACAGCGATGATCACGCGCGAAATGCCGAACCTGAGGTTCCCAACTCCGCACATCGCCGCCGTACTCATGCAGAAACAAGATCGGCGCACCTTCGCCAGTTTCTTCATAGTAAAGATTTACATCATCACGTTCTGCATAGGGCATTTCAACGTTCCTTCATCAGGCTCAAAGCGTGTTCACAAGATGGCCGCCGTCGACCTGAATAACGGATCCCGTCATGTAGGCGGATGCATCAGATGCTAACAACAAGAGCGGCCCATCAAGATCGCTTAGGCGACCAGCTCGGCGCATCGGCACACGCTTGATCATTGCTTTACCGCCATCAGAATTCAGGTAATCATTATTCAGCTCGGTCTCGATATAGCCCGGTGCCAGTGCATTGACGCGAATGCCATAGCGCGCCAGTTCCAGCGCCAGAACTTTGGTCATTTGCACGATGCCCGCCTTTGAAATGGCATAGGGTGCAACCCCCATCGAAACTCGGAAGCCTAGGATTGAAGCCGTATTGATGATATTGCCACCGTCGCTATCACGCATTCGACGTGCCGTTTCCTGGGCAACTGTCCAGGCCCCATCAAGGTTGGTATCCATCACCTTTCTCCAATCCTCATCCGTCACATCTAATGCCGCAGCCCCAGAAGCAGTGCCTGCATTATTGATCAAGACATTCGGGACAGCTAAATATTCGGCGACTTCATCCAGGGCGGCTGTGACGCTGCCCCGGTCGGTGACATCCATGCCAACGGCGAGTGCTTTGCCACCTGCACCATTGATCTCAGCGGCCAGGTTATCCAATTTCTCGCGGCGTCGGGCAGCCAGGGCAACCTGTGCACCTGCACCAGAAAGTACCTTGGCAAAATGATGGCCAAGCCCCGAGGATGCACCGGTCACAAGAACCGTCTTCCCCGTCAGCAAACTTGCATTCATATTAACTTCCCTCTTCCGCCAAATCTGTTGCACGCTCACGTAATGTGAATTTCTGGACTTTGCCCGTAGATGTTTTTGGCAAAAGGCCAAACACAATGTGGCTTGGCGCTTTGAACCGCGCCATGCGTTCCTTGCAATAATTAATTAACTCAGCGGCTTCCAGAACACCCTCTGCTTCGGCAATGGGTGTCACAAAGGCACATGGTGTCTCACCCCATTTTTCAGATGGCATGGCGACGACTGCACATTCCATCACACCGGGATGCTTATAGAGACATTCTTCAACTTCGAGCGACGAGATGTTTTCACCGCCTGAGATGATAATATCCTTGGCCCGGTCTTTGATCTCGATATAGCCGTCATCGTGCTGAACTGCGAGATCACCGGTGTGATACCAACCACCCCGAAAGGCGTCTTTGGTCGCATCAGGGTTCTTCAAGTATCCACGCATTACGGTATTTGACTGGAACATGATCTCACCAATCGTCTCACCGTCTTCGGGGACTAATTCCATGGTTTCTGAATTTCGTACGGATTGATGGAACTGGGTCGGATAACGCACACCTTGGCGTGACATCATGGCGGCCTTGTCTTCAAGCGCCAGATCAGCCCATTCGTCTTGGAATGTGCAGACCGTCGATGGTCCATACGTCTCTGTCAGGCCATAAAGGTGCGTGACGTTAAAGCCCATCGCCTCCATCCGCGAGATCACCGTGCTTGGCGGGGCGGCCCCACCGGTTGCGACTTCAATGGTATGAGAGAAACTTTGTTTCACCTCGGCGGGCGCATGCACCATCATGTTCAAAACAATCGGCGCGCCGCACATGTGCGTGACAGTATGTTCTGCAATCAACGGAAAGATTTGTGTGGGATCGACTTCGCGCAGGCACACATGTGTGCCGCCAACTGATGTCACCGCCCACGTGTAAGTCCAGCCATTGCAATGAAACATGGGGAGCGTCCACAGATAAACACTTTCTGGGCCTAACCTGAACACGAGCGCATTGCCGAGCGCATTCAGATATCCACCCCGGTGATGATAGACGACGCCCTTAGGGTTGCCTGTCGTCCCGGACGTATAGTTCAAGCACATCGCCTGCCATTCGTCCGCAGGGGCTTGCCAGACATGATCCGTATCCCCTTCGTCGAGCAAATCTTCGTACGTCATCGCACCGATAAGGTCACCACCTTTGGCTAGCGGATCATCAACATCAATCACCAGTAAATCAGGGTTATCCAAAATGGCCAGAGCCTCGCGAATAACGGCTGAGAATTCTCGGTCTGTAATCAGCACTTTGGTTTCAGCATGACCCAAAATAAACGCAATGGTTTCTGCATCGAGGCGGAAGTTGAGCGCGTTCAGAACCCCACCCGACATCGGAACACCGTAATGAGCTTCAAGCATCGCAGGCGCATTGGGTGACATCACAGAAACCGTATCGCCGACACCTATCCCACGTTTCTGCAACGCACTGGCCATCCTGCGGCAGCGAACATTGAACTCAGCCCATGTATACGTGTGAGGACCGTGAATAACGGCAGTTTTATTTGGAAAAACGCGTGCCGCCCAATCCAGAAAAGATAGGGGTGTAAGCGGTTGATGGTTTGCCGGATTTTTATCCAGTCCTTGTTCGTAGATGTTGCCTTTAGTTGACTCATTAGCCATGCCCGATCCTCCCTGATAGGCGACGTTTGCATATTGATAGCACCCATAGAACAATCTCGGAAGACACGATCAAATTAATCGATCTTGGGCTTAGTCTTGTTGGATACTTATGGCGCACCATTTATAAACGAAGGCCTGAACGGGAGAGATGCAATGACAGACACATTTAAAATTGGATTGGTGCAGACCTGCGCAAGTGGGGACATGACAGACACGGTCGCCCGCGCTGAGGCGCTTGGCCGTGATGCGGTCACCAAGGGCGCCGATATGATCCAGTTCGCGGAATTTTTCTCGTGCTATGATATCGATGAAAATGGCATCCATACCGGGTCACATGATCAAGATACGCACCCGGCATTGCTGGCGTTCACCAAACTCGCAAAAGAACTAAAAGTATGGATTACGCTGGGCTCTATCGCCGTCCCCGCCCCTGATGGGCGGTCCTATAACCGTCAGTTTGTGATCGATGATACAGGCACGATCCAGGCCCATTATGACAAAATACATTTGTTCGATGTGGACCTTGGCGGCGATGACCGTTACCGCGAGTCCGCGAGCCTTATGCCCGGTGATCGCGCCGTCGTCACCGATACGCCTTGGGGCCCATTGGGTTTGTCGATCTGTTACGATGTTCGGTTCCCACATCTGTACCGTGATCTCGCAAAGTCAGGCGCAATGTTCCTGAACTGCCCTGCGGCATTTACTCACCGCACCGGACAAGCGCACTGGCATATCCTGCTGCGCGCCCGTGCAATTGAAACCGGGTGTTTTGTCTTTGCAACATGCCAATCTGGCAAGCACGGCAAAGCGCACACGTATGGCCATTCACTCATTATCAACCCATGGGGTGAGATTCTGGCTGAGGGTGCCGAAGCTGAGGAAGATATCATCATTGCTGAAATCGACCCGTCAGAAGTCGCCAAGGCGCGGAGCCGCATACCGGCCCTCAAGCACGATCGCCCGTACGATATAATCACACCTCTAAACGTGGATGCAGCAGAATAATGGATCTCTATAAATTTACCCCTGGCTCAACGCCACTTCTGATCAATGTCCCTCATGCAGGCACTTATATTCCAGACGACCTGGCCGCCCGTATGACCGACGAAGCGCTCAGGACACCTGATACCGATTGGCATATCGACAAGCTTTATGATTTTGCGCTTAGCATAGGTGCCGCAATGTTGACCGCGACGCACAGCCGCTTTGTGGTTGACCTTAACCGCGCTCCCGAGGATGTTTCATTATATCCGGGGCAAGATGTTGAAGGGTTATTGCCGCTTAAGACAGGAGCTCGTGAGCCCGTTTATAAAGCCGGGCAAGAACCCGATGATGCCGAACGCGATCATCGACGTGACACATATCATTTGCCGTATCACGCCAAGTTGCGCGATGCATTGGACGCGATCAAAGCTGAGCATGGCTATGCTCTGTTATGGGATGCGCATTCTATCAAAAGCGAATTGCCACGCTATTTCGATGGCAAGCTGTGGGATCTGAATATCGGCACAAATTCTGGCAAAAGCTGTGCTGCGCCGCTCGAAGCCTCACTTTTAGAAGTCGCAGAAGAAGCCAAAGGCTATACGCACATTATGAATGGCCGTTTCGTCGGTGGGCACATCACCCGCCACTACGGAGACCCCGCCAACAACGTACATGCCGTTCAGCTAGAACTTAGCTGGGCCGCCTATATGGACGAGACCTATCCCTATGGATATCGTGATGACCTTGCGGCGGGTATACAGCCGGTCCTGCAACAGTTTATGCAAACGATGCTGCATTTCAGACCTTAAACGCGACCACCTGAAACGGGTAAGATTGCACCAGAGACATATGCTGCATCGTCTGAGCACAACCAGTAGATCCCGACAGCAACCTCTTCGACGGTACCAATCCGGCCCAATGGCACTTCGTGTTTAAAGCTATCGAAGCGAGCTTCGATCTCCCCTTCGCGGGCCATATCTGTGAGCGTGTATCCAGGCGCAACCGCATTCACGCGGATACCTTCTGCGCCAACTTCACGGGACAAGCCTTTGGTAATAATATCGATGCCCCCTTTGCTGGCTAAATAATCAATCCATTGATTGGGGCTTCCCGCAGCTGTTGCTGTCGAAGATAGGTTACGATCACACCGCCACGCCCGCCATGCGTTGTAGACATCCGTTTAACCGCCTCACGGCACATCAAAACAACGCCTGTGATATTCACACGCATGACATCTTCCAAAGTCTCAGCAGTGACCTCTTCCATACGGCGTTTCGGCCCGGTGATCCCTGCATTATTGACGAGCGCATCAATGGAAATACCCTCGTCATCGAGAGTCTTCATAAAGGAAAGTATTTCTGCCTCAGAACCTACGTCACATTTAACAGCCCTGGCACCCGTGGTTTTTACAACCTCTTCAGCCGTCGCGGCATTTGAGACGTAGGTAAAGATGACGTTTCAGCCTTCAGACACAAAGCGTGCAACAACAGCGGCACCAATACCGCGCGAACCGCCCGTAACCAAAGCTGTTTTGATTTTACTCATTGCATGACAAACGAGGCGATATAATACGCAGCCGGATATGATTTCATATCACTCATTTGAATTCTCTCAAGACTTGGACAAACAATACAGCGCGTCTTAAACGGCGCTATCACCCAACAAGTTCGCACGAAAACGGTTCTTGAGATGCACTCCGTCTTTTGACGGCAAGATAAAATCAAGCGGCTCAGCACGCACTTTAATGACGCGAAAAATGGGGCCATTCCCGTTTATGATCGCATCGAGACCAGCAGACAGTTCTGCATCATCCGTAATGGTTTCAGCATCCTTGATCCCCATTCCCTGAGCCGTTAGGCTCAAATCTGTCACACTTGCCGTATGGGTTTCCTGCATACCTGTTTCGCCGTAGTGCTCGTTATCAAAAACACAGATCGTCAGGTTCTGAGGCGCTTGGACAGCGACCGTCGCAAGGCTGCCGATACCCATCAATGCTTCACCATCACCGGTAGCAACAATGACGCGTTTCTGAGGCTGAGCCAGTGCGATACCAAGGCCCATCGTGATTGCACCCCCCATAGCACCCCACAATGGGAAGATACGCGCGCAATCACCAGCGGCGGTAAAATCCCAATTGGTGGAGCCAAGACCTGTTACGAATAACGTCTTATCACTCGCATCCAAAATGGTCTTTGCGACGTCACGGCGATGGAGTGGGAAACTTTCAGCACGGTTACTCATTATCCAATCCTCATTTACCAAAAGTTTTAACAGGGACGAGGCGCTGATTTAAAAGCAACGCCGTCGACTGCTGGCCAACAAAGGCCTTATGCAGTGCAGCCGCAGCCTTTGCGCCAACATCAGCCGGGTCCTCAACTTCATCAACCAAACATCCTGCTGTTTCCAGTGCCAGCTTGGTCGTCGTGCCCATCGGCATTTGCCATGGATTAAACTCGTGCCACTGACCACGCATGGTCACAAACGCAACAAATGGGAACCGGCATGTTTCAATCAATGACAGCATATTGATACAGTTTCCAACACCGGACGACTGCATCAATATCACGCATTTTTGTCCACCGAGCCAAGCACCCGCTGACAAAGCGATGCCTTCTTCTTCGGTGGTTAAAGAAACGGCCTTGATATCATTATCTGCAATGCAGGCATTTATGAGCCGCTTGTGTCCAGCGTCCGGAACGTAGGCAACTTGATCAATGCCCGCATCCTTAAACGCTGTATAAATATCGTCACCCCATTCCATAGTTTATCCTTCCGAAAGACGTGGGCCTTCTGCATCAGCCGGATTGACTTTCCAGCCTTGTTGACGTGCCCTGTTCAACAAGAATCCAGACAATAACAAGAGGATGACACCGAGAATTGGTCGCGCTGTCCCCTCCATTAAGAACATTGGAACGGACATTGCCGCTGTCAACGCTGGCGTATAGAAAAGCGTCCAGGTCTTCTTTCCGAGATTGTCCTGATAAGAGGAAAAGAAGACCGAAAACACAGCAAGGATAAGAAAGAACATCGACCACGGCTGAATGATAAACGGCAACACTGACGTCGAAATAGCAGTTGCGCGAGCCAACCAAAGTTCCGCGATATGCCCCAGCACAACACCAAGAATAATTGGCGCTAATGGGAACCCAAGTTTACGCAGCACGTACCCGAGTATCCCGAACAAGAATAAGGTCCACATATCGTACTCAATATTGTTAAGAGCAAATACGCCGATCCCACAATACGCCAGGATTATAGCGGCAAGGATGTACATCCGCACTTTCGTCACAAGAACGAAGAGCCTCAGCGCACCCGACTGCAAGGCGATCATTAAAAAGTTTGCGACAAAGAATGCCAGGAACATGGAATATGCAAGAACAGGCTCTTCGGTAACAAAGCTTGGGCTCGGCACCACATCGTGGATCAATAACGCCCCCAACATCACGGCGGTTACAATATCGCCCGGAATACCGAGCGCCATCATCGTAATCAATGCACCACCGGCCGTCGCATTATTCGCACTTTCTGGCGCAACAATACCTTCGGCACACCCTGTACCAAATTTTTCAGGTGTCTTTGATGCTTTCTTTGCCTGATCATAGGCCAGAATGTTAGAAATCGAACTGCCAGCTGCCGGAAGGACACCGGTAAACACCCCAATAAACGACGACCGCAGCAGATTCACCCATTGACTGAGAACAATCTTTATCGCCGCAAGATGCTCAACGCGAACTGCACTTGATCCGTCTTCACTGAGCGCTTTTTTTGCTTTCACGCGATCTTCAAGATCTGTCAGCAACTGACTGAAGGCAAATAAACCAATAAGCACAGGCAGAAACGAAAAACCCTGACGCATATCGTCAAAACCAAACGTAAATCGAGCAATACCACTAGCTTCATCTTCACCAATGGTCGCGATCAAAAGACCCAACGCACCGGCGATAAGCCCTTTCGTTAAATTCTCACCTGCCAAACTGGCGGTGATTGTCAACGCGAATAAGACTAACATGAAGTAATCGGAAGGCTGGAATTCCAAGCCAATCTGCGCGAGCTGAGGGGCTAGCGTTACCAACAAGACAGCAGAAATCGTGCCCCCGAAGAATGATGCCCAAACACCAATGCCCAATGCCAATCCTGGGCGCCCGTTTCGGGCCATGGGAAAACCATCAAAGGTCGTTGCAACAGAGCTCGGCGTGCCTGGAATACCTGTTAAAATACCCGACATCAAGCCACCGGACAAACCGCCAACAAAGACGCCCATCATAGTCGCTAAACCTTGCGCAGGTGGCATGGAAAAAGTGAATGGCAATGTCAATACGATTGCCATAGCGATGGTGAATCCAGGGATCGCACCTGCGACCAAACCCGCCAATGTTCCAATAGACATGAACAAAAGGGTTTCTAGTGTGGAAAGTTCCTGTACGGCTAGAAGAATATTCTCAAAGATCATACTTATTCCCCTAGAACGCTGAAATTAATTCGCCCTGGGGTAAGATCACACCCAAGGGATAAGTAAAGAACGACCACATTGCACCGATAGAAATACAGGCGATGATAGCATGTATTATCAACGCCTTGGGTGTCACACCGCCAATGGCTGACAACAAAAGAAAGACGAATAAAATACCGGCAATCAGCATGCCGAGATACGGCATCGAAAATAGAAATAAGAAATAAAGAATAAAACAAACTATTGGGTTGCGGTATCTCTCAAAGAACCCAAGACCGTCACTTTCGGTCTCTTCAGCGGGTCCAACCTTAAGAGACTGCACCAGATATGTGACACTTAAGATGCCAAGCACAACCAGAATCATTCGAGGCCAAGCGGAAGCTTGCAAGGTGCCATAATCGATATTCTTGATGTCAAATGACTGCCAGAAGAATACAGCTGTAAAAACAATCAGAAAGATCGCAATATAGACATCGCGATTTAAGCGGCTCATAGCAACGCCCCCTAAAGACCAGCATGTAAAATAAAACATCGGATAAACGACACCCGGGACGTGTCAATCAACACCTCCCGGGATTGATTATTTTTCAATTATATTACTTCTTGTACATTCCGATCTTGATGGCGACTTTTTCGTAGTCAGCATAGGTTTTCTTGTACCATTCTTCGTAACCTTTTGGACCAACGAAGTTGATGTCCGTACCTTTTGCGTCCATCTGCTTAAGCAGATCAGGGTCGGCAGCGGCTTTTTTAAAGATTTCTGACCAATGATCGATCATGTCTTGCGGCGTGCCCTTTGGCGCAACAATACCGCGCTCGAGCGCATAAACCAGATCGACGCCGAGTTCCTTCAATGTTGGCATTTTCGGGAAATACTTGGAACGCTCTTCAGCTGCGATCGCATACCCCTTCAATTCACCACTCTCAATGAATTTTTTACCCGAGGCGACGTTCAGCGTCCCCAAGGTAATGTTGTTGGCGCGAAGTGCTGTCATGCGTTGTGCCGTTCCATCGAATGGGACGTACTTGAACTTCATACCCGTCAGGTCTTCCATCAAGAGCCACATGAACTGACTAGTCGAGCCAAACGTCGCGCCGGTCAAGATTGTTTCCGGTGCATCAATTGCAGCTTTTTTCAGTTCGTTGAAATCTTTATAGGGCGCATCTTTATTGGCACCAACGATATCCGCAGTGGATGTCAGCTTTGCAACCATATCGAAACCATCGTAGTGGTAATCGATACGACCGTTCAAATAACTCGTGAACGCGCTTTGGTGAATAGCGAACAAAGTGCAACCATCAGCCTTTGAGCCATGTGCTTTCTTCGCACCTTTGTTTCCGCCTTGACCACCGATTGAAACAACTTTGATCTTTGGTTCAACGCCCATTTTATTGATCGTATTCTCAAAGATGGAGAAAAGGATATGCGTTCCCCCACCTGCTTTCCATGGAACGATTAGCTGTGCCGTTGAACATGTGAATTTCGGTGCAGCATCAACGCTGGTTGGTGTCATGACGCTGAACGCGCCAACAACAGCGGCGGCACAAATACCGCTCAAAAATGTTCTCTTCATTGATCTTCTCCCTGTGTTATTTTTATACTTTAAAGTGGACACTTAATGTTCACCAATTTCATAATTGATAAAACTTTAACGTAAGAGTTTCCGACTAGCCAGCCTGTTTATCTATATCTGTATGTTGAAAGTAACTTAGCGCTTCACCACCTAATAGAATTATCCCCGAGGAAGGACCTTACATGCGCAATTTAGAGAAACCAGGTAGATCACCCACTCACGGCAAACACGGTATGGTATCAACATCGCACACATTATCGTCAGCCGCAGGTTTGGACGTACTTAAGCGTGGTGGTAATGCCATGGATGCCGCAGTTGCAGCATGTGCAGTGCAATGTGTTGTAGAACCCGAATCAACAGGTATTGGTGGTGACAACTTCTGCATGTACGCCCCAAACGGCTCAACAAAAGATATGATTGCCTTTAACGGCTCAGGCCGTGCACCTGCAGCAGCAACCGCCCAGTGGTATAAAGAACAAGGCATCACAAATATTGAGCGCCAGACACCCCATGCTGTGATTGTACCGGGTGTGATTGATGCGTGGCAGACCCTTATTGAAGACCACGGAACGATGGAACTGGGCGAGCTTTTGGCCCCAGCCATCGATTATGCACGCAATGGCTACCCAGTTGCATCTCGCGTGGCATTGGATTTCGCGAGCCAGGTTGATCTGTTGAAGAATGACCCTGCGGCGATGCGCACGTTCATGCCAGGCGGCAAAGTACCCAAACGCGGCGAAATGCATCACCAGCCAGAACTGGCAAATACACTTGAGAAAATTGCCAATCACGGGCGTGACGCCTTTTACACGGGCGAAGTGGCCGAGGATATTGTGTCTTATCTTCAATCCCTCGGTGGTTTGCACACCATGGAAGACTTTAAGAACGTCAGTGGCGAGTACTTCGCGCCGATCTCGACAAACTATAAAGGCTACGACATTTTTGAATGCCCACCAGCTGGCCAAGGCATGATCGCACTTCTGTTGATGAACATGATGAAAGACGAGCCAGTCGACGGCGTTGATCCTTTATCTGTTGAACGCCTGCATAAGGAAATCGAATACGGCCGCCTCGCTTACCAGGATCGCAATGTTTACTGCGCTGATCCGAACCAGGAAGATATTCCTGTTGAATGGCTGATTTCTGATGCGCACGCAAAGGAGCTCAAGTCGCATTTCGACCCAACAAAGGCGATGGATCCTTTACCTCCTGTCTCAATGCCTTTGAACGAGAGCACTGTTTATATCTCAGTCGTCGACAAAGATATGAACACATGTAGCTTCATCAATACGCTGTTCTCAAACTTTGGCGCTGGCCTTATGGCACCAAAGTCAGGTGTCATGCTGACCAACCGTGGTCAGGGCTTTACTCTTGAAGAAGGTCATTTGAACTGCATCGCACCAAACAAGCGACCACTACATACCATCATCCCTGGTATTGTTGGCCAAGGCGATGACGCAGTCATGACGTTTGGTGTCATGGGCGGTCATTATCAAGCGTTCGGGCATATGCAGTTCTTAACAAAGCTGCTCGATTTCGGCATGGACATTCAAGAAGCACAAGACGCGCCTCGCGTATTCGCTATCGATAACTCTATGGATGTCGAAATGGAAGGCACGTTGCCTGCTGAAGTGATCGCAGGTCTTGAAAAGCTCGGTCATCGCAGGATTGCACCTGCTAAGCCAATTGGCGGAAGTCAGGCGATCTGGATCGACCGCAAGAACGGTGTCCTGACCGGTGGCTCTGATCCTCGCAAAGATGGATGTGCAATCGGATACTAAAAGACAAACACGTAGCACTTAATATAACGGCGGAATGCTTCACGTTTTTATCAGAGCTTCCGCCGTACTGTTTTCTAGTAAGCGGACAACAATCATCTTAATCAGATAAATGCCAAACACAGGATTATCGATATACTTTGTTGTACTTTATCTTCAGATATTCTCAAAAAGACGGGGTCTTCTTCGCACAAAATACTTTGGGTTCGCTGACGACTAGGCGTAAATATTCCGATTTCACAAACGAGACTACCGGGTTCAATAACTTTGTTTAATTCGACGAGGCAGATCCGGCCAGAAGATAGATAATAAATAAAATCGGCATGGTCACCTTCGTGGAAGAGAAACTTACCTTGAGGTACTTTGTATTCATCCATAAACGGCAGTAGCGATTTTACTTTGAATTCAGTGGCCGAAATTTCTTGAATTTTACGTCGGAGTTCAACAGCCTGATAAAGACGAAATGAATTTAGAGGCAATAAAGAAGCATGCAATAGATATACACTGTGCAACTCGTTGAAAAGTCCATACGACAGAAATAGCAGATTTTCCAGAATAGCAATGATACTAAGTGGTATCATCTTTCTCATCCAGAATGTCGCGTATACGGCCCCTGCCGCCATATACCCAAGCACCTCTAAAAACGGCATGAATCCCCCCAAAAAAATTGCACAATAATTAACGCTATCATAAAGACGGTTTCTCATCTGCAACACTACAAATCGAATCTGTTCGCCTTGAAACACATCTCGCCTTCACACACACTCCGATCATGACTGAACTTGAATTTTCAAAGATCACCTGTGACATAGATATTGATAGCGATGGCAAGCAGCATGGCAGCCTGACGATACCATGGTCGCGCGATCAATCGTCTTGGGGATCAATTCCGCTTCCGATCACTGTGATTAAAAATGGTGACGGACCAACGGTGCTTTTTGCCGGTGCCAATCATGGCGATGAATACGAAGGCCCGATTGCATTAACGAAATTACGGGCAAAGCTTGAAGCTTCGGACATCCAAGGGCGTGTGATCATCGTCCCTGCATTAAACTTAACTGCATTCCGTGCGGGAAAGCGGACGTCGCCGATTGATGGTAGCAATATGAATCGGGCGTTCCCGGGCAAAGCCGACGGCACTATTACCGAAATGATCGCACACTTTGTGACCACGCGATTTATTGTTGAGGCTGATATCGTCGTCGATATTCATGCGGGTGGCCGCTCAATGAACTTGCTGCCTGTGAGCATTATTCACGATTTGCCAAATAGCGATCAAATGGCAAAAACACTCGCCGCCCTGAGAGCCTTTGGCGCACCGTATGGCATGATCCTGACCAAGCTTGATGCTCGAGGGATGATCGATACCGTCGTCGAGGACATGGGAAAGGTCTTTGTCTCAACCGAACTTGGCAGCGGCGCAACATCCAGTGTTGAGACCATCGAAATCGCCGAACGCGGCATCATGAATATCCTCAAGCACGCAGGTGTTGTTGCAGGCGACCCAGATATTCCAAATCCAAGCCACTTGATCCACACCCCCACGGGTGATGCTTTCATCACCTCCAGAACTGACGGCTTGTTCGAGATATGTACCGAGCTTGGAAGCCATGTGAATGCAGGTGATTTGATTGCACGGGTGCATTATTTGGAAGACCCGGACCGGGCGCCAACTTTGACCATAAATAAAAGTGGGCTTGTTGTCTGTCGTCATATGCCAGCACTTATCACACGTGGCGACTGCGCCGCCGTGATAGCCGTAGATTGACCAGGCATCAAATGAAAGCCCCGACACTCTCAGACGTAAAGGATGCTGCAAAACGCATCGACAACCATGTGACGCTGACGCCGTTGCGGTTGTCACATTATCTCTCAGAAATTGCAGGCCGAGAAGTTCGTCTCAAGATGGAAACGATGCAGGACACGGGTGCTTTCAAGCTCCGAGGTGCCACGAATGCTCTTCTGAGTTTACCAGAAGGCCTACGCGCAAGAGGCGTCGTCACCATGTCCAGCGGCAATCACGGGCGAGGCTTGGCCTTTGCATCAAAGAACCTTGGCATCCCTTGCACGGTTTACATGTCGGAGTTGGTTCCGTCGGTGAAAATCGATGCAATCCGAGCTCTCGGTGCTGACGTCGTAATTGCCGGGCCATCCCAAGAAACAGCGGACGTTGCCGTCCTTGAGCACGTTGAACGCGACGGCGTGACATACGTCCATGCGTTTGATCAACCCGATATCATCGCGGGGCAAGGCACCCTTGGGTTGGAAATACTAGAAGATATGCCGGATACAGCCTCCGTCCTCATACCGCTCTCTGGAGGCGGACTTTTTGCAGGCGTTGCCATGGCAATGAAGTCGCTTAATCCAAATATTCACACCGTCGGCATCACGATGGAAAACGGACCAGCGATGATTGATTCGCTAAAAGCCGGACATCCAGTTCCTGTTAATGAGGTCAAGAGCCTCGCCGATGCTCTTGGTGGCACCATCGGACTTCAGAACGAACTCTCATTCGATATGACCAAGCGTTATATCGACGAGACCGCGCTGGTTAGCGAGGACGAAATTGCGGACGCCATGCGGACCCTGTTTTTGAAAGATCAAGTCGTCGCAGAGGGCGGCGGTGCAGTTGGTGTCGCCGCGCTGCTTTCAGGCCGCCTCGATTTACCCGATGGCCCTGTGGCGATTATCATCAGTGGCTGTAATATCGAGATGACTAAGTTTATGGAGATTGTGTCGGCGCCCCCAAAAATCTGACTTACGCGATAACCTTCTAGAGCGTCATCGGATGCGGCACGCCCTTCATCTCATACTTGCCTGCGTCTTTGAGCTGAATGCCCTGCCCCTTGGAAAGCTCTTGGACATTATCTGTCACAAAGATTTCTCCTTCGTCCGCTTTGTCGCACACCCTTACTGAGAGCTGCACTGTCGTGCCAAAGAAATCATCTTCTTCCTGTACTGCCTCACCAGCATTAAGGCTAATGCGAACACGAACCGGTACCGCATCTTCAACACTATTATGCGTCTTCAGTGCAGCACGAATTTCAATTGCAGACCTGACAGCGTTCGCAGCTGACGAAAAACTCGCCATGATGCCGTCACCTGTGTGCTTCACTTCACGTCCGTGGTGTGCCGCCAATGCCGAGCGAACAATGGCGTTATGGGCGCGGACAACTTCTTGCGCACCATAGTCCCCACGCTCGTGTGTCATCTGCGTTGAACCAACCAGATCCGTAAACATGATACAGACAATACCTTGATATTGTGCGCGTGCAGCAGCATTTGAGGTCCACATATTTATCGTATCCGCAAAGTTCTCGAAGGTGTTTGCATGCCCTTCAATTTAGCGGGTCATGGTTTCACGGCACGCTTCTATCATCATACGAAATCGTTCTTCAGCTCAGTATTCATCGTACTGAAGGCAAAAGGCATCGACCCGGTCCGCAGAATTTCCCAGCACTTCCACAGCTTCACGAACAAGAACAAAAGCTTGAAAACGTTTCAGACCAGCATGTGTGCCGTAATGCTCTGCTGCGCCAGCCCCAAATAAATTAAGTCCAAAGGCAACATGTTGGTTCATGCGTGGCACTTCATCTTTGATTGCGACAAGTGCGTTCGCTAAAAACTCAGGTACAGCACGACGCATCGCCGCTGTTAGCGCACCCGCATCAGCTTTATTGGCCAGGCTTGCTTCCAAATCTTGCTCAGTTTCTCTTTCACTCGATGCGTTGAAATCTTGAAACTGTTCACCGCGATTTTCATCTTGCTGTACCGTTCGAGATATGTGTCTGGGCTTTGCCAACACTCGGTTCTGAGTTCGTTCAAGAGATAAACGTTCAGCGTTCGCTATTTGCGCCACCAACATCCGATAGTCCCGATACACTCGTGACATCAAGACCGCCGAGACCGTTATAAAAAGCAAGACAGTCAGGGCCAGTGTTATGCCTGCGAACGATTCTGGGTTTACATCTATCTGACACCCGTCTCCACGGACAAGTGCTGAAAAGGGGACAAACAATGCCGCCGCAATCACAATCGCAGCACTGCCAAGAACTTTTCTGACTGCACGCATTTAAAGATCAGATTGTTCCTGAGGTTTCACTTTTGATTTCTCTGAGGTTTTCCGTGCGGGCCTTGTTTCAGCAATTTCTGTTGAGACGTGGGTCGTCTCCATCCTTGGCGCCGTTTCAGATGATTCTATTGCTGACAGCCGCTCGCTGATTGTTTTTTGAGCCGCTTCAGCTTGCTGCATGAGTTGGCGCTGCACCGAGGCCGTCTTGTTCAGATGCGGACTGATCCAGGCCAATGTTTCAAGAGGTGGGCGCCCACCGCCATATTCAACGACGGCCATCGCCCGAACACCATCATGTCCATCGCTCGCATCAATCCCCACAGTGCGTGAAATAGTTGCGGCTTTATGATTGCAAGGCATGCTTTCTGAGCGCTTCCAACGCCCGCCTTAGCGTACATATATGTCAAATCGCGTCGGTTTCCGTTGCCACCAAACATCTAGGGGCTTAGTTGAATCATTGAAATATTGAAGCGAAAGATCAAGGCATCAAGCATATTAATTAGACGCCCACTGAACTTATTTAACAAATTGAATACCGTGCCAATTTTTCTGGCGCATAGAGTTTCCAGAGGTGGGCTCAATTGACACCGTGATAACATACTCCCCCCAGGTTTTTTTGTTAACACATTCATCAGTTGATCCCCCTCTGGTCTTATTCCTCGAACTCAGCATACCTACATTGACTTAGCTCAATCAGAACTTCACCCTTACAATTCCTGAAAAATAAGGTGATGTTCTTAATGGGCTTGGGTACTCTCCGCACATCTGCACTCAAAAGTATGGCTGTGTTTGCATGCGTTATCATGACGACCAGTCATAGTGACGCAGAAGTCCTTCCATCTTCAGTCTCACCTATCTTCGACGTTGCATGCACCGCGCCATTCGAAGATCCACAACGATTTCGAAATGCATTACCTGATGCCCGCATCGTCGAGCATTTGGTGACGGACATTGGCAGCCAACCGGTCCGTGCCAAAACAGTTCTATCACTGAATGGATTGAATGCAGAAATACAGGCCCTGTTTCCTGGCGATAGATTACGGCGAGTTACCGTCGAGGTCTCAGATAGCAAACCACGCTCGAGCATATCCGTCGACAGCACTTGCCAATTTACCGAAGCCCGTGAAATCGTTTACGACACAGAAGACCGTATTCAAAGCATTCGGGTTTATGCTTCTGATTTAAAGACTGTAACGTCCGTGATTGCATTAAACCCAGATGTCCCGATAGGAAAAGACCCTGGCGGCATCTCGGTTGGGCTGATCGACAGCGGCGTGAATTACACGCT
>CAWUWH010000190.1:0-3707 GCA_963926035.1 uncultured Rhodospirillales bacterium
GTCTGGAAATTCCTAAAGAGAATGGATCAAGTCCTTGCGGGTTAATCGTCAGTGATCCGCCAAACTTTGTTGTTTGCAATTGGAAAGGCAAGCTGTTGCCGTTGATGAAACTTCCACCTCGCACGGTCGCGGCTTGAGTAAAATTATTGATAAGAATAATGGCACGATCAATCTACGTCTGAATATTACCACGCGAAACTCGAGACCCGTTTATGGTCAAGTTCGTTTATGAAGAGACCAGCCCACCATGGCCAGCAACCCTGGCAAGATCTGCCAGTTCTAATAGCGCTTCCCGGATTGATACGCCTGCAAAAACTGACTGACGTAATGTGCGATTTGCGTCGGGCAAATTAATGGCCACTGACTGTTCAACAAACCGTCCGGCAACAATGCCATTAGAAAATGCCGAGCCTTGTGCAGCATTAAATGATGTCCCACCACTTCGCTCAAGCCGAATTACAGCCCGCCTTGAATCCAGCGCAACCGTAATCGCACTCCCCGATGGAATTTCAAACGCCACCCCCGTGTATCCCCCTTGGCCATTGGCTGAAGGTTATTTTTTTATTTTTAGTATAGTATACAATTAATAATGTGGCGGACGGCGGTCGGCTTCTTCTTCTGGATCAATGTCGGCTTTGGTTGCATCAAGTTTTGAGATTTGACGCCGCAACTTTTCAATCGATTCCCATTGCTCTGTTATCACATCACTCAGTTCATTAATCGTCTGCTCTTGATGCGTCACCGTCATCTCAAGTTCTGTTATTCTTTTATCAAATTCGTAGCTCATCAATGCATCCTTAGCGTATCGCACCGCGCGCAGTAATCTCCCAGAGATCAACCACATGCCCACTTTTCACAATCACGTACCAGTCATAAAGATTAACCGTCGGATCGCAATGCCCAGGGATGATGCGGAGCTTTTCACCCAAGATCACGTCGCGCGCTGCTTCTTCTAAAATCAGCGTGCCGTGGTCGTCCGATGGGCGCTGATACCGCGCACCAGGAATATCTGCGACCCAAGGCATCCCCTGATCATTACCGAGCGCCTTGTGGCCTGCGTCGACAACTGCTTTTCCAGGCTCCGTCGCACTCATTACTGTCACAAGCACGTAAAGACTATGGCGAAAATCTGTGAACGGATCGCCTTGCTCGTCTTTGTTTTGAGCATAATCTGCATCCATAAAGATATACGAGCCACATTGCATTTCCTGATAAATGCCACTGGTCGCTTCAAAGCGAAAACTACCTGTGCCAGCCCCCGTCACCGTCGGCACGTCGATGCCGATCTTTGCAATCTCAGCTAAGGTCTCTTTGACTAGGTCGCAGGTGCCACCAATAGCAGTCCGTCGCTCGTTGGCCGTGCGGATATGTTGTGCAGAACCATGATATGCTTGGAGCCCCTCAAAGTTGAGCCCTACCTCTGCATCAACAATCGCCACAAGGTCAGCTGCAGCCTTGCCCGGTGCAATGCCACAACGCCCAGCACCAACATCAATCTCAACATAAACATCAAGCTCAACACCGGCATCCCGCGCAACCTGACCTAAGTCCTGCGCGTTGGTCGCATCGTCGACACAAATACCAATTGTTGCATCCTTTGCCAAAGCCGCCAGACGCTTGAGTTTCTTCTCTCCCCATATTTCGTTTGTGACGAGGACGTTGTTCACACCACCCGCCACCATCGCTTCTGCTTCGCCAACCTTTTGGCAGCAAACACCAATCGCCCCTGCAGCCATCTGCCTAAGCGCAATCTCTGGGCACTTATGTGTCTTGGAATGTGCGCGCAGTCGAACACCGTAATCGCTTACGGTTTGCGCAAGCTTTGCAATATTCGCTTCGAAAGCATCGAGATCGATGATGAGCGCAGGTGTGTCGATGTCTTGGAGATCATCGCCAATTTCGGCGGGAGGGAGTGTCATGTTTATTACCTATCCAAATGTCGAAATACGCGGAGCATACCGGTCATACGACTACATTGTCACGTTGAGCGGTCATGGGCTTGACTTAAGCTCTCCATGAACCACATTTATGGTGTTCAATCTATATGCTCATGGTGGGATATAGATCACAGGCGCCAGTATTTCTGGGTCCAATAACGACCTCGCCCAACGGGAGGTTTGGAGATAGCGATGACTGTATTTAACAATCCCCATATGCTCGGTTTCGAACATTTTGAGCGCATTCTGGATCGTGCCGCAAAGGCTTCTGCCGAAGGCTATCCGCCTTATAACATTGAGCAAACCGGCGAGAATGATATTTGTATCACACTGGCTGTTGCAGGCTTCACAATGGATGACCTCAGCGTTTCCGTCGAAGACAACCAACTGGTTATTCGTGGCAAGCAAGTAGATGACATCGGTGAGCGTATCTTTATCCACCGCGGCATTGCTGCACGACAATTCCAAAGATCATTTGTCTTGGCAGAAGGTATCGATGTTGTTGGTGCGACACTTGATAATGGCTTGCTGAATGTAGATCTCCACCGCGAAGTGCCTGAGCCAGAAATCAAAACCATTAAAATCCAAAGCGGAAAAACTAAGGCACAGACCATAGATATGGATTCTGACAGCTAGGCTGTAAATACAATCAGGCTCGTGTTTAGATGGACTGCGTTAAGCAGCGCGTATTTCCTGCGACTCGGTCAATATCGCAGATAATGCGTCAACTTCGCCAGTGCCGCGCAATTTCTCGCAGGTATTTTGATCTCGGAGCAATCTTGAGACCCGTGCCAATGCTTTAAGGTGATCGGCGCCTGCTTCTTCGGGTGCGAGCAAGACAAAGATCAAGTCTACTGGACGTTCGTCAATTGATTGAAAATCAACGGGTTTTTCAAGGCGTGCAAAGATTCCATAAAGACGATCGAGTTCTGGCAGTTTGCCATGAGGGATTGCGATCCCGGATCCAACGCCCGTTGTGCCAAGACGCTCGCGGTCCATCAGCACAGCAAAGATCTTGCGCTCATCAATGTTCGTAATATCAGCAGCACGCCGCGCCAGTTCCTGCAAAACTTGCTTTTTACTGGTCGCGCGAAGATTTGCTACGACACATTCACCATCAAGAAGATCGGTAAGTTCCATTCTCTCGTCCCACCTAAAGTTAGGCTAACACAAATTCAATATTATTTACGGCTTATACTTTTAGTCTACTGCGCTACTAGGTGATAGATCAATCCATCCGATGTTTCCATCTTTCCGATGGTATACAACGCTTAACGTTCCCATCTTAGAATTGCGGAACATAAGAACCGGCAAATCCGCCAAGTCCATACGCATCACTGCTTCACTGACTGAGATTGTCATAATGTCTGTTTGCATTTCCGCAACGATAATCGGCTGCGCGTCTGCTTCGACTTCAGTATCGCTATCATCACCCTGGATGACGTATTGCTGCGCCATCATGATGACTTCGTCTTTACTCGGACGGCGCCGCTGATCATCGACTAGGCGGCGCTTATAGCGACGCAGTTGCTTAGAAATACGAGCAAGGGCTATATCAAATGCGGGATAAGCCTCATCAGCTTCGCCTCGCCCTTGAATGATGATGCCGCGTGGGCCCGGATGCACCGTAATATCAACATGCATGCGCGCGCCTTCGCGTGATAATGTCACGTTCGCATCAAGAGCTTGGTCGAAGTACTTCGTAACCGAATCGGTAAGATGATCTTCCGCGTGCTCGCAAAATGCATCACCAACGTCAACATGCTTGCC
>CAWUWH010000191.1:0-10356 GCA_963926035.1 uncultured Rhodospirillales bacterium
CGACGTCAATGGTCGCTTTGGTGCAGGTAAAGTTGTTCTTCGCTCAGCGCCTCCAGGTACTGGTATTATTGCCGGTGGTCCGATGCGCGCTGTATTCGAGACAATGGGTGTTGCTGATGTTGTTTGTAAGTCAAACGGTACGCAGAACCCACATAATATGATTAAGGCGACATTTGAAGGACTCAAACTTCTTCAATCACCGCGCTCAGTTGCGTCGCGCCGTGGTCTTAAAGTTGGTGAGATCGTTGCCCGTCGTGGCGAGATCGCTAGCGCTGAATAATAGGATCGGAACCAGAAATGGCTGATAAAACCAAGACCGTTACGGTCACTCAGATTAAGAGTGCAATTGGACGTCGTAACGACCAACGCGAAACATTGCGTGGTCTTAAGCTGAACAAGATGCACAGATCAAGCACACTGGAAGACACACCGTCTGTTCGTGGCATGATTGATAAAGTTAAGCACCTGCTTAGGGTTGAGGAAACAGTCTAACAGGCTTACTTCCTAATAATTGGGCGATGGCCGAGTATTTAAATACTTGGCTCGCAAAAGGATTTTGGCGATGCGATTAAACGAAATCAGAGATAACGCTGGCGCGACGAAGAACAGAAAACGCATAGGGCGTGGTATCGGTTCTGGTACTGGTAAAACATCTGGTGCTGGTCAAAAAGGCCAGAAATCACGAAGCGGAGTTTCGCTTTTGGGTTTTGAAGGCGGTCAAATGCCTTTGTACCGTCGTTTGCCAAAACGCGGTTTTAACAATCCATTCAGCAAGAACTTTGCTGAACTGACAACGGGCAAGCTTCAAAAGGCAATTGATGCCGGCAAGATCGATGCTAAAGGCACGATTACAGCCGTTGAGCTTTTGGCTGCTGGCGCTGTGCGCAAGTCCAAAGATGGCGTTCGTTTGCTTAATAAAGGCGAACTTACATCTAAGGTTCAGCTGGATATCTCTTATGCCTCCAAGGGCGCTATCGAAGCCGTCGAAAAGGCTGGTGGCTCTGTGACTGTCGCAGAGAAAAAAGTACGTGTCGTTGGCAAGGGGCGCCGTCGTGATCGTGTTTCAGCTGAGCGTCGCGCTAAGTACGAAGCACAACGCGGTGATGGTGAAGTTACTGTTAACGAGACTGTTGAGGAAGATTAATTCGGGATGGCTTCTGCCGCTGAACAACTCGCATCCAACATCAATTTCGGCGCTTTTTCTAAAGCAACGGAACTGAAGAAGCGCATCTGGTTCACACTAGGTGCACTCATCGTCTATCGCCTTGGCACGTTTGTGCCAATTCCAGGTGTGGATCCTTCAATTCTGCAAGATCTATTTAATCAGACCGGCGGCGGCATCTTGGGTATGTTCGACATGTTTGCGGGTGGCGCATTGTCGCGGATGACGATTTTTGCGTTAAATATCATGCCGTATATCTCGGCTTCTATCATTATGTAGCTCATGACGGCCGTTTCGCCGAAGTTTGAAGCGATGAAGAAGGAAGGCGAGAGCGGTCGTAAGAAGATTAACCAGTATACTCGGTTCTTGACCCTAGCGATTTGTATTCTTCAGGCATATGGCATTGCTGTTGGTCTTGAGAGTATGCAGTCCGGTGGGTCTGTGGCCGTTTCTGATCCTGGCATGTTCTTCCGTGCAACGGTTGTCATTACACTAACAGGCGGCACGATGTTCCTGATGTGGCTGGGTGAGCAAATCACCGCCCGCGGCGTTGGTAACGGCATCTCGTTGATCATTTTCGCAGGTATTGTGGCAGAACTTCCAACTGCATTAGCAGGGACTTTGGAACTCGGTCGTACAGGTGCACTTTCAACAGCAATTATTATTGGCATGTTCGCAATGGCGATTGCAGTCATCTTCGCGATTGTCTTCGTTGAGCGTGCTCAGCGCCGTATTCTGATCCAATACCCTAAGCGCCAGCGCGGCAATAAGATGATGGGTGGCGATACATCGCACCTACCTCTTAAGGTCAATACTGCAGGCGTTATACCACCAATTTTTGCCAGCTCTATGTTGTTGCTGCCAATCACGATCATTCAGTTTTCTGCGGGTTCCGGCCCTGAGTGGATGAACACGGTTGCTGCCTACATGGGGCGTGGTCAACCTGCTTATCTAATCACCTACATCGGTATGATTGTTTTCTTCGCATTCTTCTATACTGCTGTTGTGTTCAACCCTGCTGAGACAGCTGATAATCTCAAGAAATACGGTGGCTTTGTGCCCGGTATTCGTCCAGGCAAGAACACAGCTGATTATCTAGATTGGGTTTTGACACGTTTGACAGTTGTTGGTGCCAGTTATCTTGCGATCTTGTGCTTGCTTCCAGAGATCCTGATTTCCAGATGGTCAGTCCCATTCTACTTTGGCGGAACCAGCTTGCTGATTGTTGTGACGGTGACGATGGATACCGTGACCCAGGTTCAATCCCATTTGCTGGCTCACCAGTATGAAGGTTTGATCAAGAAGTCTAAACTTCGGGGAAAGAAAGCATGATCATCATTCTTTTGGGACCACCAGGTGCTGGTAAAGGGACGCAATGTGAGCGTCTTGTTGAGAGGTACAACGTTGTACAGCTTTCAACAGGTGACATGCTGCGTGCAGCTGTTGCAGCCGGAACCGAGATGGGCCTTAAAGCAAAAGATGTGATGGAAAGCGGTGCTCTGGTTTCTGACGAAATCGTTGTCGGCATTATTGCTGACCGTATCGAAGAAGAAGATTGTAAAAACGGATTTATCCTTGATGGCTTCCCGCGCACGGTTCCGCAGGCTGAAGCCTTGGATGGCATGCTGGCTGAAAAGGTCTTAAACCTTGAAGCTGTTATTAGCATGGAAGTCGACGAGGCGGTATTGTTCGCCCGAATCGAAAAGCGTGCTGCCGAAACTGGTGGTGCACGAAGTGATGATAACGCCGAAACGCTAAATAAGCGTCTTGAAGTTTATCAGGAGCAGACAGCGCCTATTATCCCTTATTACCGGGACAAAGGTGCGATGAAGACGATCGATGGCATGCAAGGGATTGATGATGTTTCAAAATCCCTGTTTGCCATTTTGGATTAACAAAGGTATTGGAATGAAAATAAGGGCCACATAAGTTGACTTGGTGGTGGGGATGAATATAATTCTCGCTCTTCAATCAACTGTGGTTTTCGTTTTCGACCCAAATTTAAGGAGTACCCGCATTGGCGCGTATTGCTGGTATAAATATTCCGACAGGTAAACGTACAGTTATAGCGTTGACTTATATTCACGGGATTGGCCGTACAACGGCTTTTAAAATCTGCGCGGCTTGTGGCATTGCTGACGAGCGTCGCGTAAATGAACTCTCAGAAGACGAAATCACACGTATTCGTGATATGGTCGACCAGGATTACACCGTAGAAGGTGAACTGCGTCGTGATATTGCAATGAATATTAAGCGCCTGATGGATTTGGGTTGCTATCGTGGATTGCGTCATCGTCGTGGACTGCCTGTACGCGGTCAACGGACACACACTAACGCACGTACTCGCAAGGGCCCTTCAAAGGCTATTGCCGGTAAGAAGAAAGCTTAAGGGCGGAACATCATGGCCAAAGCAGCAACAACGCGTTCAAAACGTCGCGAACGTAAAAATATCGCGGCAGGTATCGCACACGTCAATTCGACGTTTAACAACACGATCATTACGATCACTGATGCCCAAGGCAATTCTATTGCATGGTCATCGGCTGGTGCACAGGGCTTTAAAGGGTCTCGTAAATCTACTCCTTATGCCGCACAGGTCGCTGGTGAAGTTGTTGGTCGTGCCGCCATGGAGCATGGCATGAAGACCTTGGAAGTTCAGGTCAAAGGCCCTGGTTCCGGACGTGAATCTGCATTGCGTGCTTTGCAGTCTGTCGGATTCAACATTACAGCTATTCGCGACGTGACGCCGATCCCGCATAATGGATGTCGTCCTAGAAAGCGTCGTCGGGTCTAAGACCCATTTCGTCCGGGACTTTTTCCTGGGCGATGTTCATTTCGGGTGATTTTAAACATAATGTTTGATTTCGCCCGAGCCGTAAACTAGGCATCGCCCTTCCGCTTAAAGGACGATGTCATCATTTGTGAGCGCGAGGTTCCTGAAGTGCTTCAGAATAATTGGCAAGAATTAATCAAACCATCGAAACTCGAAGTTGTACCTGGTACGCTTGTTGGGCGTCAGGCGACTATTGTCGCTGAGCCGCTTGAGCGTGGCTTCGGTCTGACGTTAGGGAATGCGCTGCGTCGTATTCTTTTATCTTCATTGCAGGGTGCTGCTGTAACGTCGATTCAAATTGATAGTGTTCTGCACGAGTTCTCATCTATCGCCGGCGTTCGTGAAGACGTCACCGACATTGTTCTTAATATCAAGTCTTTGGGCTTGCGGATGATGGCTGAAGGCCCAAAGCGGATGACGTTGAAGGCAAGCGGTCCTGGTGAAGTGACTGCGAGCATGATTGAAACCGGTCCAGACATTGAAGTTATGGAACCGGATCTCATAATTTGCCACCTTGATAAAGGGGCATCGCTGAGCATGGAACTAACCGTCGAAAACGGGAAGGGCTATGTTGCTGCGTCTCAGAACCGTCCAGACGATAGCCCAATCGGTCTTATTCCGATCGATGCTGTTTTCTCACCTGTTCGAAAGGTTGCTTACAAAGTCGAGAACACACGTGTCGGACAAGAAACCGATTACGATAAGCTTTTCCTCGAAGTGACAACAAATGGTGCTGTAACGCCTGAAGATGCAGTGGCTTTGGCTGCACGTATTCTTCAAGACCAGCTCCAGTTATTCATCAACTTTGATGAGCCTTCAGGTGAAGTCGTAGAAGAGCGTAGTGATGAGCTGCCGTTCAACCGCAACTTGCTTCGTAAGGTCGATGAGCTTGAGTTGTCCGTTCGTTCGGCAAATTGCCTTAAGAACGACAATATCATTTACATCGGTGATCTGGTTCAAAAAACAGAAGCAGATATGCTCCGTACGCCAAACTTTGGCCGCAAATCTTTGAACGAGATCAAAGAAGTGCTGTCTCAGATGGGTTTGCATCTTGGTTTGGAAATTGCTGAGTGGCCACCTGAGAACATCGAAGACATGGCTAAGAAGCTTGAAGATCCATTCTGATCTTATGTTTTAAGTGACCGGGCGGTGTCCAATGTGGCACCAGTCCCAATTTGATTATAAATAGATGACCTGCGGGTAAAATGGCACGCGTAGGCAATAGATAAGGAGCCTGATATGAGACATGGTAACGGTTACCGTAAACTGAATCGCACACCGTCGCATCGTAAAGCAATGTTTTCGAACATGACTGCGTCGCTTTTGTTGCACGAACAAATCAAGACAACACTGCCTAAGGCTAAAGAATTACGCCGCTTCGTCGACAGAATGATTTCTTTGGGCAAGAAGGGTACATTGCATGACCGTCGTCGTGCGTTTGCATTCCTTCGTGACGAAGCAGTTGTCGCTAAATTGTTCTCAACATTGGCTGAGCGTTATGCTGACCGTCCAGGCGGCTATGCACGTGTTCTTAAGGCTGGTTTCCGTCATGGTGATAGTGCGCCAATGGCTTTCATCGAACTCGTTGACCGCGACCCGGATGCTAAGGGTGCTGCCGATAAGGCGCGTGTCGAAGCTGAGGCCGAGATGGACAACGCAGAAGCGTAAGGCTTTTTAAATATGATTTCGAGACGGCGTCCTTCGGGGCGCCGTTTTCGTTTTTGCTTTTCCTCTACATGAACCTTACATTAATACTGCAAAATGTATCGACATCATTTGTCGAACAACCTATCTAATGTGCATGCGTATACTTTCACTATCCTTGTGCCTCGTTGTGGCACTGATGGCGCCGACGGGCGTACACAGTGACCAGAGAGTTGTGCCGCAAAGTGAGTTGCAGATACAGCTGTCGTATGCACCGTTGGTTGAGCAAGCTGCACCCGCAGTAGTGAACATCTACACGCAGAAAATCGTCACAAACCGGCAGACGATACCGCTTTTCAATGACCCGTTCTTTAAGCGATTTTTTGGTGAGCTTGAACCACAACTCAATCGTCCACGACGTGAACAACACAATTCATTAGGTTCTGGCGTTATCGTGCGCTCTGACGGCATGATTGTGACGAATCAGCATGTCATTGAAGGCGCAGATAAGGTCGTCGTTGTACTGGCAGATAAGCGCGAATTTGAAGCTAAGCTCGTTGTCTCGGATAAAAAAACGGATCTTTCCGTATTGAAAATTAATCCGGGTGGCAAAGACTTGCCAACGTTGTCTTTGAGAGACTCAGACGAGTTGAAAGTCGGCGACCTTGTGCTTGCTATCGGCAATCCGTTCGGTGTTGGGCAGACCGTGACAAGTGGTATCGTCTCGGCCCTTGCGCGCTCTATCGCTAGCCAGACTGAATTAAAGTCGTTCATTCAAACAGACGCTGCGATCAATCCAGGGAATTCCGGTGGCGCGCTTTTGTCGATGGATGGCAAGCTGGTTGGTGTGAATACGTCTATTTTTTCAAAAAGTGGTGGCTCGCATGGTATTGGTTTTGCAATCCCATCAAATATGGTGCGCGCCGTCATTAATGGATTGGCTGAGGATGGTCGGATTATTCGACCTTGGCTCGGTGCCTATGGGCAGGCTGTGACGTCTGATATTGCGCTATCTTTGGGGATGAGTTTGCCTCAAGGGGTGATTATCAATCAGGTGCACGAGCGCGGCTCAGCCGGGCTTGGTGGTTTGCAGGCTGGTGACGTGATCCTCGCCGTCAATGGTCACGAGATTGTCAGCCCTGATGATCTGGATTATCGGATAGCAACGTTGCCCGTTGGCGATCAGGCGGTCCTTCGCGTACTCCGAGGTAATCAAGTTCTCGCCTTAACCGTTAATCTTAATCCTGCACCAGATAAGCCAGCGCCGCATATCACCGAGATAGAAGGACGAACACCGCTTTCAGGTGCAGTAGTCGGCAACCTATCACCGGCGCTTGCGGATGAATACAACATCAATCTGTTTGGCAACGGCGTTGTGATACTTCGTATTCGCCGAGGCAGTGCTGCGAACCGTCTTGATTTCAGGCCTGGTGACATTGTCCGCTTGATCAACAACCAGCTCATCCAAAACGTAGATGATCTGCAAGGGTCCCTTGGTGGGCAGAGGAATGAAGAGTGGCGAATTCGTATTGAACGCAACGGTAAGGGCTTGGATTCTGTCTTCCGGGGATGACGGTACTGGGTTTAATATCTAAGACTATTCAGAGCAGTAATTGACCTTCTGATTGATGCTCTAAATGATCTCATCTTCATCAAACATCGGCTCAGCGTTGTTATGCTCGGTAACGTGCTTTTCAATGGCGCTGGATGGTTTGCTGTCTGGGATAGCTATATGAAACATTGCATCACCCTTATTTATCACTGGTAAATTTGTGCGTTCAATAATCACGCCCGTTGTTCCTGCAGTGATTTCAAACTCTGTTTCGCTGAAAGGGTCCGAGACAATCACGAGTACATCACCTTTGGTGACGCTTTCGCCGGTTCTTTAAAAGGATCGCATCAAGCCACCTGCAGGCGCGCGCAGCCATGAACTGGATGACGAAAGGACTGAATTGCGCATAGTTTTGGTTGCCCGTTTAGGGGGGCGTCATTTCAAGCGCAGCCATCACCCTAAGGATTCCCAAAACGCCAACGCGCGCTGAGAGTTCGTCAAACCGCAATCCTTCCCCAGCTTCGTATAAGAGCATGTCGACACCAAGGGTTTGAGCGGATTGGCGTAACGATCCTTCGCGTAGCTTCGACTTAATGATAACGGGCGCACCAACTGCTTTTGCCAGTTCCATGGTTTTCTCTTGTGAAGCAGAGACACGAATTTGTGGCATGTTGATACGGTGCACCGCTGCTGAATGAAGATCTATCCCAAAATTAGCGCGTTCAACGATCTCTTTTCGAGAGAGATGCGCCAACCGACTGGCTAACGAGTCGCGATCTGTGCCTGGAAAAGATCAGTTCAAATCTCGGCGATCGGGCAAATAACGAGAATGGTCCAGAAATCCTATTGAGTTGACGATTGGAATAACAAGCAAAGTGCCTTTGATACGATCAAGCTGCGGAGCGCGTAACAATCTGCGCGCGATCTCAACGCCAATCATTTCATCGCCGTGAATGGCTGCGCTGACAGGAAGGTCCACTGTGCTTGTGATCTTGAATGCACCAATTATAAATGGTGATTGGTCTTTCATCAGCCCTGACCTTTGGTTTTTGTTTTCCCTTTGACCGCATTGGCCTCGAGAAATTCAATAATTTTTTCAGCAACATCGATGCTGGTTGCATTTTTAACATCCTGAAGGCATGGCGAAGAGTTTACTTCCATGACGACCGGTCCATCATTGGCACGAACCATATCGACACCACAGACATTCAGCTCCATAGACTTGGCGGCACGAACGGCCGTAGATTACTCTTTAGGGGTGATTTTAATCATCTCTCGCCACTGCCGCCAAGATGAAGGCTTGAGCGGAAATCGTCCGCGCCTCCAGAGCGTTTCATGACTTTACCGCCGACAATCAGAGCGCGGATATCTGTCCCACTGGCTTCTTTGATAAATTCTTAAACTAATATGTTTACCATGGAATGCCTCGATTACTGACCTTGCTGAACGGTTTATATCTGCAAGCACCACATCAATGCCCTGCGTTCCTTCAAGAAGTTTGATAACGAGCGGCGCGTCGCCAGCAAGAGCGAGCACTTCTTCTGTTTGCTTTGGGTCATGGACAAACGTTGTCACAGGAAGTCCAATGTTATCTCGTGCAAACAGCTGCATTGATCGTAATTTATCTCGCTAACGACCAATAGCGACGGTCTCATTCAATGGATAGACGCCCATCATTTCGAATTGTCTTAAAAACCGCCAGGCCATTGAAGGTCACGGAAGCACCGACACGAGGTGTGACGGCATCATAGCCAACTAGCTTTTCGCCATTGTAATAAATTTCAGGGCGAGACGAAGCGATGTTCATGTAGCAGCGAAGAGTGTTAATGATATCGAGACTGTGACCGCGCGCTTCTGCCGCTTCTTTTAAGTGTTGATGCGAATAAAGATCAGCATTCCTTGCCATCATTGCAATTTTCATAGGGCACTCCTTTTTTATTTTTTGATAAATAGCGGTGAGAAGGCGGCTTTCTATCACCGTTGATGCGGTAGGTCTTGATCCAAAATGTATGATTTTCTTGGATCAACAAGTGCCTTTTTGCCGCGCAACGCAGTTCGACCAATAATAAGGTCAAATCCCATCTTTTTTCGGTCAGCTAGTGATACATCTATACCCCAATGCCGTGATCCCATAATTAATATTGTTCGAATAACTATTCGAAGTTCAGGTACGCCACCGGTATTTTTAATCATGCGTTCGTCAATAACGGGCGCTTCAAGTCTGTATGATCTTGGTTGGCTTTTAATAGGAAAGTAAAACCTGACCCACATTGAGCCGTCGCGTTCAAAACATCTTGGTTTTCAGCATGCAACGCAGAGGATCTGGCGCCGGTGTCGATTTTGGCGCACATACCCAAAATACCAAAATCAGGTAGGCCGATGATCTCTCGCCAGCCGATGATAAACGGTGGTTTATATTTTTTTACGATACGTTTCTTTTGCGGCAAATCTTTATTCATGAATTTGTCCATCACTGACGCGCCGGTAGTTCGTAAATGCGTTCGCAGACATGACGACATTGAACGTATTTAAATCTATGAGTACAAAACCACGCTCAAATAAGGCGCGTCTGAGGACTTATATGTCGTTCTCATAAAGCCTTTTCCGGTTCGCGAGTTTACGAAGAAGCTTATCAGAAACCCGATAGCGCCCGGCTTTTTTGCCGCCATAATCCTGATCATGAAAAAAGCCAGTTTTTCGATGGTTAAATCAATCCATTGCGCATTTTTTACATAATTTTATTGTATATAAAAAATTAAATTTACCTATAGACAAATTTTTATAATAAAATGAATTTATAAGCATGTAGAATACACATCAGCGAGGCTTGTCCAAGTCCATCAAATTCTTCTTCTTGATCATGTTTGTGTACGCGGTTTTTATTTATATATGCGTTTTTTACATTTGGACCGTGTGTCGGTACATTATCTGCAAACTTAATCTGATAAGCGGGAGGACGTGTTCATGAGCGGACAGGACATAACAATTAAATCAAATGATGGTGGCGCATTTTCAGGATACCTGGCATTGCCCGAGGGTGGTTCAGGCCCCGGCGTAGTTGTGATTCAGGAAATCTTTGGCGTGAACTTAGTTATGCGTGGTATCACGGATGAATGGGCGGCCGCAGGCTACGTGGCGCTTTGTCCCGATTTGTTTTGGCGCCAA
>CAWUWH010000192.1:0-2917 GCA_963926035.1 uncultured Rhodospirillales bacterium
GCAAGATACAGCCGCGCGCTGCGGGTGTGATGGTTTCAATATCTTCAATGTTGATGCCTACGTTGCCTATGTGCGGGAACGTGAAGGTAATGATCTGCCCGGCATAACTCGGGTCTGTCATAATTTCCTGGTATCCAGTGATCGACGTATTGAAGCACACTTCTCCTACGGAAGCGCCAGTAGCGCCCACCCCATGACCCCATATACATGAGCCGTCACCCAGAACAATGACAGCCGTAGCGCCAATGGGTGCTTGTGATGTTTCGCCTGAAGCGCGCAAAGATTCCTTCCCCTTGCGGACGGGAGCTGGAATTTCTATTTGTTGTGTCACAATGATTGCCAGCCGGGTCAGTTTCGACTGCGAGATTTGATACGCAAACCACGTGGCTACGTCAAGCATTCGTAAATTTTATTTTTATTGTTTAAAAACAATAATTTACAAATCACAACTCAGTTGTCAGGGCTGCGTTGATAGTTTAACTTCCGGCCCTTCGAACCAAACAGGGGAAGATTCCATGCTAAGACAGCAATTGAATGGCATGCTCAAAGACGCAATGCGTGCAAAAGAAGAGCGCAAAATCTCAACAATTCGTTTGATCAATGCTGCCCTGAAAGACCGGGATATTCAAGCACGCTTTAAAGGTAATAGCGACGGCATTGGTGAAGATGAGATCCTCGGATTGCTACAATCCATGGTCAAGCAACGCCGTGACAGCATTGAAGCCTATACAAAAGGCGTGCGTCCGGACTTGGCACAGCAAGAAGCCGAAGAGATCGCGTATATTGAGCATTTCTTGCCAAAACAGCTTTCTGATGACGAAACAGACGCCGCAATCACGGCTGCGATATCTAAATGCGGCGCAGATTGCATCAAAGATATGGGCAAAGTGATGGCTGCGCTGAAGGCTAATCATGCAGGACGCATGGATTTCTCTAAGGTTTCAGGCAAAGTTAAGGCGCAACTCGGCGCCTGCTAATCCGCCTCCCTGTGGATAACCTCTTAATAACCGGGATAACTTAGCCACCAGCGCGCTTTCATGCAGTGCTGCATGGGTGTATTCTAAGTGGTAGGCATTCGGAGCGTCCATGAATTTTACACCTGAATTTCTTGATGAGATCAGAAGACGTATATCAATCGTTGATGTCGTCGGCCGCACTGTGCGCCTTAAGGAACGTGCACGGGGTGATTTCTGGGGCCTTTCCCCGTTTACCAATGAGAAGTCGCCATCGTTCCACGTAATGGAAGACAAGGGCTTCTATAAGTGTTTCTCGACACAGAACTCTGGCGACGTGTTCACCTTCTTGATTGAAGTTGAGGGTATGTCCTTCCCGGAAGCCGTCGAAAAGCTCGCCAGCGAAGCCGGTCTCGAGATACCACGCGACAGCCCTGAAGAACGCGAAAAGCATCAAAAACGTAAAGGCATGACCGAGGTCAATGAGCTGGCGTGCACGTTTTACGAAAAGATGCTGCGGATGCCCGAAGGAAAGGTCGCGCTGGAATATTTCAAGAATCGCGGTCTGAATGATCAAATGATCCATCATTGGCGTCTGGGATTTGCACCTGACGGACGGAGCGCCCTAAAGGCGGCCTTATCGCACGAAGATGTCCCAGAAGAGATGATGGTCGAGGCTGGCTTACTCCGCGTCCCAGAAAGCGGCAGCCCATACGACTGGTTCCGCGGACGCGTGATGTTTCCGATCCAGGACCGCCGTGGCCAGGTAATTGCATTTGGCGGACGTATCTTGGGCGACGGCGAGCCTAAATACTTAAACAGCCCAGAAACACCCGTATTTCAAAAACGCTATTCATTATATGGATTACACCACGCCTCCGGTCCTGCGCGGAAAGCTGGCCGTATGATCGTCTGTGAAGGCTATATGGATGTTATTGGCCTGGCACGAGCCGGGATCGATAATGCTGTCGCACCGCTTGGCACCGCATTGACGGATGAGCAATTAAAAGACTTGTGGCGGATCGTCCGTGAGCCCGTTCTCTGCTTTGATGGGGATACCGCGGGTCAGCGCGCTGCCCATCGCACGGCAGAACGCGCCCTTCCGGTGATGAAGGCCGGCCAGACGCTCAGGTTCGCTGTCCTGCCAAAAGGGGAAGACCCTGACAGCCTTGTGCAATCACAAGGACGCCAAGCCTTTGATGACTTGGTCACACAGGCACTTCCATTGTCAGAAGTCATTTGGCGTGAGATCAGTGGCGGACAATTGCCACAGAGCCCTGAAGATCGTGCCTACGTGCAGCAAAAATTAAACGCACGTGCACGCGATATCTCAGACCCTACGTTCAGGCGTCATTTTTCAGATTTTTTCTCGCGCAAACTTTGGGGTGAACGCGGGGCACAACCGCAATCATATAGCCCGGAAAAGCCTTACAAATCCAAGCGCGGATATAACACTGGCAAGACCGAGGGCGCGGTGATCACCGATGCGCGCGCAGAAACATCAGGAATCCCGTCCCCAGATACGCTACGAGAACGTATTTTGTTAGCCACCTTAATTAACTATCCTGAGGTGTTTGACGAGATAGAAGAAAACCTTGGTATGGTTGAGTTTTCTGCGCCTGACCTTGACAAATTGAGGCAGCAGGTCTTAAACACCCTCGCTGCTCATGAAAGCCTTGACACTGCACGTCTCTGCGACCACCTCTCAGAGGTAGGGTTTGCACCGATGTTAAAGGTGTTATTGAGTAAGAACGTTTACATGCACGGTCGGTTCGCAAGACCTAATGGAGACGTAAAAAATGCGCTGGAAGGGTGGGTTGATACCTATCAACAGTTGACGGCGAAAGCTAACGAGACCGAAATTAAACAGGTCGAGGCGGCTTTGGGGGAAGGTACATCGGAAATAACCTTTGGACGCATGAAGGCGTTGAAGGTCACTTAATTTTTTGGGGTGCCGACCTAAT
>CAWUWH010000193.1:0-5781 GCA_963926035.1 uncultured Rhodospirillales bacterium
CGAGCAGACATCGGCAGGAGCAAGTGACCTTGAGATGATTTTATTTTGGCAGGATAGCTTCGATGGCTTTTGTGACCTTCTTCGCATCCGGTGATGTTGTGGTGGCGAACCAGTCGGTCAACGTGCCATCGGGCGCAATCAAATATTTGTGGAAATTCCATTTCGGCGAACCCATCACCCCTACCTGGTCTTTAACCCATTTATAAAACGGATGCGCATCCGAGCCTTTGACCTTTTGCTTTGTTGTCATGGGGAAATCGACATCGAAGTTCGTCTCGCAGAACGTTTTGATGTCACTTTCCTTGCTGGGTTCTTGTCCCCCGAAATCATTTGATGGCACAGCGAGGACAACCAAGCCTTGGTCGCGGTAGTTATCCCAAAGGGCTTGCAGGCCTGCATACTGATTTGTTAAACCACAAAGCGATGCTGTGTTCACAACGAGGACGGCTTTGCCCTTGAAGGTGCTCGCAGGGAGGGGATCACCTTCGATGGTAGTGAATTCAAAATCATGAAAAGTCATTTGATTTGCTTCCAGCACTTGAGGTGCAAAAAAACTATAGATGAGGACTACCACGATATAGATACGCATACGGTCTCTTTCAATAAAGTTCCGTTATTCTACTTTACGCGAGCAGTGTGAGTTTGGATTACTAAGTTAAATGCCAGTGAACCATACAACGGTATGTATCGCGTCTGCTTCTGCTGCTTCTGGGGTGTCGTAACGTGCGTTTATATAGCCGCCAATCGGAAACCATCCCGATGGGTCTTCGACGTCACGGCGAAATTCTTCAAAGCCAATGCTGCCGTCTGGCCTCCGAAAAATGTCCACACAAATACTGCCATCGTCATTATTGATGGAATGAAGGACGGTTACGTATAGCGCTGTTCTTGCCATGGATCACCTTCATTATGATAGTCAAGTGCTTCCCAATACCCCTTAACATCGTGCTCGAGGAATGTAATTTATCGAACCCATTTCGCACTTTTACAGAAATACAGTGACGGCATGACCATACGAACGGGACCGCCATGCTCACGCGTTGTAGGGGCGCCATTCCATGTGCGGGCGAGCAATGCATTTTCTTCGGCAAACCGCGTCATTGAAACGTTTGCCCGGTAGCCGTCATGGGCATGAAAGATCACGTGTTTTGTGGCTTCTCGTGGCTGAACCATCGCAATGAGTTGGCGTGCGCTAACCCCTTCCCACACGTTGTTCAGCAAGGACCAGGCTGTCACGCAGTGGATATCCGCGTTGATCTTAGATTGCGGCAGATTATTGAAAGCATCCCAGTCGATGCTCAAAGGACGAGTAACATCCCCTTTGATATCAAGAGACCATTGGTTCGTTGGAACAAGGGGTTGATGCCCTAAATCCAGGACTGGCCATGTGTCGACAACGTCTTGGCCGGGAGGCATGCGACCGCTGTGATTGCGGCGCGGCGGTAGTCGTTTTTCTGAGACAGCTTTTTTCTTCGCACTGACAAAACCCACGCGCGTTTCTATCGGCGGTTCGTTAGACGAACCCAAGACCGTGCCGGGTTTCCCTTTGAAAAGATCGGCATAGCGCTGATCATCGTCGGTCATTTCCGCAAATCTTCTTCAAGGCCAAGTGCGACTTCGGTGTCGGCTAAACGCAGTCGATATACTTGAACGTTCTCAAGCACGCGCTGGACGTAGTTGCGGGTTTCGGTGAATGGTATTTGCTCAATCCAATCGATGGCGTCGACCTGAGGGTCGCGTGGATCGCCGTTTTGCTTGGTCCATTGTCGGATCCGATGTGGGCCCGCGTTATAGGCGGCAATCGCCATTGGCAAATAGCCATCATATTGTTTGATGAGTCCTGCCAGATACGATTGTCCAAGCGTCACATTGTAATCGGGATCGCTGGTCAGCTTAACTTTTGAGTACCGAAGACCGGCCTGCTTGGCGACACTCTTTGCGGTCGCAGGCATCAACTGCATCAATCCTCGCGCGCCAGCATGACTGATCGCCTTGGCATCGTATTCGCTTTCCTGACGGATAACGGCAAGTGTTAGCGGGGCTTCTGGCTTATCTGCTTTTACACGCTTTGGCATGCGTGGCGGCACTAGTGTTGGGTAACCGCCCGCTACGAAGGACCCAAAGTCCTGCAATGTATTTTTAGCGACACGGATTGCTAAATCAGGGCGTCCACTCAAGCGTGCCAGCCTTGCGGTAAGGCTGTGCCAGCCTGGTGTTGCTTCCAATGATGCAATTTTGATGATCAGTGAATATAAACGATCTGCTTCACCAGCTGCGGCCAGCATCCGCACGGCGCGAACCAGTTCATGCGTGTCGAACCGTTTACTTGTTTCATCATCAACGCTTGGATCAGGAGGGAGTTTAAGTCCCTGCCCTGGCGTCACTTGAGCATAAGCAAGTTGTCCGTAATACGTCGTTGGATATCGCGCTGCGGTGGCGAACCATGTTTTGGCTTCTTTGTTTTTGTCCTGCGCGGCCAAGGCACGACCCGTCCAATATGCGCCACGGGACAGGCTAACAGGAAATTTCACAGAATCGTATAAACGTTTGAAATGTGCATATGCGGTCTTGGGCTCATTGAGATAACGAAGCGCAATCCAGCCAGACATGAATTCAGCCTCTGCATTCTTCGTCGCATGTTCTTGGGTTAATCCGTGTTGAGCAGCGACCCGGTAGGCTTCTGAGATAAACCCTTTTTGTAACAAATTACGCGCAAGGATGGCGCGCTCAGACCACCAGCGGTTTGGATGCGGCACACCTTCGGGGAGGTTCTTCAAAAGCTCATACGAGCTATCGAGACCCTTTTTACGCCGCCAGCGTAATCGTTCATAAATTAAGCCAGCATCATTCTGCAGGTTTTTCGGGACATTCGTGACCAAATAATCAACGTTACCGAGCATGCGCCGGAGTGACGTTCGTGCCTGGATCAGTTTCTGATACTTGGCATCGACCCGGTAAATCATCCGTTGTGCGGGCCAGTATCGGCCTTCCCATATCAAGCGATCTGCGCGGGCGCGATTGTCACCTATTGTCAAATGTTTGCGGTATTTCCGATAGAAAGATTTCTCATGCCCCTTGGCAAAGTTTTCATTGATCCAAATGTCTTTGATCATTGACTTGCCGACATCGACCTTGCCATTGCGTATTAATGCATCAGCCAGCTTCTCACGTCCAAGGGTTGTGATGGGCTCACGACCAGCAAACCAATCAATGACAAAATTTGGTTCTTGATTGTTCTTGAGGGCTTCTTCCGCGCGACCTAGCAGTCGCTGACTGCGAGGCCATTCAGGGTTTTGCTGGATAAACGCATTAATCGCATCGAAGTCAGTACCAAACCCGCCCTGAAACATGACGTACCAAGAGACAACTTTACGCGCCAAGGGATCGCGAAGTTGGCGTGCGTAATGATTAAGGCGCTTTTTGTTGCTGCGTTGGACTTCTTTAAGCGCTGCTGAGAACGTGCGTGCTTCTCCAGCAGACAGCGCATCCGCGTGGACGCTCGTCCCTGAAAGCGCCAGCACAAAAAGCGCGGCGCAAAGAATGCTCATTAAATATCGCAAAGAAGTATTCGCTTTCATCGCTGAACAGCTGTTCTGATAATGGATATATTACCGCGAGAATATACCTGGCCACAATAACGCCACATAGATGTCACGAAGATGTTAAGAGCCCGGAGTAATTACAATACGTCCTCGATCTGCTTTTTATTGTAATGGACCCGTTGCCCCTCTTGCTCCAAAGGCCCGGCGGCTATATGGTTCCGACCTGTATATTAACACTTAGTCCCAAGGAGGGAACGATGTTCAAAGGTTCATATGTGGCGCTGCTCACACCTTTTAAAAATGGTGACGTGGATAAATCATCGTTCAAATCGTTCGTCGAATGGCAAATCGCCGAAGGTACGCACGGTCTTGTTCCTTGTGGGACCACGGGTGAGTCGCCAACGCTGTCGCATGATGAGCACGATGAAGTCGTCGAACTTTGTATTGAAGTAGCGAATGGCCGCGTGCCTGTCGTCGCGGGTGCAGGGTCAAATTCTACTGCTGAAGCAATCCGTTTGACTAAAAATGCCAAGCGTGCCGGTGCCGATGCTGCGTTGATTGTCACCCCATATTACAACAAGCCAACTCAAGAAGGCCTTTATCGTCATTATGCGACCATCGCAGATGCTGTAGATATTCCGATTTTGATCTATAATATTCCGGGTCGCAGCATTGTCGATATGAGCGTTGATACGATGGCCCGTTTGGCTGAAATGCCAAACATTGTCGGCGTCAAAGACGCATCAGCAGATGCCATGCGTCCAATGAGAACATCGATGCAGATTGGCCATGAGTTCGCACAATTGTCCGGTGAAGATGGTACGATTGTGCCGTTCCTTGCAGGTGGTGGTGATGGATGTATTTCGGTGACAGCAAACGTTGCGCCGCGAGCATGCTCAGAACTTCATACAGCTTGGCAGTCACGCGATCTGGATACGGTGCTTGATCTTCAAAAGCGCTTGATGCCTTTGCATATTTCAATGTTCTGCGAGGCAAGCCCTGGCCCTGTGAAGTACGCTGCGAGCTTGCTTGGCAAATGCACAGACGAAGTCCGTCTGCCGCTCTGCGAGATCTCCGATAGCTCAAAAGCGCAAGTGCGCGATGCGATGCAATCGGCGGGGCTCTTAAACTAGTAAGGGTTCATCAGGTGCCGTAATGGCCGGTAAAAACAAAAAGAAAAAGACATCGACCAGCAATATCGTTGCTCAGAACCGTCGCGCGCGGCGGGACTACAGTATTGTTGAGACGATGGAAGTTGGCTTAATGCTGACCGGTACCGAGGTGAAATCCTTGCGTGCCGGTCGCGCCAGCTTGAATGAAGCCTTCGCCGGTGAAAAACATGGCGAAATGTATTTATTCAACACGCATATCCCGGTCTATGAAGGGGCATCGAGCGTTTTTAACCACGAGCCTATTCGTGACCGTAAACTGCTGATGCATCGGCGTCAGATGTCGCACTTGCTTGGATCTCAGAAACAAAAAGGCATGGCGCTTGTACCGCTCAAAATCTATTTCAATGATCGCGGGTTGGCAAAATTGGAATTGGCCTTGGGTGAGGGTAAGCGCTCGTTCGATAAACGCGAAACCGTCAAAGAGCGTGACTGGGATCGTCAAAAAGGCCGCCTCCTCCGCGACAAAGGCTAAACGGCTACTTACTCACCGGGCGCTTCACGCCAACATTTCACAAATCTGTGTCCTGACCTCCACTTGACCCGAAAACATCGCAGCCGCACACTGTTGCCAATCTGATTTTAAATCAAAAAATTGAGGGAGCCTATCATGGCCGTAATAGACAATATCGACGCCTGCGTTTTTGATGCCTATGGGACACTGTTTGATGTTGCGGCTGCTGCATCGCATTGCCAGGAAGACTTGGGTGATCAATGGGCGCCTTTGGCGCAAATCTGGCGGGATAAGCAACTTCAGTATACATGGCTCAGAAGCCTGATGGATGAGTACGTTCCGTTCTGGCAGATCACACAGGATGCGCTGGACTACGCAATGGCGTCTTTAAAGGTTGAAGACGCTGTGTTGCGACAAAAGCTATTGGATGTGTACTTCAAGCTGGATGCGTATCCTGAAGTACCGGGCGTATTGCAGAAACTTAAAGCTGGTGGCAAGAAAGTCGCGACGTTGTCCAACGGCTCACCAGATATGCTGAATTCAGCCGTTAACAATGCCGGTCTTGAGCTGGACGCTGTGTCGTCTGTCGATAAGATTGGCATTTATAAGCCTGACG
>CAWUWH010000194.1:0-7221 GCA_963926035.1 uncultured Rhodospirillales bacterium
TGTGTTCGCAGCATATTTGATCAGCTCGGAAGACTGGCGCGATGTAAACACAATGGGTGTCTCAATAAGAAATAGAGGACGATAAAGGTCACGCATGACATTGCGCGCACGCTCAGAAGCTGTACCAATAACAACCCGGTCCGGGCGCATGAAATCACTAATGGCCGAACCTTCACGTAAGAACTCTGGGTTTGAGACGACATCGAATTCCGCATCAGGACGTGCTTCACGAATAATCCGTTCAACTTCCCGACCTGTACCAACAGGAACCGTTGATTTGGTTACAACGACTGTATAACCGTCCATTGCATGCGCAATTTCCTCAGCTGCAGCGTAAACATAACTAAGATCAGCATGCCCGTCACCGCGACGGCTCGGCGTACCCACTGCAATAAAAACAGCGCTCACACCTTTTAGAGCAGCAGTTAAATCTGTCGTAAAATTGAGGCGCTCGGCCTTCACGTTATTGGCAACAAGATCTTCAAGGCCTGGCTCATAAATCGGCATTTGCCCCTTATGAAGACCAACAATCTTAGCGTCATCTTTATCAACACAAATTACATTATGTCCAAATTCTGAGAAACATGCTCCAGAAACAAGGCCGACATAGCCTGTTCCGATAATTGCGACGCGCATAAATTCATCCCCTTAAGACGCTTAAAATCACCGGTTTTCTGCCATACCCAAGGCGTTCGGGCAAGCAGTGCGAAAATGATGGTAGAATACCCAAGTTATGATTTTAATAAGACGTCACGCGCTTCGTTGATTTTTGACGCTAAATAAGCAGAACCGCCACGATCAGGGTGTAAACTGGCGATAAGTCTGTGATGCGCAGCTTTAATCGCGGCTTCGTCAGCATCATCATCTAATCCCAGCACCCTATAAGCTTCGGCGCGATCCATGGAGCCACTTGACCGATTCTGCTGCGTATCTTCATTTTGATGAGATGCGTTATCTGCGCTATCACGCCATTCTAAGTGTGTTCTATCCAGATATGCCGCCAGAAGCCGAGCTGATTCGACATCCTGTACAGCATACGTTTCATAGAGATCGACAAGCTCTTCGAACGACAATGTCCTCAGGTTCTTGCCGTTGTAAAGCCCTTTTCGAACCACACCATCCATACCCCCTGTGTCATGATCCAGGTACATCTCAAGAAACTCACTTAAGACTTCGCTGCCCATTCCACGAGAGCCACCGGATTCCATACGGGAATTATTCTTTGCGCAACGAGCAGCTGCTCGGGCTCGCATCAGCCAAGGCAGCAATACTGGTAGCAACCAGATCAACATCATAAATTTGCCGCTAAACACGACAAATAATAAAACGATTCCACCAGCACCGTAAGCGACCCATTTCAATGAATGAACCATCATCTTTGGTTCAGCATTCACAAACCATTTTCCCGCTAAAAGAAGCACTGCCAGCAATGAGACGCCAAGAATGAGATAGATCATGAGCCGTTACTGTTCATCTGATTGGTCAACTTCAACACGGTACCACCTTCACGTTTCGCTTTGTCTTCCAATGCGGCCCTGCCACCGGCGGCATATACCGCAACCGCCGCCAGCAATTCGCGCAATACAGAGGCACTGGAATAATCAAAGCTCATACATGCACCACCTGATAGCGTCGCAATTTGCTGAAATGCGAATTTCGCCACTGGATCATGTCCTTCATGAAAGATAAATGCCGGTACACCTAATAAGCCAAGCTCGCCTGCGATCTTGCCCAGATGATCAACATCTTCTTCAACGCAGTCACCCACAAAAACCATCGCATTCAATCGGTCACGTTTGGCCTCATTTACAGCATGCTGCAAAACTTTTGAGACTTGTGTCTCGCCCGCAAGGCAGAATACAGAGGTCATCAAACGCATAAGGTCGCGCTCGTTTGTCGTCCAGGGCCCAACCTTGAACTCACCGAAACCACGATAAAACGTCAACTGGATATCCAGCCCACCCAATGCAGCCGTTTCTTGAAACATCTGTCCCTGAATTGATGCAGCCGTATCCCATGATGGCTGACGGCTGGCCGTCGCATCCATTGCAAACATCAAACGCCCGCGCTGACCATTGGTACGCGCACGTTTAGGTGTTGCAGCAACCTTTGATAAGAATGCATCGACGTCTTTTGGGCGTGCGCTTTTATCGGGTAAATCGTCTGCCACGTACGTTCCTTTTCTCAGATATATACTATGAGATAAGCGGGTTTCCGCATATTGCCATGCCCAGCTAGGCCTCAAGATTACTTTATATAGCTGTAGGCAATAGAGGCAGCTTAAGGCTATCAATAATCACAAACACTTCATCTCTTGCGGCCAAATGCGATCGACTTAATGCACCCCCGCCTGCGGCCTGCTTCAGGTCTAGAATTGTTAACCCGATAAGGAAGAGTTCGCGAAAAATAACGCGTTCAGAAAATCCTGGAAGTGCGCGAAATCCTAGTCTCTTTGAAAGCTCACGAATAGCCTGTTCCACTTCACGCTTGTTGTGCGCTTCCAGGTTCGACAAACGGCTTCGCATCACAATCCAATCGATGGTCCCGCTATCACGCGCTGCTTTTTCTTTTTTGGCTTCCCAGATAGCTTCGGAATAATGACTAGGTCCCTTTATGTTCAGACCATGTCCATCCATATGCGCTAAGCCATCAAGATCAACAAAACTGTCGTTCATCGGCGTGATCAGTGTGTCCGCATATGTATGTGCTAAGAATGAAAGCTTGTTGGCGGCGCCCGGGGTATCGATCACGACGATATCATGAGATAGCCCCGTGCCTTCTATAACCAATCGAAGGCGTTCTGATTCTTCTGCCAGTTCAGCATCTGTGACACCGTCCGCAGCATGCCCCGTAATACTGTACTGCTCTGGGACGGGATGATCGCGTCCCATTTTCTTATTGAAGATTTCGCGATTAGCGATGTAACGACTCAACGTTCCTTGACGTCCATCAACGTCAATCGTGGCAACACGATAGCCTTTCATCATGAGAGCAACGGCAACGTGCATCGACGTTGTGGATTTTCCACTACCACCTTTTTCGTTGCCTATGACAATGATGTGCGCACCTGATGCACTCACGGATAACCTCAAATTCTAAGTCTGCTCCAAAAAATTACGCAGCGCGCATCCAAACAGCCGTATCATGAAACACGGCGCCACCATTTGGGTATGCCCTATCAGCACTTATCAATACGTTAATGCCGCGTCCATTTTTAAAATGTTTATTCGGCCAAATACCCTCAACAACAACAGTTTCAGGTAACAGACCATCAAACATTTTTGCATGAACCGTGACCTCACCCAAATCATTACCAAGCACGACCTCGTCATCATCGTCCAATCCCAATAACGTCATCGTCTCAGGATGAATAAGAGCTGTGGGTCGCCCTTCTTTCTTTTGCGAAGATGGTGTCTCGGTAAATGATGTGTTGAGGAACCTACGTGCTGGGGCCGCAACCAACCTGTAAGGCTTATCATCAGTCGCCACATCAATAACATTCATATGATCTGGTAGCTCAGGTATTGTCTCGAAAGCAGTGCCGATTGATGCCCAATCTGGCTTGAACATAAACTTCCCACTTGGCGTCGCAAATCCATTGATGAAATGCGTATCCTCAAAAGGTCGCGAACAATCGTGCCAGCCCTTACTATGAATATCTTCGGCACCCGGGTACCCCGTATCACGCAAAGAGCGGTCAATCAGTCCCCACGCACCTTGCTTAAATACCTCGTGATCAGATCCAAGCCGTTGCGCAAGCGCAGACAACACATCAACGTTTGAGCGTGCTTCGCCAATAGGTTCAATAATGTGCTTTGCGACTTGAAGGTATAAATGCCCGCCGCCTTGATACAGATCGTCATGCTCAAGGAAGGTCGTCGCAGGTAACACAATGTCTGCATACTCAGCCGTCGCCGTCTTGAACTGCTCGTGCACACAAAGGAATAAATCGTCGCGGGCGAGCCCTTCTAGAACTAAGTTCGTCTCTGGTGCGACTTCAGCTGGGTTGATGTTCTGCACGATCATCGCTGTGACAGGCGGCCCGCCAAGCAAGCTCTCTTCCTCAGCCATCAGAATGCGGCCAATCCGTGACATATCCAATGCGCGTTTAGATGTATCTAAAGTATCGAGCGCACGAACCAGAGATTGATCGACGCCAAACAAATTACGGTTTGAGTGCATCGCGCCGCCACCTTCGACGAGCCATTTCCCACCAACAGCTGGCAAGCACGTGACCGCATGCATATTGACGGCCCCATTACGCGAACGGGTAAAGCCGTAACCAACTCGAATAAACGCGCGCTCCGCCTCACCATATGCACGTGCAAATGATTCAATATCATCAACACTGATACCCGTGATCTCGGACGCCCAAGTTGGCGTTTTCGATTTAAGATGTTCTTCGAGTTCCGCAGGCACATCAGTGTACTTTTCCATGTACGCCCGATTGGCATATCCATCACGGAACATCACATGCATCACGGCGCAAGCAAGAGCACCATCTGTGCCTGGGCGAATACATAAATGTACGTCAGCTTGTTGTGCGCTTGGTGTTCTATATGGATCAATAACGTAAATCTTGGTGCCACGCTGCTTTCTTGCTTTGGCTGCATGGGCCATGACGTTTACCTGTGTTGAAACAGGATTGCCGCCCCATATGACAATCATATCCGAGGCCGCCATCTCGCGTGGATCTGTACCCCAAATTTTACCATGACCTGCTAACCAACCAGCAGAAGCGGTCGCGACGCAAATTGTCTCGTCTTCTCGGGAATAGCCAAGGGCATGGCGAAAGCCGTGAATAATATCACGCTGAACCAGTCCCATGGTACCGGCAAAGTGGTAAGGCCATACAGTTTCTGGCCCATATTTTTGTTCTGCTTTCTTGAATTCAGCAGCAACAATGTCGAGTGCCTCGTCCCAGCTTATCGGCTCAAAACGGCCCTCTCCCTTTGGTCCGACACGACGCAACGGTGTCGTTAATCGATCCGGGTGATGAACACGTTCACGATATGCAGCGACTTTGGCGCAGATAACACCGTCAGTGTAATCATTAAGCGCGTTCCCGCGAACCTTGCCGATACGGTCATTCGATAAAGCTTCAACCTCAAGCGCGCAGGTAGAAGGACAGTCATGAGGGCATGCAGAACGCAGCCATGTGCTTTGTTGATCTAAAGGTACCATCTGAGAAATGTACTCCGACCTTTCTAGGCCCGCAAGTCACTGACAATAACGATGGATCATTCAGTCCGAATACGCTTATCCGGGCGAAATGCATTATATACAAAAGCAAACGTCACATCATAAACAGCATCTTCATCGCCCTTGGTTACGGTGACATTACCGACATCACGACCTTCAGAGATCTCGGACGTATGGAGTGCCGAGTTTTGCCCCGCAGACCAATTCAATGTCACAGGGCCGTCAGTCAACGAGCCTTTGTCTCGAATGAGTTCCAGTCTCCACGCCTTGTCTTCGACAACAACAACGCGTGCCATAGGATTGATATAATCCGGTAGATCCCCCTTGAATAGAGAATATGGAGCGTTTTGCATATCGTAGTGCACATAGGGGTTTTGACCGTAGTTTCTATGGAAACGTCCGTTCGGTACAAGAACTTGCCCGTCCGGAGCACGTTTCTTAAAGTTTGCATACGATTCTATTCGTGCAGGAAGCGCTTTGGGTCGTGTTCCGGTCAAATCACCAACAATCCCCTCGCCTAAGAATTGTTGCCACCACGTCTCGGTTTCCCGGTCATACATAACGAGATCAGATTTCCTAAGCCGCCCCGTCGTTCCAAAAGTTAGAATGCGTCCCTCAACGAATCGGTCGAATACGATTGCTGAATTACATAAAGGGCAATACGTCACCGCAACAGGTACGCCACCAATCGTATCATTAACAATCTCATGCCAGATCAATATGCGGAGTGGGTATGCTTTTGCGATACCATTCACAACAATACCAATAACAGGGTCCGTATCCGTTAAATCCTGGATATCGGCGATTTTTACGAATTTTGGATCGTTGATCGCGGGGATCCCATCTCGCGGCGGGCCGCCAGATTAAATATCTGCGTAATCAATCGTGGTATTTTAAAAATCTATTTTTGGGAATTCACGTGCCCAAGATGGATGTGACGTATCTACCCACAAAGGAGGAACGCCGCCAAACAGAGCACCCATCAGCAAAAACATAAAAAGAAAATGCTTAATTATATCTAATTAGATTGAACAGCCAACTGGCACAAATTGCAATATATCACATTTGAGTGAGTAAAACACGGTGCATCGTTTGACCCTCATGATTACTCAATGGACAATGCACTGATACGAATGAACAATTTGAGCATTTTGCAAGAATGATGGGCGGCTGGTTTTGGTAGACTGTTTCCCTGCACCGTTTTGCATACATAAGCCAGAACGTCGAAGCTATCACAGGTGAAAAAGCGGATTGGCATCTCGGCAAGTCACGCCAGAAGCTTTACTTAACCGTATTGTCGACAATGTTTGGAAAAAATATCTCAACACCCTGGATGCGCATACCCCCCCCTTTCAAGACTTCACCTTCAAAGGCATGGGACTAAACGGCGGCCTCTGGCTGTCGACACCCGGCGAGCCCTTCTTTGGCGAGGATGGTAAATTCGCTGGTTATCTTGGCGTGAGCCGTGATGTATCCCGCGAGATTGAACTTTCGAGTACGACCGATAGCTTCAAGGCAATTTTTGATCAATTGAATGAATCGATTGCCATATGGGATGCCGAAGATCGCTTTATCATTGGGAATTTAGCATCTCATTCTATGCATGAAGGTGTAGAGACGTTTCTGAAGAACGGCTTGCCGTTCGAAACATTTATTCGTGAAGGTGTTGCAAACGGTCTATTTCCCAATGCGATTGGCAACGAAGACGCCTAGATTGCGCATCGTATGGAAATCCATAAAAACACAACCGAGCCTTTTGAAGTTACTCGAAAGGATGGACGCGTTTTTACCGTTACAGAGCAAAAACTAACGGACGGAAAAACAGCGAGTGTTGCCACTGGAGTTACTCATTTTAAGGATATCGCCGAGGCTCTGAGAACGGCACGAGATGATGCAGATGCAGCAAGAGACCGCCTTCTCAGCGCGATTGACGCAATTGATGGCAGCTTTGTCTATTATGATTACCAAGACAAAATGCTCATTTGTAACGATCAATATCGCGAACGTTACCCCAAATCA
>CAWUWH010000195.1:0-4921 GCA_963926035.1 uncultured Rhodospirillales bacterium
TCGAGTTCACGATATCCCAGATGAATATTGCTCGGTTCACCGTTAAATACATCAAGTCCTGCAGCAAAAATCTTACCTGATTTCAACGCATCAATAAGTGCATCGTCATCAACAACACCGCCACGGCTGGTATTTATGACAACAGCACCATCAGGCAACAGCGCGATACGTTCAGCGTTCAACAATCCCTTGGTCTCAGCTGTAGCTGGACAATGGATCGACAAAACGTCCGCGCTCGCAAGGAGACTGTCGACGTTGTCATGGAAAGTAGCGCCTGCTTCGAGGTCGCCTGATAAACGACTGCGGTTATAATAATGAATATCCATGTCGAAACCGCGTGCTCGTGCAGCGGTTACACGACCAACACGCCCCATACCAATGACGCCGAAACGCTTTCCGGTAACCTGGGTACCAACCATGAATGACGGGCTCCAGTCTTTCCATGCCTGAGCACGGACCATGCGGTCACCTTCTGATCCACGGCGGGCGGCGCCTAGCATCAATAAGATTGCGGTTTCAGCTGTGGCATCTGAAAGCACATCAGGCGTATTGGTGACGATAATGCCTCGTGCCTTCGCCGCATCAATATCAACGTGATCGTAACCGACCGAAAAATTAGCAATCGCTTTTACCCGATCTGACAACTTCCCAATGACATCAGCACTTAAATGCTCAGAATGACATGGCAAGATCGCATCCACTTGTGCTGACAGTTCGATCAACTGTTCTGACGTGTAAAGCGTATCATCAGGATTAAGGATGGCATTGTAATCACGCGCGAGTCGGGCTTCGACCGCTGATGGGAGTTTACGCCCTACTAAAATTGTTGGCTTATCTGACATTTCCAATCCCAACTTTTTCGATCATAAGCTTAAATTCACATAAATAGTATAACATAATCATAGAACTTTAATTGCCACCAATTATGCGACACTTTAGTGAACAAACGGCACAAGCCTTTAATGTCTTTCAAGGCGCTGATACTACAAAAGCTGTTAAGTTCCCTCGGCTTCACCACGTCTTCCAACAGGTACGTCACGATGAACGCCAACGCTAATCACAAGCCCAAAGCCAATCATTAACGTTAGCATGACAGTGCCACCATAACTGACAAGCGGCAGAGGCACGCCCACGACGGGAATAAGACCGGTCACCATTGCGATGTTGATAAACACATAGAAGAAGAACGTCGATATGATACCGCCAGCGACCAACCTGCCGAATTGATTCCGTGAACGTGCCGCAATAATCATACCGTAAGTCAGGATCAGCGCATAAAGAATGATGAGTGCAAGACCGCCCACTAAACCAAACTCTTCCGCAAGCATTGTAAAGATGAAGTCTGTCTGCATCTCGGGTAAAAAGTGCAAGTGGCTTTGCGGACCTCGCATGAACCCCTTGCCCATCAAGCCGCCAGAACCCAAAGCGATTTTTGACTGAATAATATGATATCCTGCACCCAAAGGATCTATCTCAGGGTTGAGAAAGGTGAAAATCCGCTTCTTTTGATACTCATGTAAGAATTGCCAGGCAATTGGCGCTGCAGCCAAACCTGCAATACCCACGACAACAAACTTCCATAACCGCACCCCCGCAAGGAACAATACGACAGCACCGGTCATGGCGACCATGATCGCGGTCCCAAGGTCAGGTTGGCGCAATATAAGAACTGTCGGCGCTGCGATTAACATGATCGGCACAAACAATCGGGAAATACGCCCTATATCCTCGATTGCGCTCGCGTTGTAATAACGTGCTAAAGCCAAAACCAGGAAGATCTTCATCAATTCTGATGGCTGAATATTCACAAACCCCAGTGAAATCCAACGCTGCGCGCCCATACCAACATGGCCTGCGACTTCAACTACGACAAGCAATGCCAAAGCCAGGAAATAGAGCGCATAAGCATACCTCAACCAAATCCTGATATTGATTGTCACGACAACAATCATGATGCCGAACGCAACACCAAACCGGACGATCTGTCGTTTTGCCCACGGATCCATATTGCCGCCAGCAGCAGAGAACAACATCGCAAAGCCTACACCGGCAACCATCACAATCAAGATAACCAACAGCCAATTAATCGAGATCAGCTTGCGGCCCAAAGTGAGCTCAGGTGTACTAAGGCCAGATCGCATTATGTCTAGCCTCCTTCATCTTGAGCAATCGTTGTCGGGCGCTCGGCATCTTCTTCTGCACGTGTATCCGTCGTTGTGTTCTGTTGTGGGGCTGCCCCCGCGATACCAGCACCTGGTCCCGCTGAGTTCCGTCGATATGCTTCTGCCATGACATCACTTGCAATAGGTGCCGCAACGGATGAGCCGCCACTGCCATGCTCAACAACGACTGAGATGGCATAGCGTGGGTTATCAACCGGTGCAAATCCAACAAATAACGCGTGGTCGCGATGCTTCCACGGCAAATCTTTATTCTTACGCACGCCTGCATCACGTTCAGCTTTGGTAATGCGTCGCACTTGAACCGTGCCTGTCTTACCTGCCATCGGAAATTCTTCGATCCCGGTTGCAGAACGTCGCGCCGTTCCTCTGGGATGGTTCACAACGCGGTTCATCGCATCAGTGACCAACTTAAGATGATCTGGCGGTACTTTTAAAGATGGGACGTCTATGGATTGTGTCTTCTCCGTCACCAAGCTCCCCACTGAGCGTGTCAAATGAGGCACCACCGCGCGCCCACCATTCGCGAGACGCGCTGTCATCAACGCCATTTGTAGCGGCGTTAAAAGAACAAAACCTTGTCCAATACCGGCAATCACCGTTTCACCTTGATGCCAAGGCTGATCGCGTGTCGCACGTTTCCAGCCGCGGGTTGGTATAAGCCCTCCCTGCTCGCCCGGAAGATCAATGCCACTTGCACTGTTCAATCCAAACTTACGCGCCATCGCCGCAATACGGTCGATACCTGTTCGTTTCGCGATCTCATAAAAATAAACATCGCAACTTTCAGTAATAGCCTCAGTCCCATCAACAAATCCGTGGCCATGTCGCTTCCAACAGTGGAACTTAGCGTCGCCTAATTCGTATTCACCTGAGCAGAAAATTTTATGATCGGGCGTGACCACTCCCTTTTCGAGGGCTGCCAGCAACACCACCATCTTGAAAATTGATCCAGGCGGATAAAGGCCAGCAATCGATTTGTTGATAAGAGGAGAGCGTTCATTATTGACCAACGCCTTCCATTCTTTAGTGCTTAACCCGCGGTTGAAATCATTGGAGTCATAACTTGGATTCGAGACCATCGCCAACACGTCACCATTGCGGACATCCATCACAACCACGGATGCACTTTCTTCGCCCAGGCGCTTTGCAATATATTCCTGCAGCCCCATATCCAGCGTCAGCATGACCTCGGCACCCGGTTGACCTTCGCGGTGCGAAAGCTCGCGGATCATTCTGCCAAATGCATTCACTTCAACTTCTGAACTGCCGCCTGTCCCACGCATCTTAAGGTCATGGACTTTTTCAATACCAGCGCGGCCAACACGAAATCCGGGTAATTTCAAAAGTGGATCATTGTCCAAATCTTTTTCAGAAACCGAAGTGACGTACCCCAAAACATGGGCAACTAGCGGGCCAAATGGATAATGCCTCGACCGACCAACATCGATCATCAAGCCAGGCAAATCAGGCGCATTAATCTCAAGCCGGGCAACCTCGGACCAGCTCAGATTTTCTTTGAGTGTCACCGGCACAAACGCACGATTGCGGCGCACCTCGCGCATAATACGGCGTCGATCCCCCTCACCTAATATGACGATCTTTTGGACATGCTCGAGCAATTGCTCAATATCGCTACCCATCACATCTTCGGGGACCAACTGCAGTCGATAGTTTTGCTGGTTCTTAGCCAAAGGCACACCAAACCGGTCAACTACGCGGCCCCGTGGTGGTGCCAGCAAACGCAAGTTGATGCGATTCTCATCTGCCAAGGTCGCGTAACGATCAGCCTCGACCACTTGAAGGTAATACAACCGCCCCGCCAATGCCGTCAGCAAGACTGCCTGACCACCCGCTAGAATCGCGGCGCGACGACCAAATACTTTATGACGATCAGGGTCACGGTTCATCTTAATCTACCTGCAGAAAAGCTTGCTGCCAGCGTGTAAACAACCACGCTAGGAATGGGAATATAGCCGCGGTTAGACCAAATTGGTAAATTGCCGCGCGCGCCTGTACCAGATCACCCGCAAAAATCGAAAGCAAAAACCATTCAAGCGCCAGCGCGCCACCTGCAACCATCATGAATCCAAACCACACGATGACGAACGATTTCCCAAAGAAAAACGAGCGTTGCGCCAGCGTAGCACCCAACACCACGAGAAAGATAAGTGCGCTGACACCAACCGGAAGGCCTAACACAAAATCATGTAAAATGCCAATAAGAAAAACCGCAGCCGCTGGCATAAGATTGGGTCGATAAACCGCCCAAAAATAAATGCCAATAAGTGGCAACAAAGGGGTAACTTGAGCAAAACTTGGAATATGGAATGGAATAGCATTGATGACGATAAGCATGAACGTCAATGCGAACGGTGTAAGGTCTCGAGAGAAGCGATCAACGCGTTGCCAAAAGGACGGCTTCATCGACCTTCCCCTATTTCGCTTTGTTGCCGCGACCGGCCTTGAACTCGATGATACCATCAAGTCCATAGTCCAGCACTTGGACAAATTCAAGTCGGGCAGGATCAACAAACGGCTCAACTTCAATGCCTGCTTCACCAACAGCAGCCACAATGCCAACAGGGATACCAGGCGGTAGAGCGCCACCATGTCCGGATGTAACGATCCGGTCACCTGGCGCTACCACGACGTCAGGCGGCAAATACACAAGACGCAATGTCTCACCGTTGGTACCAGCAACCACGCCACGCACGCGTGAGCTTTCGATCACAACGGGG
>CAWUWH010000196.1:0-7915 GCA_963926035.1 uncultured Rhodospirillales bacterium
CCCACGGGCTTCGCAAAGTTGCGGCTGCCCGCCTTGCAGAGCAAGGATGCACAGTGCACGAAATCGCAGCTATCACTGGCCACACCTCTCTAAAAGAGATCCAGCGCTACACAAAAGGCGCGGAGCAACGGCTGTTAGCTGAATGTGTATCGGAACGTTTAGGGGACAAAATTTCCCAACCCGTTTCCCAGTTTTCCCAAACTTTTGGAAAAAAGGTTTTAGACCAATGAGTTATGAAAGTAATGGTGCCCAGAGGCAGACTTGAACTGCCGACACCCGCATTTTCAGTGCGATGCTCTACCAGCTGAGCTATCTGGGCACCGTGCCGTGTAATACACAGACGAAAAGCGCTTATAGAAGAAATGCTGGGGCCTGTCCAGCGCTCCGATAAGGATATTTTTCAACTATTATTGATTATATTCGTCGTCTTCCATGCCAGCCTCGGCATCGCCCGGTGCTTCGTTGGTTGGTAGACGGTATCCACCATCTAGCCAACGCCCCAAATCAAGGTCTGCACAGCGTTTAGAGCAAAAAGGCCGCATCTCAAATGTCGCTAATTTTTTGCACATAAGGCATTTGCGTTCTTTCAGCGGCACAACTTTCTGAGCGTTCTTATCCGTTGGTTTAGAGGTCATGTATCGTCCACAATTTCGTAATGCTGAGCGTCGGTCGCATCAAGCGTTTCAATATCGATAGCAAATCCGAGCCGATCTTCAAGGTCTTTAACAGTACCCGCCAAAGCGCCATGCAATACATCGTTCACGTCCTTGGAAACCCGGACATGAGCCGATGTTCCTCCACGCCGATTTAACGACGTCAGAATATCGATGGCCACCGTTTCAACTGATTTGACGTTTTGATTTGATAAATAGTGTTCGCCGAGTGACTTCCCTTCGCGTCGGCACACCACATCAACAAGGCCGAAAGCGCTAAAATCACCAATACGTGGACCGCGCGGGTTAGCAGCAAAAGCACGGCGGAGTGCGGAGAGCACTGACGTCTTATTTTCAGATTTCTTCATGCGCATAAGATCAATTGCAATCAGGCCACCGATATTACGCTGCAGGATCGCTTGTGCCGTCGCTTCAGCTGCTTCCATATTAATATCCAGGGCAAGACGCTCAGCATCCCCACCTTGGCCTCGTCCGGCATTCACGTCGATTGTCGCCATGGCCGGGGTTTCGCTCACAATGATCGACCCACCGCTGGCCAATGGGATCGTTGGCAGCAATGCGCCTTCGAATGCATCAGCAACGCCTGTATCTTCAAAAGCTAGGATATTGTTTGTTTGGCGCACAAGATCGCTAACATCTGATCCATCCTGAATAAGTTGAGCCGCAAGCGGAGAATCGACAACAACCTCATCAGTATGATCGCGTGCCCAAGCATTGACGACACGAAGGGCAAGGGATTGTGACTGCTGGATAACACTTGGCACCGCAGAGGCCTTCGCATCGCTTTGAAGTGCGTCCCATGTACCCGTTAAGTTGAGCGCTTCGGCTTCAAGTTTATCACTTTCAATCGTCTGAGCCGCCGTCCGCACGACAAACCCCATTTTTTCGACATCCAGATTATCAAAACACGACCGAATACGATCTCGCTCAGCATCTTCAGTAATACGCTTTGATACGCCAATCCCCGACTTACCCGGGGTCATGACCATATACTTGCCTGCAATATCAATCTGCGTCGTGAGTGAAGGCCCTTTCAATGCTTCGGCATCGCGGTTGACTTGAACCAAAATCGCAGCCCCCTCGTTTATAGCGGTGCCGCAGGCATCTTTTGCGCCTTCTTTAATATTGAGGAACCCATCAACGCCCACACCAATATCAATAAACGCTGCGCCAATGCTTTTTCGCACCGCCGCAACCCGCCCGAGATAAATCCCGCCGACAAGGCTGCGTTCGTGGTCACGTTCGATCAGAAACTGTATGGGTGTATTTTCTTGGTCAATCAGTGCAACCCGGGTTTCCCCCGGCCTGGTCTCGATAGCAATGCGATGCACCACGCTCACTTGTGAGCCTCCAACCACCCAAGACCATTGAGGGTCGCCAAGACTTCGGTCAACGGAAGGCCGACGACGTTGCTATAGGATCCACCGATCCAGGGAATGAATGCTGCCGCAGCGCCCTGAATAGCGTACCCACCGGCCTTGCCTTGCCATTCACCACCATTGATGTAGGCGGCGATCTCTTGGTCCGTCAGGCGCTTAAAACGCACTTGGGTGACGACACTCCGAACAACTTCCTTGGCGTCCGGCGTAATAACAGCAAAGCCACCAATCACGCGATGCCGACGGCCAGATAATTGTTTTAAGAATTTAGCCGCCTCTTGGGCACCTGCAGGCTTTTCAAGCACCCGAATACCCAGCGAGACAACGGTGTCTGCAGCAAGAATGAAGTCATCAGGGTATTGTTGTGCAACAGCGCGCGCTTTGCCAAGCGAAAGACGTTCGGCCAAAAGCCTTGGACGCTCGCGGCGTAAAGGTGTTTCATCAATGTCTGCAGGGATCACCGCGTCTGGAGGAATGCCAACCTGAGCCAGCAATTCGACACGGCGCTGAGACGCAGACGCAAGGATAAGCTTACCGCTCATATCATGTCCTGTCGTATGGATGCGTCAACAGAGACGCACCTCTTACTTGAAGCGGAAAGTGATCCGACCCTTAGTAAGGTCGTACGGTGTCATCTCGACGTTAACGCGATCACCTGCAAGAACGCGGATACGGTGCTTACGCATCTTACCCGCCGTGTGTGCAAGGATTTCGTGCTCGTTGTCGAGAACAACATGGAACATCGCGTTCGGAAGCAATTCCGTTACGGTTCCTGTAAATTCTAGTAAATCTTCTTTAGCCATTATTTACCGTGCCTGATTTCAAAATCGTGCAGACCATGCCTATAAGCGCGCGATTGGTCAAGTTTTCAATAATATCTAGTATTTATGTATAAAAATCGCATTCAACAAGTCTACGTGTCAGATGCGGATTGTACGGGGAAACGCTGCTTAATTTTCATCATTAAATGGTCCCTCACTTGGCGGTAAGCATTAAGTACAGTCTCGCGGTCTTCACTCTCAACCAAAGATGGGTCCATCGTATTCCAGAACACGACCTCGCAGGCCATAACACGCGTCAGTTCAACAGCCCTGTGCTGTGCTTCGGGCGATAATGTAATAACCACATCAAAGAAATCATCTTCAAGGTCATCAAAGGTCTTCGCATGATGGCGCGATAGATCAATGCCAATTTCATCCATGACAGCGATGGCAAAGCCGTCTATGTCTTTTGAGCGAACTCCGGCCGAGTCAATATACACACGGTGGCCATGCAGAAATTTCATGATCGATTCTGCCATCGGAGAGCGAACCGAATTCATCGTGCACGAGAAAAGTATAGCAGATGGGAGATCGCTCATTTCGCCGTCATGCTCGAATGTGCAAGACGCAGACGAGCGTAAAAAGACGACGCGCTGTGGTTTCGTTAATCGTGACCTTATCGGCAAGTTTTTCCTTCAATATTTCAGCGCCTTCGTTATGAAGGCCACGCCGGCCCATATCAATCGCCTCAATCTGAGACGGCGATGACCGTTTGATCGCCTCATAATAACTATCGCAGATTATAAAGTAGTCTTTGACGATACGTCGAAAGGTGCCGACGGGCAGATTAAACTTACCCAGTTCCTCATCATTCTCAGAACGCACATCGAAAACCAGACGATTGTCTTCAATCATAAGGATCAAACTGTAAGGCCCCGAGGCCAGACCAACCGGATCGAAGCAGTTATCTTCAAGTAAATCGAAGATCGCTACTTTACGCTCATGATCGACCTGTGGGCTCAGACTTATGACTGAGGTTTTATCCAGGTTGATGTTGGCAATGCGCTGAGTATCACTCACGTGAACACCTCTAACTCGTTGGCAAATTCAATCTAATCGCTATTGATAAAGCGTGTGCGCCAAGGCCTTCGGCATCAGCAAGTGTTTTTGCTGCCGGACCGATTTGACGCAGACCTTCTGCATCACATCTGATCATCGATGTGCGCTTCATAAAGTCGAGAACGCCCAGACCACTTGAGAATCTCGCCGAGCGGGCTGTTGGCAATACATGGTTAGGTCCGGCAACATAATCACCAATCGCCTCTGGTGCATGCCTGCCTAAGAAAATCGCGCCCGCGTTGCGAATGCCGGTGGCAAGGCCTTCGGCATCCTCTGCCGCAATTTCCAGGTGCTCAGGGGCTAACTGGTCAATAAGGGGGATGGCAGATGCCAAGCTTTCAACCGTGATGACCGAGCCATAGTTTTTCCAGCTTTCCAAAGCAATTTTTGTTCGAGGCAGCGTTTTCAGGTGCGCATCTACGGCCTCAACGACAGCATCAGCAAACGCGGCATCGTCTGTCATCAAAATGGCTTGCGCCGACGTGTCATGTTCAGCCTGGCTGAGCAAATCAGCCGCGATCCATAATGGATCGTTTTGACCATCAGCGAGGACCAGAATTTCAGACGGTCCAGCGATCATATCAATGCCAACCGTCCCAAACACTTCGCGTTTTGCCGCAGCGACAAACGCATTGCCAGGGCCGACAATTTTATCGACTGGCAAGATTGTTTCGGTACCATAAGCCAAGGCCCCGACCGCCTGAGCGCCACCAATCCGATAAACCTCGTCAACGCCCGCAAGCTCAGCAGCGGCCATCACCAAAGGATTAATCACACCATCAGGCGTCGGCACGACCATGACCAGACGTTCAACACCTGCGACCTTTGCAGGTATGGCATTCATTAAAACTGAAGATGGATAAGCAGCTGTTCCACCTGGGACATACAACCCAGCAGCACCAACCGCCGTCCAGCGATACCCAAGGCCGATACCCGCCTCATCGACAAAATCCAGATCTTCAGGCTTTTGGCGCGCATGGAATGCAACGATGCGATCATATGCGATCTGTAGTGCAGCCAAAGTTTCTGGGTCACATTGCGCCCGGCATACTGCGATTTCATCAGCAGAGACACGAATGGTTTTAAGCGTAAGCGGAAATCGATCAAACTTTGTTGTGTATTCGATAAGAGCCTGATCACCACGTGCTTTTACGTCATTAAGGATCGCCTTAACCGTGTCCACGACATCGGATTCAGTTTCACGCTTCTGCGAGAGAAGTGCCTTGAACTGAGCGTCAAAATCGCTTGCCAGATAATCAAGCCGCAGCGGCATCGGTCGCCTCCTTGAAGCGATCTACCCACATGCCAATCTCGTCGGCACGTGTCTTCCACGCTGCGCGGTTTACGCACAGTCTGGACGTAATTTCGCACAGCACTTCAATTTCAACGAGACCATTCGCCTCGAGCGTCGCGCCCGTCGACACCAGATCAACAATACGTCGGCACAAACCAAGTGTCGGGGCCAATTCCATCGCCCCATTGAGCTTGATGCATTCTGCTTGTACGCCACGTGCAGCAAAATGTTTCCGCGTCAATTCAGGATACTTTGTCGCAACGCGGACTGATGACCACGTACGCGGATCACTCTCGCCAGCCAAGTCTAGAGGCTCAGCCACAGACAATCGGCAATAGCCAACATCAAGATCAAGCGGCGCATAAATTTCTGGATAATCGAACTCAAGCAATACGTCGTTACCGGCCACACCTAAATGTGCCGCACCAAAAGCAACGAATGTCGCCACATCAAACGAGCGAACCCGGATGATATCCACATTCTTATGGTTGGTGGTAAAGCGAAGCTGGCGGGCATCTTTATCATCAAATGCGGCTTCTGGCTCAATACCAGCCGCACGGACAATCGGCATTACTTCTTTAAGAATACGGCCTTTTGGCAGCGCCAGAACTATCTTTTCGTTCGAACTCACAATTCGTCACCTTGTATCGAAAGCACACACGCAGTGCATGCGCGTTAAAATCGCGCAATTCTTATAGGCTTTTTTATGAGATTGCCAGTGTGGATACGTAATTAGAGCCCGCTAAGTCGGGTTTATTGAGGCTTGCGCAAGATGCAGGTCATGGCCTTGAGCCTAGTCAGATGCGCGCTCAATCATTGCACCACACGCTGCGAGCTTTTCTTCGATGCGCTCATAACCCCGATCCAGATGATAAACACGGCTGACTTCAGTGACACCATCAGCGGCCAATCCGGCTAAAACCAACGAGACTGACGCCCGTAAATCTGTCGCCATAACTGGGGCACCCGACAACTGTTCGACACCACGCACAATCGCTGACGAGCCATGAACATTGATATCTGCACCCATCCGAAGAAGTTCGGGCACGTGCATGAAGCGGTTTTCAAAAATCGATTCAGTAATCATCGAGGCACCATCCGCCATACACAGCAATGCCATAAATTGCGCCTGCATATCTGTAGGAAAGCCCGGAAATGGCTCTGTCATAATGTCTACGCCACGAATACGTCCATTCTTACGCGTTACGCGGATCCCATCTTCCGTGTCGACGATCTCGACACCGGCACGCTTGAGTACGCTAAATACGGCTTCATTGTTTGCCATATGCGCGCCCTTTAAAACGACGTCACCACCTGTGATTGCCAATGCAATGGCATATGTTCCCGTCTCGATCCGGTCCGGCAGTATGCCATGAACAGCACTGCCCAGCTCGGACACGCCGACTATCCGCAATGTATCTGTACCGATACCAGAGATCTCAGCCCCCATTGCTTGCAAACACAGCGCAAGGTCTGTCACTTCGGGCTCCCGCGCCGCGTTCGCAATGACGGTTTCACCATCAGCAAGAACAGCAGCCATTAAAATATTCTCAGTGCCACCCACAGTGACGGATGGGAAAAGGATATTTACCCCTTTGAGACGCCCTTGGACATAGGCATCTATATAGCCATTCGCAAGCTCAATCTCGGCACCCATTTGCTCAAGTGCAGTAAGGTGTAAATCAACGGGCCGCGTCCCAATAGCGCACCCCCCTGGCAAACTAACACGCGCTTTACCGAATCGCGCCAACAGGGGTCCCAACACCAAAACCGACGCCCGCATTTTCCGAACGATATCATAAGGTGCCGTCGTTTCAGTGACGTTGCCCCCATCAAGGCCAACACTTCGCGCCTCAGCATCCATTTGAACATCAACGCCCAATTCACTGAGCAATGCTGCCATCGCATAGATATCTGCAACACCGGGGAGATTTTCCAGCGTCAGGCGCTCAGGTGTCAGAAGAGATGCGGCCATCAAAGGTAAGGCTGCATTTTTTGCGCCACCGATTTGAATTTCGCCGTTAAGTTGGTTGCCACCCGTAATTTTTATACGATCCATGAAATCCTCAGAAGTTTGTCGTCACCACTCAGTGCGGCTTTTAGGCGACGGCGTTAAAGCATGCAAGCCGAGTGCAGGTTATGATTGCCCGTTATGGCGTAAATATGGCTGCATCATTTCTTTTTCAGGGCACTTTCAAGTGCTTTGACCTGTTCTTTACGCCGTTTCAGGTTCTCCCGCAGCGCCTTGGCTTCACGTGCATGACGCGCATCTACCTTGGCGCTTTTTACTACTTCGCCTTTGCGATCATTAGATTGATCAGAATTCGTCATCTCGAAGGCCTCTCTGGTCTTGCCTCATAGGGTGCCCTGTGGCATGTTCCGCCGCACTTCGGAGCCGCCTTAGCTCAGGGGTAGAGCGCGTCATTGGTAATGACGAGGTCGTAAGTTCGAATCTTACAGGCGGCACCATTATTTTCAATGGGTTAGCGTTAATTAGCACCAACTCACTCTCCCTGCATATGAGTTTTGGCTAACAACGGGGCAAACAATTGGCAATTCAAAGTAGCTTTGCGATGATATTTAATACTTCGGCCTAGGTGGTCACTAAGCCCCACAAGCTTCCGTCAAGTCGCATTCACTTTCCAAAGTTCAACACCAAACCCACTTATCCCCAAAATTAAAAATACG
>CAWUWH010000197.1:0-5732 GCA_963926035.1 uncultured Rhodospirillales bacterium
CGTATGGCAAACTCGGTAAAACCTAAAGCATGGGCGAGGGACGGCGAGGTTATAAAGGATGGGCTCAGATGCGACGACAATGGATGTATCTATGAAAAAAGGGATGTACGCGTTTCCATATCACTCAATAAAAGCACGCTGACAGAAGAATGCGCCCAGAATGATCTCGTGATCGCACTCGTGCCCATTCGCACACCTTTGCCAAACACGTTGGGGATCAATCGATCGTTTTGATCTGTAGCAATACGGCACCCATGCCATTTACTTTGAGAGAGATGGACCGGTTATTCGCACAGTAAACGGTGAACGCGGCAACCGTCCATGGGTCAATGCGCCTGATTAATGGAGATCACCTCTCCCTTGTGAGAGGTCGGCGCGGAGCGCCCGGTGAGGGGTCGTGCTGTATAAGCGTTCTTGGTTCTTTGTGAATCATACCCCCCTCATCCTGATCTTCTCCCAAGGGAGAAGGGTCTCACGTATGAACATTAACTCTTTCTGGGGTGAAGAGCTTGAACAGATTAGTAATTCCGGTAAAGAGCCTTAAGCACACCCTGGACCTTAACGCGGTCTGGGCCAAAGATACGTGTCTCGTAGGCGGCGTTTGCTGGCTCCAGCGCAATAGAATGGCCTTTGCGACGCAAACGCTTCAGCGTCACTTCGCCATCGTCAATAAATGCGACAACGATTGCGCCATTCTCGGCCGTATCGGTTTGCTTGATAATCACGGTATCGCCATCAAGAATGCCGGCTTCAACCATCGAGTCACCGTCAACCTCAAGTGCATAGTGATCACCGCCAGTCAATAGCGCAGCGGGTACATCGATAAAGTTATCAGGGTCACGCAGAGCTTCGATAGGTGTGCCCGCAGCAATACGACCATAAAGTGGCAATTGCACAGATTCTGCTTCTTCCGCAGCCGCAGCAATGTGGGCACCAGAAAGATGAAAGTCGCCTTCAATCACTTGGGGTTTGAAAGCTGGGGCAGGAGTTTCAGCTTTTGGCGCAGCCCCTTTAGGTAATGCGGAGTTCTCAGGCAGCTTCAGCACTTCAAGTGCACGGGCGCGATGCGCAAGGCGGCGAATGAAGCCACGTTCCTCAAGTCCAGTGATTAATCGGTGGATCCCGGACTTAGACTTCAAACCGAGCGCTTCCTTCATTTCATCGAAGGAGGGCGAGACGCCATCTTCTTTAAGCGACTTATCGATATACATCAAAAGTTCGTATTGTTTACGTGTGAGCATTTAGCAGGTCCTTCATCGCAAACCCCAAGATTTTGAGGACACATAGGGATCAGAAGCGGAACAAATCCAAAACGGTAATGATTTGTTCTACTTAAGTTCTCAAACGCTGTCAACAGAGTTCATGCCAAAAATGCGATGAAAACTGCTAGAATTGACGAGATGAGAACCCGAGAGGCACAATTTTCACAGTGTCACCGGCCTTTGCCGCGGGGGCGCCGATCTCACGCATGATCAAGCAATCTGCGTCTGAGAATATCGCCATCATTGAACTGTCTTGGCGATCAAAGGGGGTCACCGTTGGCAGGTCCGTCTCATTTGGCGCTAGATATGCGCGCATGAAGTCCAGTCGCTTACCGTTGGGTCCAAGATCACTGCCCAGTTTGGCCGCTTGATACATAGATTTCGGCGCAAGACCCAACATTTGTTCAATTGCGGCCCGCATAAAGATGGCAGCCGTCACACCTGTTGAAACCGGGTTGCCCGGCAAACCCAATAACATCGTGTCGCCAATATGACCGAAAATCAGTGGCTTGCCCGGGCGCATCGCGATTTTGTAAAAGCCAAGCTCCAGACCTTCTTCGCCAAATACAGATTGGACAAGATCATGATCACCAACACTGGCACCACCTGATGTGACAAGCATATCAAAGCCAGCCGCATCCTTAAGGCGTTCACGCAGGCTTTCTGGCTTGTCGGCAGCGACACCAATAGATGTCGCATCCGCGCCCATCACATCAGCATACGCAGCGAGCGCAACCGAGTTTGAGCTGACAATTTGATCTGGGCGGATCGGTACCCCTGGCATGACGATCTCGTCACCCGTCGACAGCACAGCAACACGAGGTTTGCGGCGCACGCGTATCCATGTTGCCCCGGCAGCAGCCGCCACGCCCAAATCCCTGGCGCTTAAAAGTCGTCCAGATGACAACAATGTTCTGCCTTTGGCGAAATCCAGTCCCTCAGCGCGCACCCAAGCTCCATGCTTTGGAGCTTGGGTCATTGTGATTTGATCACCATCAACCGTCGTGTCTTCCTGGATGACGACACTATCTGCACCGTCTGGTAACGCACCACCGGTAAATATTCGCGTACATTGACCGGGTCCGACAGTACCTGCGAACAGATGGCCCGCAGCAGCTTCACCAATCTGTGTCAGCGTTGCAGGCACCTCGGCAACGTCAAAAGCTCGAACGGCATAGCCATCCATTGCAGATACGGCTTGGGGAGGGTGGCTCAGAGTTGCGTTAACGTCTTCGGCCAACACACGACCCAGCGCATCCGAGATAAAGATTTCTTCGCTGGCGAGGGGCTTAATGCTGGCGCGGATTTTATCTAAGGCTTCTTCGATGCTGAGCATTTACTTCGCCTCGAACGTGCCGGATTTTCCGCCAGATTTATGGGTCACGCGGATATCCGTGATATGCATGCCACGATCAACGGCTTTGCACATGTCATAAACTGTGAGCGCTGCAATAGAGACGGCGCTTAGCGCTTCCATCTCAACACCGGTTTGCCCTTTAAGCTTGCACGTCGCTTCAATATCAACGGCGTTTCGGGATGGATCTGTAATGAGGTTCACTTTAACCGACGTCAAAGCCAGCGGATGACAAAGCGGAATCAGATCAGGTGTCTTTTTAGCGCCCATGATGCCAGCCAATTGCGCAACCGAGAGCACATCACCTTTTTTAACACCACCGTCCATAATCTTGGCCAAAGTCTCGGGCGCCATGATTACACTCCCTTTGGCCGTCGCCACTCGTTCTGTGTCCGCTTTATCAGAGACATCAACCATGACGGCATTACCATCAGCGTCGAGGTGTGTGAAATCAGTCATTATGCTGCCAGTTCTGGGTTGAGGAGGGCGCGTGTCGCCGCGGCCACATCGCTTTGGCGCATCAAACTTTCGCCAATGAGAAAGCAATTCGCGCCAACGGCTGCCATACGCTCAAGGTCACTGCGCTCAAACAGACCGCTCTCGCAGACCATGATTTTGTCTGCAGGGATGTTTTTTGAGAGCTCTTCCGTCGTTGCAATATCAACAGCGAGGGTTTTTAAGTTGCGGTTGTTGATCCCCAGCAACGGCGATTTCAGTTTTAACGCACGCTCAAGCTCATCCGCATTGTGAACTTCAACCAAGACGTCCATGCCATAAGCCATCGCTGCGGCCTCTAGGTCTCTTGCTTCAGCGTCATCAAGGGCAGCCATGATCAACAGTATGCAATCCGCGCCAAGCGCACGGGACTCAACAATTTGGTAGGGATCGACCATAAAATCTTTCCGTAACACCGGAAGTGCCACAGCCGCACGGGCGGCGATCATATAGGCATCATCGCCTTGGAAATACGGAATATCCGTTAAGACGCTTAGACAAGCAGCGCCGCCATCCTCATAAGCTTTGGCGAGAGAAGGGGGGTCGAAGTCTTCCCGGATCAGGCCTTTGCTGGGTGATGCCTTTTTGAGCTCAGCAATCAGCCCGAAGCCACCGGCTGCCATCTTTGTCTGAAGGGATGCAACGAACCCGCGCGTCGCTGAAGCGCTTTTTGCCTGCGCCTCTAATTCACTCCGCGGATGCGCGGCTTTGCAGGCAGCAACATGTTCGCGTTTTTCGTTACAGATTTTTGTGAGTACGTCGCTCATTTAAAGGCCCTAAGTGTTCGTGATTGCGACGAGTTTTTCCAAGCATGCCAGCGCATCACCGCTATCAATAGACGTTTTCGCCAATGCTACACCAGACTTCAAGTCATCAGCTTTACCCGCGACGATCAAGGATGCAGCTGCATTCATCAGGGCAATATCGCGGTATGCCCCCGCTTCGCCGCCCAACATAGCCCACATCGCCGCCGCATTTTCCACAGGATCGCCACCTTTGAGAGCTTCTGGCGTACAAACTTCAAGGCCCGCATCCGCAGGTGAAACTTCGAATTCGCGAATTTTACCGCCTTCAAGGGCTGCAACATACGTTGGCCCGGTTAACGTCATCTCATCAAGGCCGTCAGAACCATGAACAACCCAAGCAGCTTCGCAACCAAGGTTGGCCAACGTTTCAGCCATGGGACGCAACCATTCGCGCGAAAACACACCGGTAAACTGACGTTTTACGCCGGCCGGATTCGAAAGCGGTCCTAAGATGTTAAAGATCGTCCGCACACCCATCTCAACACGTACAGGGCCGACAAAACGCATTGCGCTGTGATGGCGTGGTGCCATCAGAAAACCAATACCTGCCTCAGCCATCGCATTTTCAATGACCGCAAAGTCCGCATCCAGGTTCACACCTAATAATGACAAGACATCTGCAGCGCCTGATTTGGATGAAAGTGCTCGGTTACCGTGCTTAGCCACAGGCACACCAGCACCTGCAACCACAATTGCTGAGCCCGTTGAAATATTAAACGTTCCGGAACTATCACCGCCCGTGCCGACCACATCAATAGCACCCTCAGGTGCTTTGATCGTGTCCATCTTGGCGCGCATCGTGCGCACTGCACCAGTGATTTCGTCAACGGTTTCACCGCGAACACGCAAAGCCATAAGGAACCCGGCAATCTGTGCAGGGGTCGCCTCACCAGACATAATGATGCCGAATGCCGTTTCGGCTTCGTCCGCAGATAATGGGGTGCCGTCAGCAACCTTGTTTAAGATTGGCTTCATATCGTCGCTCATCAGGCTGCCTCCTTGCTCCGCGCTATATCGATAAAGTTCCGTAAAATATCGTGACCATGCTCAGAAGCGATACTCTCAGGGTGGAATTGAACGCCATGGATTGGCAATGCCGCATGCCGCAATCCCTGAATTGCGCCGTCATCACTGTGCGCAATAGCGACAAGACTGTTCGGCATGCTATCCGGGTCGATGGCGAGTGAATGATAGCGTGTTGCCTGAATGGGCGATGGTAATCCTTGGAAGACGCCCGTGGCATCATGAGTAATCGTTGAGAGCTTCCCATGCATCGGCTTTGGGGCTCGAGTTATCGTCCCACCAAAGGCTTGTCCAATAGCTTGAAAGCCAAGACATACACCGAATACAGGCAAGTGTTTTTCCGCTGCCGCAGCTACCAGATCAAGGCAGATGCCCGCTTTATCAGGGTCACATGGACCGGGGGATATCACGATACCTTCTGCGCCCATCGCCATGGCATCAGCAACGCTGATTTCATTATTACGGTGAACCGCAACCTCGGCACCCAATTCGCCAAGATAGTGCAGAAGATTGTAAGTAAAACTGTCGTAGTTATCGATCAGTAAAAACATCGTTAGACCTCGCCAGAAAACGCAGCCAAACAATGCCCGTCTGACCGATTACGGTCAAGTCAGTGCTGAGATAGGGCGTTGAATAAAAAAAGGCTAATTAAGAGCGGCGACGCTCAGATGATTCGTAACCTTCTGCTTGACTACGGCGACGATCAGGACCAAAGAACTCGCCAACACGAATAAACGCACGCGGATTCTCGATCACACTGCAAAGGCGGGCGTAAATCGTCTTGGCCGAGAT
>CAWUWH010000198.1:0-4463 GCA_963926035.1 uncultured Rhodospirillales bacterium
CAAAAGCAATCGTACCCCACCGTGAACACCGACCGTAAGTTGGCTTCATCCCAACCAGACCCGTGAACGACGCAGGTTGACGGATAGAACCGCCCGTATCTGTCCCCGTTGCAGCAATTGCCAGACCACCAGCAACAGCAGCCACCGAGCCACCAGACGAGCCACCCGGAACTAAATCAGCATGGGCACCTTCAGGCGTCCACGGATTTTTGACCGACCCAAAATATGACGTGATATTGGCCGAGCCCATTGCGAACTCATCAAGGTTTGTTTTACCGAGCATCACTGCACCGGCATCCCAAAGTTTCCCACTGACCGTGCTTTCATAAGTCGGCACAAAATTGTCCAGAATATGCGAGGCCGCTGTGGTCCGCACACCCTCAGTACAGAACAGATCCTTCATCGCGATCGGCACACCATCCATCAGTCCCTTGGCGTCACCACTAGCGCGGCGCGCATCGGACTCAGCAGCACGGTGGCGCGCGAGTTCAGGCGTTTCGGTAATAAATGCGTTCAAAGAACGATTGGCCTCAATAGCTTCGATGAAGGCATCTGTCAGTTCGACCGAAGATGTCTCACCCTTGGCAAGAGCATTGGCAGCGGACGCTATCGTCCAATCACGAAGATCGCTCATTCGACCACCTTAGGCACAGCAAAGAATGCGCCCTCCCCATCTGGTGCGTTGGCCAAAATCTTATCAGAAATTGTACGTTGCGTGATCACGTCGGCCCGCAATGGCGTTTCCGTTTCGACGACACTGGTCATCGGCTCAACCCCATCAGTATTAACCTCAGCCAATTGCTCGACCCAACCGACGATATTATTCAGCTCGCCTGCCATGGGTTCTAAACGTTCTTCCGGTACGCGCATGCGCGCGAGAAATGCGATCTTGCGAACATCGTCCTTTGTTAGCGACATCAGGGGCTCCGATAGGCCAAGTGAATGCTTGTTTGCGGGCGGAAATTAACATCCACGATATAACGGGGCAAGCTGATAGGTGTATGCCTGTTGTTCACGGCAAGATCAGAACAAATATTGCACGAAGCAGCATCTATCGACCACAATACCTCATGCATATAAAAGATGTCCTCAGCCCCGCCGATTTGACGCAAGTGACCGCCCTTCAACGAGAGCAACAAATCGATTGGACATCCATCTCATCAGATGGCGAAACGGTCTCTGTTGAGGGGCATGAGTTTATTGTGCTTCCCGGTGTGTTCCCGCCACGTTTCGACTCATCGCTGCTGATAAACAACCTCAACATCTCTAAAGGTACCGAAGTTCTTGATGTCGGCACGGGGTCAGCTGTCCTCGCAATATTTGCGTGCATCGCAGGCGCGTCACGGTGTGTCGCGCTGGATATCAATGTCGATGCCGTTCGTAACACGCGTATAAATGCCGAAAAACACGGCCTTGCGACGCAAATCGACACACGCACATCGGATGGGTTGGCCGCCTTAACGGACGACGAACAATTTGATTTTGTCATCGCAAACCTGCCCGGACGCTCACTCGAAGCTGTCGACGTCGTGGAAGGCGCTCAATGGGATGGAGGATACCGCGTTCATAAGGCGTTCTTTACCAACATCGCGAAGCATCTGAAGGACGGTGCACAAATTCTCATGGCCAAGGCGAATTATCCTGAGATTAATGACCTTTTGGCATTCACAGAGGATTCAGGCTTCACTGTGAAAGTTCTAGATAAAGAAATGCCCTCTGATAGCGACCCTAGAACATATTATACCTTTTCATTTTTTTTTAGCCAGAAGCCCAGGGTAAAGACCACTGAAGTCATTGAGCTTGTTTGAAAATATCATCCCACGCGGTGTCTGACCAATGCGTTAGGGCGATTTTGACGGCTGACAACAAGGCTCTGGAAACATTATTAGATGGCAAAGACGCCAAGCCGCCACTTTTCCGGACAAAGGTTTTTTCCGTCGCGCTATCGAATCGGACTTCACCCTTATCAAGATCAAACAACATGATCGTCGAAAACACATCAATAAGACTATGCACGCCATCCAGCAGGTCTACATTTATCTGAAACACCTGCCGCTTGTTCGATCCGTCAAATGGGACTTCCGTCATAAACATTTGCGCTGGAAAGCGGATACGCTCACCACCCCGTTCACAAACAATACTGACATCATAATCGGCTGAGCGGACTTCGTTACCTTCACCCCCGGCCTTGCCAATAAAATGAACACGAAAGCCACAGCGATGGTCCACACCCAATCGAATTTCACCGGTCACATCTTCTTCTATTTCGCCATCGATAATCGGCGATAGAACCGTGCCGTAGACAAATCCCAACGGTTTACCATCCTTGACGACCGCCAACCAAGCCGTCTTACCCGAGCGCCCAACGACACGAACAATTTCGCCCTTTTTTAAACCACCCACACGTTTACCGGACGTCTTGGGGATCGACCTGACATTAACATCTTTTTTGACGAGATACTTCCCAGCAGCCAGCGTAATCGTTTCGCCTAAGAACGGCATCTCGGCTGCGATTGCACTCGAAGGTAACCCGAATGCAACGAGCACAAGTAAAGTCCTCAGCAGACCCACGCTGATACCTTTTAGAGTATGTTGCGTTTGAACACCGTTCATTCGCTTTCCCTTATGCCAATTCGAAAAAGGCGATGCCTTTCGATTAAGTATATGATATCCAGATCTTTCACTCGATACTAGAAATGAGTAGCTAGCCAAATCCATGAGCCGTCCAGAAGTATGTGAAAATATTGCCGCACTCGTCGCAGCCCTCACCATGGGGCAAAGGCTTTTAGGGTTAGATATTGGTGATAAAACCATTGGTCTGGCTATTTCAGACCCAATGTTCATGATCGCCAGCCCGGTAAAAACAATCATGCGCACAAAGAAGTTCGCTACTGCTGTCGCTGAAATGCGCGAGATTATAAAAAACGAGGAAGTTGGTGGTTTGCTGGTGGGATTACCTGTCAGCATGGACGGCACTGAAGGACCACGCTGCCAAAAAACACGCGACCTCACATCCGAAATATCCATGCAGCTCAATCTACCCGTCGCATTCTGGGATGAGCGGTTATCAACGTCTGCCATAGAACGCTTTTTGGTGACCGAAGCTGATATGACACGAAAACGGCGTAAGGACGTCGTGGATAAAATGGCTGCAGGTTATATCCTTCAAGGTGCACTCGACTTTATCGCCGGGCGTTTTTAATGGGCCACATTGCGAGTGCGATTATTCCGATCTTTTTATTGATCGGACTTGGCATTCTTCTGAAGTCCAAGGCCGGGTTCAACGACGAATTCTGGCGATCGGTTGAACGCCTGACATTCTCAGGCTTGTTCCCATCTTTGCTTTTCGTCAAAATTTCAGCCGCGGACATCGACTGGAGCAACTCGTTTCCGATCGCCTCAGCAATCATCATCAGTATTCTTTTAACGGCTGCTGCGACTGTCCCGTTTCGCCGCTTACTTGGATTTAACCCCAAGCAGTTCGTGGCCGTTTTCCAAGGGGCATTTCGCTCTAATGCTTATGTAGGTATCGCCATTACGCTCAGCGTATTCGGTGATAATGCAACGGGGGCGATGGCCGTCACCTTGCTGAGCGTTGGTGTGACGATCAATTTTCTAGGCGTTTGGGGCCATTTGCATTGGTTGGGGAACGAAGAACAGTCTCGCGGCTGGCGTAATATCGCAATCGGCAGCCTCAAGAACCCATTGATTCAGGCCTGCTTTGTTGGCGCTTTATTCAATGCTGCGGGTTGGGGTTTGCCGCCAATCATCGGTCCGACACTTGAGCTTCTAAGTAATGCTGCCCTGCCGATGGGTCTAATGGCTGTAGGATCAGGCCTCAAACTCTCAAGCATCAAAGCCGCCAGCGCACCTGCAGCCGTCTCATGCGGGTTGAAGTTATTACTCCTGCCGCTCGTGACTTTTGGCCTTGGCACGATGTTGGGCCTCGAAGGCTACGCCTTGATAGTCCCCGTTATTTTTGCGGGCCTGCCCACGTCATCAACATCTTACGTGGTGTCCAGGCAAATGGGCAGTGACGCCGAGCTCATGGCGGCTATCGTAACGGCATCGCATTTAGCTGCGGTTTTCAGTATGCCCGTTATTTTAAGTCTCATCCGCTAACCCTCACAGGGTTGTGACTTTCACTCATGGGATCGCCAAGGTATGGTCTGGCGTGTTCACAGACCTCATTCGGAGTCCACATGTCTACAGTCCTTATCGGCGCCATTATTTTCATGGCGATTGCCACGCTCATTGTTTCTCCTCGCCGCACGACTGTTGATGGATTCTTTCGGGGCGTTGATGAACAAGGTGCTGCGCCCAGCTTGCTGACTCTGGTTTTATCGCAAGTTACGACATGGATTTTTGCACGCTCTCTGATGAACGCAGCTATCCTCGGATATTATTATGGTATCGCTGGCACCGTCGCTTATGCCGCCTACTATCTGTCCTTCTTTACGGGC
>CAWUWH010000199.1:0-3390 GCA_963926035.1 uncultured Rhodospirillales bacterium
TTTAGGTGTCTCGCCAGCATCGTCTGTTGCTGCGGGTTCAGATGGTGCAGCCTCAGATGCTTCTGTCTTTACAGGTGCGCTGTCTTTGATTGTCGCATCATCATTTGTATTGGCAGCAACCGGTGCGCTGTCATTGCCTTCGTTACCGTTTTCGGCAGTACCAGCATTTTCAGCAGACTGTTCATTGTTTTCTTCGCTGTTGTTCTCGTTCGCATTGCGATTTCTGTTTCGACCGGCACGACGACCACGGCGACGACGGCGAGGACGCTTAGGTCCATCTTCACCATCATCATCTCCGTCCGCTTGCTGCTTGTTCTCATCATTATTACTTGTATCAGATGGCTCTGCAGCAGCATCTGCAGTGTCATTAGACTGTGCGTCTGACTGTGCGTCCTGCTGCTGATCCGTTTGGTCCTCGCCACCTTTGCCACGCCGACGACGGCGTCTTAGGCGACGCTTGCGTCCACCATCTTCATTGTCGTTACTGTCGTTTGACGCCGCATCCTGCGTTTCAGCAGCTACACCGTCTGACTTGATACGGTCCATGCGATAATCGGGTGGGATCAACGTATCATCGTTCAAGAGGAAGAATTTAACGTCGTAGTCCGCTTCGATCTTCGTCAAAAGATCACGCTTTTGGTTCAAGATATACAGGGCAACTTCAGTCGGGACATGCATCGTAATTTCGTTATTACGCTTGCGCATCGCTTCTTCTTCGATGACCCGTAGAATCTGAAGTGCTGTCGTATCAGCAGAACGGCGAATGCCGGTGCCAACGCAATGCGGGCACGGCTCGGAATGGATTTCTTGTAGGCTTGGACGCAGGCGCTGACGCGACATTTCCAAAAGACCAAACGGCGAAATGCGACCAATCTGAATGCGCGCACGGTCTGTACGCATGGCATCCTTGAGGGCGTGTTCAACCTTGTTCTGATTGCGATGGTTCTCCATATCGATGAAGTCGATCACAATCAAACCCGCAAGGTCGCGCAGGCGAAGCTGACGTGCAACTTCATCGGCGGCTTCAAGGTTGGTCTTGTAAGCGGTCTCTTCAATGTTGCGCTCGCGGGTTGATTTCCCGGAGTTCACATCGACAGCAACCAACGCTTCGGTTGAGTTGATGACAATGTAGCCACCAGACTTTAGCGTTACTTCTGGGTGATGCATGCTGTCGATCTGGCTTTCGACCTGATAGCGCTGCAACAGTGGAATGTTTTCTTCCTTATAAGGCTGTACACGCTTGGCATGGCTTGGCATCATAAGTTTCATAAAGTCCTTGGCGACGCGGTAACCCTCTTCGCCGTGGATGACGACCTCTTCGATATCCTTGGTATAGATATCTCGAATCGACCGTTTTATGAGATTGCCTTCCTCATGAATGAGGGAAGGTGCGATAGACTCCAGGGTTTTCTGGCGTATCTGTTCCCAAAGCCGGATCAGATATTCATAGTCGCGTTTGATCTCAGCCTTGGTGCGCTTATCACCCGCAGTGCGGACAATAACGGCCATGCCATCGGGAATACCGAGGTCGGCAAGAATTAATTTCAGGCGCTTGCGGTCCTGGCCATGTGCAATCTTTCTGGAAACGCCGCCACCGCGCGCGGTGTTTGGCATCAAGACACAGTAACGACCCGCGAGCGACAGGTATGTCGTCAGCGCAGCGCCTTTATTGCCGCGCTCTTCCTTGACCACCTGGATCAATAGGATTTGGCGACGTTTGATAACTTCCTGGATTTTATACCGACGACGGTCAACAACCGGACGACGCACATTTCCTGCATCATCAACGGCGTCTTCGCCACCGCCAACTTCTTCGACAGCAACGTCACCATTACGGCTTTCGTCTGCTTCTTCTGCTTCTTTAGCAGCAAGCTGGGCGTTTTCCTCTTCGGCGATCAGCAATTTGCGGTCAGCAACGGGGATTTGGTAGTAATCAGGATGAATTTCGCTAAATGCTAGGAAACCATGTCGATTTCCACCGTATTCCACGAAGGCGGCCTGCAAAGACGGCTCAACACGGGTTACTTTAGCGAGATAGACATTTCCTTTAAGTTGGCGGCGAGATTCTACTTCGACGTCAAAGTCTTCAACTTGATTTCCTGATAGCACAACCACCCTGGTCTCTTCTGGGTGGGAGGCATCGATTAACATGCGTTTGGTAGCCATTGAAATTGTAACTCCGCAGCACATCTGACCCGGATGATCGACATTGTCGGATCAAGGGTATAGGTTCAGCGTGCCAATAGGTGTTGTAAAGACCGGCGGCGCCTCGGGATTCGGCAACAGCGAGTGACACAGCACCAATTGGCGTCTGTATATCAGCAGTGGCGATCTTTCGGGCGGCTTGCACCGGCATGTGAAAAAACCTCTAATTCGGTGGTGTCGGGGTAAACCCGGCACACGCAGACAATTGCCGATAAAGGCGCAAAGCGCCGCGACAAGGGTCTAAAATCTGAATTGTATAAAACACAACCTATATTAATATGACCGTAGGATTTAAATTCCACAATGTCATAATGAGATCGATGTACGCCCCGAGAGTGCTTGTCTGAGGTCGTATTGAAGCCCTATAAGGGCAAAATATAGTAATTTTGTGAACCGGTGCACACAAATTATGGTTAGTGGTAACTTGCGAATTTTATTTTTGGCGATGGCGATGCTCGCGTTTGTGACCCCTCAGGGATTCGCAGCAGACGCAGAGGTCACCGATATTCGCGTGGGCAAACAAGGTTTGTCGACACGCATCGTCATTGATCTGGATCGCCCGATTGTGGCAAAAGTATTCACCTTGGCCGGTCCAGCCCGGCTTGTGATCGATCTGCCCGAAGTCGGTTGGCGACTGCCACCGCGCCCGTTACCTGCCAACGTGGGTGTGCTCGCCAGATTGCGTTATGGGTTGTTTCAGCCCGGAAACTCTCGCATCGTCGTTGATCTTAATCAGCCGTCACGGGTACATGATGCCATCGCATTACCGGGTGCAGGTAGTCGGCCAGACAGGCTGGTCATCGATATGGCCCACGCGACAGGCAAAGCCTTTCTAGAAAGCGTCGCTGGCCCACCTTTGGTCGTTCGCGGCAGCGAAACCCGCATCGTCAGTGCTGAGCCTGCGCCACAGAAACCCGACGTGCGCACAGCACCGCCGAAATCGACGATTGCAGTTCCTAAAAAGCCGACATTGCCAAAAACTGCCGCACCACAAATAGCCCAGACTAGCATTCAAAAGGGCTTTGCGGGGCAATCCAAGCTGGCATCGCTCAGGGTGCCTAAGAAGCCACCGCTCCCGGGCACGGTTAAAAAGCGCATCATTGTGATTGATCCAGGCCACGGTGGCGTTGATCCGGGGGCCATTGGCGTATCAGGTATCTACGAGAAACACCTGACATTGGCGGC
>CAWUWH010000200.1:0-7626 GCA_963926035.1 uncultured Rhodospirillales bacterium
TCCAAGATATTCACTCTCGGGGAACGGATCGCATGCTGCGTTCGCGCCTGATGCTGTGGCGAAAACGAAAAGTGCGGTAAGTGCGGTGCGCCAAATGGCCATGAACATAATCCTCAATCATTCAATATGAGGACAATAAGCACACTTGCTGACTACAGCCTGACGGATAACGATATATTGTTACAAAATGTTATCAAAAACGTGAGTAATTTCGATAACTTAAGCCTCAGCCTGTTTTATACGATGCTCACGGTGGATGATGTAAAGCCCTGAAGCGATAATCACGCCAGCACCGACAAAGGTCCAAAGATCTGGTAAGTCATTGAATAAAACATATCCAATGATGGTCGCCCAAATTAGGTTTGTATAAGAATAGGGAGCGAGCTTGGAAGCTTCTGTAAGCGTCAGCGCCTTGATCATACAAAAATGTCCAAGCGTCCCGAACAAACCTGCGAGCGCCATAATGGCCCAATCAATTGGCGTCGGGGCTTGAAAATCGAAAGGCACAACGACGCTCATAATGATCGCACCTAAAAACGCGCTATAGAATAGGGTGGTGAGAATACTGTCCTGGCCACTAAGCAGGCGCGTACTGATTTGATAGCAGGCGTAACATGCGGCTGCGCCCAATACCCAGAATGCGCCAACAGCTATGGCATCTTGGCCTGGGCGGATAATAATCATCGCACCTGCAAACCCGACAAGGACGGATGCCCAGCGACGGATACCGACTTTCTCCTTTAAGACAAAGGGAGCGAGTGCTGTCAAAATCAACGGTGCCGTAAACATGATCGCACTGGCTTCGGCGACCTGGATCGTACTGAGGCCGCTAAAGAAGCATAACGTCGCGCCAAGTAAAAATAACGATCGAACCAGCTGAAAGGGCAAACTTTGCGTTTTCATGATGGTGCGCAGGCGGGGACCTAGAACGGCAAGGAGTATAACGACTTGAAAAAAGTAGCGCCCCCATACGACTTCCATCGTTGGATAAAGGCCAACGAGGTACTTGGCGCACGTGTCCATGCACACGAACAGCATCATCGTCATGACCATCCATAGAATGCCAGCACGGAAATCTGTTGCGAGGGGTGGGGGCGTTGGTTTCATAGATACACTGTAACGATCCGTCATGCGCTGTCAGTAAAAAGGTAAAGCGGTGACAGGGGCTGCATTTTACGATCTAAGATGATGATGAATTCAACGTCACCAGAACTTGTCACACGTCTCGCTATTGAAGGCGTCCGTGGGAGATTGAAACGGCATACCTCGGAATTGATCCGTTTGTCGGCGCCGATTGTCGTCTCACGTTCGGGCTTCTTGTTATTGGTCATGGCTGACACTGTCATGACAGGGCATTTCAGCTCGTTAGAACTTGCCTATTTGGCAATTGGCCTGGGCCTCATCATGCCGATGATGATTACATCGCTGGGCATGATCATGGGCGCACTTGTGCTAACGGCGAATGCCTACGGCGGTGAGCGGTTTACAGAGTGTGGGCCTATTTGGCGACGCTCGCTCTGGTACGGTGGATTCTTGGGCATCATTTGCGTTTTGATTGGTATGGCTGGTGAGCAGTTATTACTCGCGACGGGTCAAACTGCCGATATTTCCAAGTACGGTGGTGAGATCATGCAGATCGTCTCGCTGGGCCTCCCGGGGCATCTGTTGTTTTTGTGCTGTGCGTATTTCCTTGAAGGCATCAACCGACCAAGCCTGTCGATGATCGTTATGGTCGCAGCTAATATTTTGAACGTCGCTTTGAACTGGTTGCTGATCGACAGCTCTATATTTGCTGAACCTTTAGGTGCGGCTGGCGCTTCATGGGCAACAACCATCACACGGTGGGCGATGGCTTTGTCGATGATCGCCATTGTTTGGAATCTCAAAGATCGCGATAAGTTTGCGATCCGTGCACCACTTACGGGCGGATTTAAGGCTTGGCAGGAATTGCGCCGTATTGGTTATGCCATTGGTGTCAGTGTTGGTGTCGAGAGCTTGGCTTTTGCCACATTGAATGCTTATGCCGGTTGGCTTGGGAAAATTCCTCTGGCTGCTTACGGGCTGACACTTAACCTGATGGCGTTGGCATTTATGTTGGCGATTGGCATCGGTTCAGCAACCACAGTGCGCGTAGGTATCGCGTTTGGTCGCGGTGATATCCCTGATGCAGCTCTTGCCGGTTGGACGGGGTTAGGCGTGAATACTGTTGTGATGATGGGTGTTGGCGTTATCACATATTTCCTTTCAGGCCCGCTCACATCCATCTACACGGATGATCCTGTGTTGATTGCTGAGGCTGTTATTTCTGTGGCCTTCATTACCTGGGTATTTGTGCCGGATGGCGGACAAGCCGTGATGGCCAACGCACTACGCGGCCGTAAAGATGTATGGGCTCCAAGTATTATTCAGATGGTGAGCTTCTTTGGCGTCATGGTGCCGATCGGGTATTTATCGACATTTACATACGACTATGGTGTCGTCGGATTGTTCCACGGCATTCTGGCTGGCTGTATCGTATCGTTAACTTGGCTAAGCCTGCGCTTTCATCGTCTAGCGATGCGCGATATCCGCCGAGTGAAAGAGGCGGAAGCAGATTGATCAGGTGTGGCGTTGGCAGTCGATACAGTTCGGCACGCTTGGATCATTCTCAAGTCGCTTGATTGCAATGTCTTCATCACAAACTGTGCAGTAGCCAAAGTTACCATCTTTAATGCGCTCAAGAGCCTCTTCGATGCGATGGCGTTCAACGCCCGCGCCGACGTTCAGTCTCAAGCTGCATAGCCTGACCCTGAAGAGCATCCATGCGAGATAAACGCCCAATGGATGTTTGGTCGAGTTCAACGGGCTTTCGAGATTCTGCCGAGATAGTAGAAATAGAGTCCAATTCGGTGCGCATTTCGGTAAGACCCTTTTTAAACTTATTAATCTGCGGTTTGGAGAGCGACATGATCAGCGCTCACGGAGTGCGTCATGCATAAGGCCAATCAACGGATCGAGAATATATTCCAGAATAGTGCGAGACCCGGTCTGGATCGACGTGGCAACCTGCTTGCCCGGGAACAGATCATATTGCAACTTTCCATCTTCGAAGTAGCTCTTCTCGGTAATGATACGGACCTTGTAATAGGGCCTGCCGTCTTCGGTGAGCAATGTATCAGGTGATACGCGGTCGACCGTTCCTGGAAGGTCGCCAAACTTTGCTGCATCTGCTGATGCGAGTGTCACCTTGGCTGCCTGACCAGCGCGCACATAGCCGATGTCTTGCGTTGCTAATTGCGCTTCGATAATCAAGCGATCATCTGCGGGCACGATATCGGCAACCGTTGCGCCAGCGCGAACGACGCCGCCAACACTCACAACATATAAGGTTTTGATGAATCCATCGACAGGCGCACGAAGCTTTGTCTGGTCCAGGTTGTCATCAACCTTGCGCAGCCGCTGGGTGAGCTCGTCCATCTCGCGTGTCACTTTATCAAGCTCAGTCTGTGCTTCTTCACGAAACGACGCACGAATGGTCTCCATGTTTGAACCCGCTTCATCAAGAGCGGACCTCAAACGGGGGAGGGCGGCTTCTGTCTCGTCAACGCGACCACGCAGATCAGCAGCTTCCTTTCAACAAGTTGAGGTGAAGCATTCGGTTGGTCAGTTCTTTGGCGAGGAGGTTCTCAGAAATCTGGATCTGTTCGTTAAGGAGGTTGAGGCTTTTCCATGCATTGTCGCGCCGTGCTTTAACTTCAACGATCTCGAGTTCCCGTTGACGTATTGCAGATTCCTGCGCACGCACCTGACCCAGCATTCGGCGTTTGCGTGTCTCAAACAATCCAAATGCCTGCTTGATCAGTTCTGGTTCAGCTTTAACAAGAGCAGGTGGAAAGACAGGGGCATCCATGCCAGATAGCTCAGCATTGTAACGGGAAATATCAGCAAGCAGGGAACGTAACAGGATACGTAGCTCTTTAGCATCGGCACCACTTTGCGTCCGCTCCAGCTCGATAAGCGGCTGGCTCGCGGCAACCCGTTCGCCTTCTCTCACAAGAATGGCCCGAACAATTCCACCATCAAGGTGGTCAGCAGATTGCACGTTACTTGATGGTGAGACTTCGCCCGTCGCTACCGAGACAATATCAAGCTCGGTATTCGTCGCCTAAACGGTGAAGGCAACCAGCGAGAGAATACACAATCCTAAGAACATGTGTGTCCCTGCATCTGCTTTCTCATCTTTTGGTGTTGGCATGACGTCGTCTTCACTCATGACGCGGCCTCTCTTTTAAAAGCTTTGTGTTTGGTTTGACGTAGCGTTGGTGTTGGCTTGCTATGCAGGTCAAGGATCAGTGTTGCAGCACTGACGATCTTGGGATCAAGCGAGAATGCGATGATCGTTTTACCACGTCGTGCCATATATATAAGGGTGGAATACACAAAAGTGGTTCCTTTATGATCGAGACTTTCAGTGGGTTCATCGAGCACGGAGAGCTTGCCACCGACAAACATCGCACGGGCAAATGCGAGGCGTCTGCGCTGGCTTAATGCCATGTTGCCACCACCATTGGCAATTAACCGGTCCATGCCATCAGGGCTTTCGTCTACATACTTATGCGAAAGACACATCACGAAATTAGATCTGACCATTAAACTGGCTGAGCTTGGCACCTTTTTCAGGCTCGGCAGGCAGGGACGCAAACTCGCGTACTTTTGCCAACGCGTTCTCGGCCTTGGTAAAGCTTTCACCCAACTGCGCAAACTTGATCATGGGGCCGAGTGTACGCGCTGAAAGAATGTTGGCGCCGATCAAAAGGCCAATGTCCAATTCACTACAAACAACGAGCCATGCACCGACTGAGTAAATAAAGATTCTCATGAGGGCCTGGGCACTTTGTGTCAACGATTGCACAAGGGCCTGACGCCTTGCGATCAGGGCGCGTAACAGTCGCGAGCGCTCGCTGGCTTTAGTCCATGCTGTGGTAAGAATTTTACGTCCGCCAAATGCGCGAACTGTATCGGTCGCTGCAATGGCGTTATTCAACAATCCGGCGACTTCGTTTTGCGCACCGCATCTTTAACTCTCCGGCGGCAAAAGTCGGTGCAGAGCTTATGGACAGCAAATTGGTCCAGCTCTTTCATGAACACGTATTGGTAAAAGAAGCCGCAGCCGGTGTCCCCACGCCGTGGCATCACGACATGCATACTATTGTGTCGAAGGGCCAAAAACATTGAGTTTATGGATTCCGCTCGACGATATTCCTCGGGAAACGACACTTGAGTTTGTTGTTGGATCGCATCAATGGGCTAAATCATTTCGCCCTCAACGGTTTAATGGATAGCCACTGAACGAGGATGATGGTCTCGAAGAGATTCCGGATATTAATGCGAACAAAGACAGCTATGAGATCATCGGTTGGGACGTTGCACCCGGAGATGCCATCGCTTTTGATTATCGAACAATCCACGGTGCGCCCGCGAATAATAGTCCGACAGCACAACGACGTACCTTTTCTCTAAGGCTTGTAGGGGACGGCATCCGGTTCGCGCGCCATGAAGGTGTCGTAACTTTACCGCCGTTTGAGCAAATCAAATTGAATGATGGCGATACCTTGGTCGCAGATGAGTTTCCTATCCTGCAAAACAAATAACGAGATAACATATCCTCAGCTTGCCTGAACCGACATGATCTCACTTAACCAACAATATCTGAAACGTATCCCGGAAGTGCGAATGCAGCCTTGTGGACAGCAGGGGCGTAATACCGTGTCTTGATCTCTGCACTCTTAAAACGCGCGTCTAATTCATCAAGATCAATGTGTCGTAGCTCAGCGTTATCCGTTGCCCATCCCATGGCCATCGGGCCACCAACATATGTCGGGATGGTTGCCAGATAGCATGAGGCATCGGCGAATAAATGTTTTAGGTGTGTCACTGTATTCTTGAATTCGTCAGGCTGCATAAAAGGGACGCCATTCTGGGTGACCAAAATACCGCCTGGATTGAGGCAGCGACGCGCATTGGCATAAAAAGTGTCTTGGAACAAAACTTCACCAGGGCCAATCGGGTCTGTGCTGTCGACGATCATTATATCATATGTGTGTGGTGGATTTTTAACGAAAGCGGCCCCGTCATCAAAGACAAGATGTGTGCGTAGATCATCAAATGCGCCAGCCGAGTGATTAGGCAGATATTGTTTTGATAATTCGACGACGCTTGGATCAATTTCAACCATCGTACAAAGCTCAACAGATGTATGGCGTAATACTTCGCGCAACATACCGCCATCGCCACCCCCAATGATGAGGACTTTCTTGGCGTCGCCGTGCGCCAGGATCGGCACATGGGCGAGCATCTCGTGATAGATGAACTCATCCGCTTCAGTTGTTTGCGTGACCCCATCCAGCATCATCATGCGGCCAAAGATGGGGTTCTTGAAAATAACGAGGCGTTGATGATCGGTGGCGCTGTCAAAATAGACCTCGTCGCAGCGATAATCCGTTTGCCAGCCTTGATAAAGAGTCTCAGTGAATTTTTGATCAACCATGGGACAACGTTAAGCGCCGCGTCCGCGTAGATGCTCTTCGACAGCAATCCGCTCTGGTGAGAAGGCGCTGCGCAGAACTTCGATTGTTTCGTGAGGCGCTGAATCACCGCACATAAATACGTCCAATGCCGCATAGCCGCACTCAGGCCATGTATGAATGGAAATATGAGATTCAGCTAAGACAGCAACACCAGAGATACCGCCATTAGGCGTGAAGTGATGTAAGTGTATATGCAGCAAAGTCGCCTTTGCAGCTGTCACAGCATCACGTAGTGCGCCCTCGACATGCTCAAGGATATCAAGATGACTTGCACCATAGATATCAATAATCAGATGCACTCCGGCGTACCGCACGCCATCGCGGACCATGAAATAATCTTTGTCTTCTGATCCAGAAGAAACAGAAGCGGGCTCAAATTCGTTTTGAGACTGCAAAGCAGTTTGATACTTTGACAAAGCGGCAACCCTTTTTGTTGGCAGATGCATTATATGGAAGTCACATGGCAACCAAGATGCGCGTTTTAATCCTTAGCAAAGCTATGATGCAAGCGGAACTTTTAAATCAGATGATTTTCTACAAACGTGTCAGAATAGATATCAAAAATAAATTTGTTTTTTGCATTGTTCTTGTTGATCTCGAAATCGGAAAGGAGTAAATAACGCGCACTTAATCGTAAGCTCAGGCCTGCGGTTTAATTGTTCATCTTTTTTCGGAGTTTTGGCCATGTGGGGCATGCATCTCACCGTTGACGTTGCAAATTGCAATGAGAACCGTTCTGATGCGGATGTGATTGCGTGTTTTGCAAAAGACATGGTCGAGCGGATTAATATGAAGGCCTATGGTGAGCCTTGGATTGTTCACTTTGCAAAAGAGAACCCACAAGCTGCGGGCTATACGCTGACACAGCTTATTGAGACATCAAACATCACGGCCCATTTCTGTGATCACAGCGGTGAATGCTATTTTGATGTATTCTCATGCATGGAATTTGATGTGGATGCGGCTTTAGACGTCATTGCAGATCATTTTGGATCACGTGATTGGGTTTATAACTGCATTGTGCGTCAGGCGCCTGAAGCAAAACAGATCGCAGCTGCTG
>CAWUWH010000201.1:0-3287 GCA_963926035.1 uncultured Rhodospirillales bacterium
CCCTCATTGATACATTTGGCATCAGTGTTGTGAGAGACGCTGAAGCGCTGCCTGCTGATATTAATCCAGAAACCATCGTCCTTGCTGTTAAACCTCAAATGATGGACGCAGCCATTGGTGCTTATGCCAAATATACCGGCCCAGACTGTTTGTTTGTATCCATCGCAGCGGGCAAAACCATTCGTTATTTTGAACAGCATCTGGGCGACAACGCAGCCATTGTACGCACAATGCCAAACACGCCAGCAGCTGTTGGGCGTGGTATTACAGTCGGATACCCCAACGCCAATGTTTCTGAAGCTCAACGCACCTGGGCTGATGAACTTCTGCATGCCGTCGGTGTCGTTGCCTGGGTCGACGACGAGGCGCACATAGACGCCGTAACCGCGCTTTCCGGCGGTGGCCCTGCTTACGTATTCCTACTCGTCGAAGTTATGGCTAAAGCTGGTGTCGCAGCGGGCCTTCCTGAAGAGCTTTCCATGAAGTTGGCACGGACAACCGTCGCTGGCTCTGGGGAGTTATTGCATCAAGCCAGTGAAGAGGCCTCAACCTTACGCCAGAACGTGACCAGCCCAAACGGCACCACTGCAGAAGCTTTGCGTGTTCTTATGGCTGAAGATGCGTTGCAGCCACTTATGACTGAAGCGATTGCACAAGCTACAAAGCGCTCTCGCGAACTTGCAGGTTAACTTTTCCCTCCCCATTTCTTATAATAGAGTGCCTGCTGGATAATGATCCTGGGCGTAATGGTGGAGATTAATCATGGCTGCAGCAAAGAAATCGACCAAATCAAAAGACACAGGCTCAACATCAGACCGACTTGTCGATGCCGCCCTCGAACTGGCGGCAACACAGCGTTGGCGTGATCTGTCGCTTGCTAAGATTGCTGCCCATGCAGATGTGCCAATCGGTGAAGCACTGCTGAATCATTCAAGCCGGCTCAACATTCTTTATGCAATTTCTGACCGCATTGATGTCACTGTCATGCTCAGCCTTGAAGACGACCCTCTCGATGGCACAACGAAAGACATGCTGTTCGATGTTTTAATGCGCAGGTTTGATGTCATGGCTGACCACCGGGCTGCAATGGCCTCAATCTCTGCAAATCTTCGCCGTGACCCGTTGTCCGCAGCTTGCCTAGGCAAACGGTTCCTGAAATCCATGGCCTTGAGCCTTCAAGCCGCAGGTGTTTCGACCGAAAGCTGCAGCGGTGCCATCAGAACCAAAGTCTTGGGTGCCATTCATCTGAATGCTTTTAAAACATGGCTCAAAGACGAAGATCAGGGATTATCTCAGACAATGTCGACCCTGGATAAAGATCTCAGCCGGGCAGAAAATTTTGCAGGCAAGGCTTCTAAAGTAGACACCGGCACGCCAGAAGCCACATAAATCAGCCACATTCCAGTTATATTGCATGTGCGAAATTATTTTTGTGCACTGCACAAAAATAATTGACATGCTGCATCTGCTAACGCATAGTGTTTTGATATTGCAGCGTGATAAAACATTTTATTTTGCCAGGCAATACAGAAATCAAAATGGATGCACGGCATCCAATCTAAACTGGAGATAAACCGATGTATGCAGACTTTATGAAAATGGCTGAGAAATCTAATCCTTTCTTCGCAGAATACTCAAAGATGATGGCTCAATTCGACCCAAAGAAAATGATGGGCGATTTCGATCCAAAGAAAATGGCTGATGAGTTCGCTAAAGCAGCAAGCTCAACAGACGTTCCAAAGTTTGACTTCGATGCGATCGTTGAACTGCAGAAGAAAAACCTCGATGCGTTCACTGCTGTAAGCCAGCGCGCTGTTGAAGGTGCTCAGGCACTTGCTAAGCGCCAATCTGAAATGGTTCAGCAAGCAATTGAAGACGCAACGAAGATGAACGAAACATTTTCGAAAATCGACAACCCACAAGCTGTTGCAGCTGCACAAGCTGAGATGCTTCAAGGTGCCTTCGTTCAGTCAGCAGATAACACTCGTGAGTTGGCTAGCCTAATGACGAAGTCGAACACAGAAGCAACAGACGCAATTAACACACGCGTTGTTGAAGCTCTTGAAGAAGTCAAAAAGACTGTTCTCAAAGCTGCTAAGAAAAAGTAATCACACTTTCCTGAAGTGATGGTTGAGGGCCGCACCGGATTTGCCGGGCGGCCCTTTTCTTTTGCCCATCTGTTTGGCACCCTCTTCGTACACTGATTGAGGAGAAGTGCCATGGATCTTTCATTTGATGATTTTTTGAAAGTCGACATTCGTGTCGGCACCGTGCTTCGAGCAGAACCTTACCCAGAAGCTCGCATCCCTGCGATTAAACTCTGGATCGATTTTGGTGACGAGATTGGTGAGCGGAAAACCTCTGCGCAGATCATTAAACACTATGACCCAGCCACCCTGCCCGGCAGACAAGTCGTCGGTGTCGTAAACTTCCCACCAAAACAAATTGGTAAATTCATGTCGGAAGTTCTTGTACTTGGCGTCCCTGATGATGAGGGCGAGATTGTGCTAATGGCCCCTGAAAAAGGCGTCCCTAACGGCGGACGAATGTATTGATGAACCGGAACATTTGCAGGCAACGTATACACTTATAGTGATATAAAGCTTAAGCCTGTTTGGAGACTTCGCATGCGTAACATCTTAATCATATTCATGCTGCTGGCATTTACCGCCCATACGGCATCAGCTCAAACCTATGAGACTGAGCACGGGGGCGTCAGCCTTAAGATTGTTGCCGATGGTCTTGATCATCCATGGGGATTAGCGTTCTTGCCAGACGGCACCATGCTTGTCAGTGAACGAGACCCGGGCTCCTTGCGCCTGGTCACGCCGAACGGGGCTGTTAGGCCGCCACTAAAAGGCACACCTGAGGCTTACACATCGGGGCAAGGTGGCATGCTTGATATTGCCATTGATCCAGATTTCAAAAACAACAATCTCATATATTTTTCTTATGCGGAGCCCGGTGAAGGCGGTGCAGGTACAGCCGTCGCCCGTGCAAAACTTGATCAATCCGGGAACGCACTTAACTACGTAACAGTGATATTCCAACAAGTACCCAAGACCAGCGGTGGGCGGCATTTTGGCTCGCGTCTTGTTTTCTCGCCTGAAGGCCAGCTTTACATTACTGTTGGTGAACGGGGCGAGCGGGACCGAACTCAGGATTTTTCAATCCACCGTGGACAAGTCGTTCGGATCAATACTGACGGTTCAATCCCAAAGGATAATCCATTCGTTGGGCGTGCCGGGTACCGCCCTGAAACCTGGTCTGTTGGACATCGAAATCCA
>CAWUWH010000202.1:0-5488 GCA_963926035.1 uncultured Rhodospirillales bacterium
TGTCCAATAGCTTGAAAGCCAAGACATACACCGAATACAGGCAAGTGTTTTTCCGCTGCCGCAGCTACCAGATCAAGGCAGATGCCCGCTTTATCAGGGTCACATGGACCGGGGGATATCACGATACCTTCTGCGCCCATTGCCATGGCATCAGCAACGCTGATTTCATTGTTACGATGAACCGCAATCTCGGCACCCAATTCGCCAAGATAGTGCAGAAGATTGTAAGTAAAACTGTCGTAGTTATCGATCAGTAAAAACATCGTTAGACCTCGCCAGAAAACGCAGCCAAACAATGCCTGTCTGACCGATTACGGTCAAGTCAGTGCTGAGATAGGGTGTTAATTAAAAAAGGCTAATTAAGCGCGGCGACGATCAGATGATTCGTAACCTTCTGCTTGGCGACGGCGACGATCAGGACCAAAGAACTCGCCAACAAGAATAAATGCATGTGGATTCTTGATCACACTGCAAAGGCGGGCGTAAATCGTCTTGGCCGAGATCGGTTTTGCAAGGAATTCAGTCATGCCATTATCGCGCACATAGCACACGTGACGTAATTCGGTATTTGCTGTCACGACAACGATAGGAGAGTAAGGATTTGGTGTGTCATCTGCTTGGCGAAACTGACGTACAAAGCTCATGCCATCTAGGTCAGGTGTGCAATCACAGAAAATGATATCAGGCGCGCTGTTGCAGAAGTAATTGTAAGCTTCGAGCGGATCATGTGTTGAAAATACAGTCGGTACACCGAATTCAGAGAACACATCGGTTAACAAACGACGCAACAACACGTTTTTCTCAAGCACGAGAATGTTTAGTTCGCTCAGATCATACGAATTCATTAAATACACCCCTAGTAAGCACGAATTTTGACAAACCTTCGCGCCGTCCCTGACTTGAACCTTACAAGGTCAGATAACTAACACATTTATACAAATAATATATCAAAAGTGGTTATTGACGCTTTGATAGCTGTGCGATACCCAAACGATACCCCACGCCAACTTTGGAATAATCATTGGCAAATAAACCTCAATCAAAACGAAGTTCAGGTGCTGATAAGCTCTCAGGATGGCCGAGACCACGTACGTATATTGCCAAAAAGATGGGCCTCAACCCCGTGCGTATGTTGTTGTTGATAGCAATGGCGACGGCTGGGCTAGCAGGTGGGTATTACATTGGTAAAGAAGTCGCCCCAGCGCCAAAGTCGACAGAATCAGTAGAAAAGCCAGCACCTCAAAAAGCGCTGACCCAGCGGGAAACATACGAAGAGCCGCTCCCGGAAAACATCATTATAGAACGTGATGGCGTCCTCAAACGAATTGCATTGCCAGGTTTGGATGCTGAAATTGATCTTGGTAACGGGGTTTTTGTAGCTGTGGATGCGCTTCAGCAAGATCCTGTAGCCGTTGCAGAAACACCCGAGGCCACAGAATTGCAGCCAAGCACAGACGATGCGTCCAAATCGGACGTCACAGCTTTATTAGAAAAAGCAGAGCTACCAACGTCAAAGCCGCAAGCGCCTGCTGTGGAACAAGCCAAGGCTGCACCAGCATCGATCAAAAGCATCCGCGCCTTGCCTGACAACATTGCTGAACTTCAACAAGCCGACGCCGAATCTTTGCCTGCATGGCAGCGCTATGCCTTGCCTGTCACCTTGAGCGACAAACCGTTGATCGTCATCGTCATCGATGATGTCGGGCTTGATCGTCGCCGCGCGCGACAAACAATTGAACTGCCAGGACCGCTTACGCTTTCTTATATGGCGTATGCCGAAGACCTCATGCAGCAGACACAAAAAGCCCGGGCAAAAGGCCACGAGCTCATGCTGCACGTCCCGATGGAGCCAAGCTCAAGTTCAATCAATCCGGGTCCAAATGTTCTTTTGAGCGGGATGCCCGAAGACGAATTACTTAAAAACATCACCTGGAGTCTGGATCAGATGACTGGGTATGTTGGCATCAATAATCATATGGGTAGCCGCTTTACGTCAGACCGCGCCAGCATGAAGATTGTCGTCGGTGCGCTGAAGGCACGGGGATACATGTTCCTGGATTCTGTAACATCAAGTAAAACTGTTGCGCATGATTTTGCCCGCCAAGGTGGCATCCCTTACGCGGTTCGTAACGTGTTCCTTGATCACAAGGACGACTTGGCGGCGATCAAGACGCAGTTACGTCGAACAGAACAGATCGCAAAACGCACAGGCGTCGCGATTGCCATCGGCCATCCCCGTGACAATACGATCGAAGCCTTAAGGGAATGGTTGCCAGACCTTAACGAACGGGGATTCCAGCTGGTCCCGATCTCAGCAGTTGTAAGAATCAACAAGCCTTCAGAATAAAACCTCCTCACCTACCTTCTCCTCCTAGAAGGTGGAGAGGGATAAGAAGACTGTGCCTAAATACAAGAGTCCCTATCCACCATAAAATGGGGGAGAGGATAGGTGAGGGGATTACCTAGAGTTTTAAGTCTCGGAGAACTGACCAGCGTCCTCAGCAGCGCGCACGAGGGCGCGGGCTTTATTGATGGTCTCTTGGTATTCAAGTTCGGGGTCACTGTCTGCAACAACGCCGCAACCCGCCTGTACATAGAGCTTTTCGTCCTTGATGACGCCTGTCCGCAGCGCAATCGCTGTGTCCATATCGCCATTAGCGCCAAAGTACCCGATACATCCAGAATAAACGCCGCGGCGGGTTGGCTCTAGCTCGTCAATGATTTCCATGGCTCTGATCTTTGGCGCACCAGAGACAGTACCCGCAGGGAAGCCCGCAAACAGGGCATCCAAAGCGTCTTTATCTTCGGCAAGTTCACCCTCAACCGTCGATGAGATATGCATCACGTGCGAATAATATTCGATAATGAACTTTTCTGTTGGCTCGACAGTCCCAATCTTGGCAACGCGTCCAACATCGTTCCGACCCAAATCAAGCAACATCAGGTGTTCAGCAAGTTCCTTTGGATCGCTCAACAGATCATCTGCCAAGGCCTTGTCTTCTTCAGCCGTCTTGCCGCGCATCCGTGTTCCAGCCAAAGGACGAAGGGTGATGCGGTCATCGCGCACGCGCACGAGAATTTCAGGACTTGAACCAACAACCTGAAAATCGCCAAAGTTCAAATAGAACAGGTAAGGCGAGGGATTAAGGCGACGCAATGAACGATAGAACGCAAACGGTGGCAACTTGAATTGCACACTAAAGCGCTGCGATGGGACAATCTGAAATGCATCGCCTGCATTAATATAATCAACGCAGCGGTTCACAATGCCATGAAACTCTTCACGGGTCATATTTGACGCAGGATCCAGTATCACACTTTCGACATCGGCCTTGGCGCGTGGCATCGGAATATCTCGGTCCAGGTCGCTCACGGTCTCGTTCAGGCGCGCCATTGCCGCTGCATAAGCGTCATCAGCATTCACATTGTCATCGGGCCAAATTGGCGTAATCACAAAGATCGAGTCTTTCAGCGAATCAAAGATCGCCATAACCGTTGGCCGCAGGAAGATGCTATCCGGCACACCGATTGTATCCGTATTTTCGTCAGGCAGATTCTCAGCAAGGCGGGCCATGTCATAAGCCATATAACCAACAAGCCCAGATGCCATCGATGGTAAATGCGCCGGCAGATCGAACCGGCATGCCTTGACCAGAGATCGCAGTGATTCGAGTACACCGGACTCGGCCGCAATCGGGCAGGGCACAAAACTGTTCTCATCATGCAATGCCGTGCGGTTTATTTCGGCTCCACCCGGGAAACAGCGCCAGACAAGGTCTGGTGCGTAACCAATGATAGAATAGCGGCCACGTAATGCTCCACCTTCAACGGATTCCAGCAAGAAGCTATTAGGCTTTTTAGCCGCCAGCTTTAGCATTGCAGAAACAGGTGTCTCCAAGTCAGCAACGATCTCGGTCCACATGACCTGCGGTTGACCCGCATCATAAATGGGTTTGAACGAACTGAAATCAGGTGTGGTCTTCATTGTCTCTTCGCAATCACATGACCGATTGAGGTCGCATATTTGGCGGCGCTGAACCGATAAAGGCGAAGGGGTCAAATGAACCTGGCTCGATCACAGCTTCATAAAGCCGCTGATTAATCGAAACGCCAACCTCTTCACGCATGGCTTCGACGATTTGCGCAGCAAGGTCGCGCCCTAATTCTTCGCCTAATTGCTGGTTAAGGTCTGCCATACTCGGCGTGCCCGCGTCTGTGCCCGGTGCCTGAACGTTTGTGACACGCACAACAGCATAATCGCTTCCAACGCGCGCAATCCCGCTTGTGTTCCTTTTAAGCTCATACATCTGAGCAATGATAAACGCATCCGCCGCATCGCGATCACCGCGTGTTAACGGACCAACAACTTCAATATCATCCGGCACTGTTGCAGAAAGTGTCGTGAAGTCTGTCCCGGCGTTCACAAGCTTTACAATTTCAGTAGCTTTCGTCTCTGCCAATTTTGTTCGCTCAGAAGCCTTCCACACATCAACCACCTCAGCACGAACCGTGTCCAACGGGCGTAGGGCAGGTGCGACAACGTTATCGACACGCAGCATAAAGAAGCCACGATCACCAACTTCGGTCAGGTCACTTTCAATGCCTCGTTCAGCCGCAAATGACAGTGGCAACAAGCTTGCTAGCTCAGGTAGTCCCGCTGCCTTAGCACCACTTTGTGCATTTCCTTGACGGTCAACGTTCTGAATAACCTTGGCGCTAAACCCGACAGTGTTTCCTGCTTCTTCAAGCGTTGCACCGCCACCGATCTCGTCTTCAAACTTTATCGAGATGTCATAAAGCGCATCAATGGCACGTTCGCGGCCAACGATTTCACGTACCTCTTCGCGGACATCATCAAGTGTCTGTACGATACCCACATAAACAGATGTGGCTTTCATAATATGCCAGCCAAGCGGGGATTTAATCGGCTCAGTCACAGCCCCTTCATTAATCGCAAAGACAGCCTCAGCCAAGTCAGGCAATAAACCTTCGATGGTCACTGTACCCAGATCAACTGCAGCAGCTTCCATTTCAGCGACTTCAGACGCCACCGTCACAAAGTCACGTCCTTCAGCCAGGAGCCTGGCCGCTTCACGTATTTCAGCTTCGTCGCTGACAACAATTTGCTGAACAGTGCGTTGCTCAGCTTTGATAAAGCTCGCAGCGTTCGCTTCATAGGACTCCTGCAAATCTTCCTCAGTCACAGTGATCGTTCCGGCTAAATTCGCTGGGTCTAAATGGACATAAGAAACAGTTCTATGTTCAGGTGCTGTGAAGCGTTGTGATTGGGCTTCGTAAATTTCGTTAATCTGTGCGTCTGTCGGCTGGCCTGGGTCAGGCTGCGCCAAAGCACGAATTATTAATGTTTCAGCCGTCCGCTTCTCGTAGCGATAAGCACGCAGGATTTCCGTCATCTTCTTTGGCGCTGATGCTGAGGAGGCGACAGAACCTAAGACCTGTGCGTTTGCGATATCATTTCGAACCTGTT
>CAWUWH010000203.1:0-3320 GCA_963926035.1 uncultured Rhodospirillales bacterium
GCCCTCTCCGCCATTTCCAATCAGAATATAGCACCCGGGTTTATGCTGTAACATGAAGCCAAAATCTTCGGATGTCATTATTGATGCACAAGCGGCATCAACGTGTTCGGGCCCTGCGATCTTGCGGGCCACTTCTGCGGCAATTTCCGTTTCCTGTCGCGTATTGATTGTTGCTGCGAACTCGCGGCTGTAGTGGAAATGACCTCGTGCGCCATGGGCTGAACAGATACCCGTCACAATCCGTTCCATCGTCTGTTCGATATGATTTTGCATATCCCCACCAAAGGACCGGGTATCGCCTTTTAAGATAACTTCGTTGGGCAAAATATTGCGGGCACCGTCGGTCAGAAACTCTGTCACGGAAATCACGGAACAACTCATAGGGTCAACGGTTCGTGAGACAATGGATTGCAAAGCCATAACAATTTCAGACGCAATCACAATAGGATCAACGCCGCGGTGCGGCAGAGCTGCATGCGTCGCCTTGCCCTCAATACGAATTTCAAAATTATCTTCACACGCCATAATCGGCCCAGGCTTCATGGCAAATGATCCAGTCGGCAAGGACGGGAAGTTATGCATGGCATAGATGGCATCGGCGCTAAAGCGTTCGAACAGGCCATCGGCCATCATCGCCAGGGCACCTTTGCCATGCTCCTCTGCAGGCTGAAAAATAAAAGTAACAGTGCCGTCAAAATTACCCGACTTGGCAAGATGCCGAGCTGCCCCCAGCAGCATCGCCGTATGTCCATCATGTCCACAAGCATGCATCTGGCCATCATGCTGAGATCGATGTGCGAAGGTGTTTTGTTCAGTGATTTGTAACGCATCCATATCAGCCCGAAGACCAATAGATTTCTCACTATCGCCCTTTTGTAGGACGCCCACGACCCCGGTACCGCCGACACCTTTATGAACTTCGAGACCAAAATCGCTCAGCAGCCCAGCGACAATTTCGGAAGTTCGGTGCTCTTCAAACCCTTGTTCAGGATAGCAATGAAAATCATGACGCCAGCTCTTCATAGCGCTATGAAGATTGTTTAACGGGGAAGATTTTCCATACATACGTGAGTTTCCATCAATTAGCGGGAGTGTTAAAACTGTCTAACATTTGATCTTAAACGAAACCATATAAGAAATGATGATCGTCCCCTGCCCTGTAACTGACACATTAAAGGCTGGTGATGTTTGAACGCAATACAGAGACCACGCCAACTTATTCAGGCACGACGACTGTGGGCGAAACGCCATTTTCAATATCGAGTTCAGGGATATGAACGCGCGCCCTTGGCACATTAAGGATCCAGCCATGCATGACAGGGATTGTTTCCAAGATAAAACCACGTGCGAGTGTTCGCTCGCCTTTGATCTCAGCCCGTGCATGCTTTTGTAAAAGCATCGCAAAAACCTCACCGTCCGCATTCGTTTCTGGCCCAACCAAGACCTCAATGTGATCCATGCCAATCAATTTAGACGGTGTTGGAATACGCCAGTCGACATTCTTTCCTGTGGCATACCTAATTTGAAAAGCGCGCTTTTTATGTCCCATAAATAAAGAGACCATGCGGCGCATGCCGTCCATATCGACGCCTTCTTCCATTGCCTGCACATCAAGAACAATGCGTGTAGGTGTAGGGGCTAACTTGGCGACCACCTTAAGAACTGCCGCTGCATCAAAGCGCGACAACACGAGTACTAATGTCCGACCATCATCTACAAGAGCTGACGTAAAAGCGGGCTCAGCTTTTTGCCAGCCTCGAGATTTTTTAGCGGGGGAATCCTGCGGCACCAATTCTGCCCCATCCCCTATCCGGTCGCGTAGAAACTTTGCGACGCATAAGGCATCTGCATCACATGCACGTCGCAGTGTTGCAAACGAAGGTGCATCGTGGCCCATTGAAGAAACGATGCGCGTCATTTTTGCGATCTCATCTGCGCGCGCGGGTCCTCCGGCAACCAAAACAATGCCGATAAAAACAAAGCCAATCTTGGTAAGCCTGCGTATCATCTAAAACACTTTAATATGTGATGATTAAAAGAGCGTTTGCAGTATTAGAAATTAATTGCCATTTCTTAGCAAACTTAGCATCCACTTCAATAGTATTTATAGGCTGGCCTAAAGAAAGGCGCCATTTGAATTATGTCTTCAGACTCTAAAGTACCGAAGCAACCAAACACCGCACTTGTTCTTGCGGCACATGGATCATCACGCCGCCCAGAAGCAAACGCCCTTGTTGATGCGCATGCCACATCGATTGGCGCGAAAGATATCTTCTCAAGCGTACATACAGTGTTCCTTATGGGCGGTGCAGACCCATTAGATGTCATCCAAGACGTAACCGCGCAGCATATCATCGTTGTTCCCTTCATGATGTCAGACGGATACCTGGTGGATGTGATCGCGGAAAAACTCAACGCGGCCATCTCATCAGATAATACGCGCGACATGCATGTTTCTGACCCCATCGGAACTCACCCCGAAATTGCATCAATCGCTGCTGATATGGCCGAAAGCATGCTTATCGAGAATAAACTGACACCGATGGACGCAACCGTTGTTTTGGTTGCCCATGGGGCGAAACAGCGGCCGGAATCAAAAGCAGGTGCGATCCATCATCTCGAAAGCGTTAAAAGTATGAAACGTTTTGCCGATGTTCGCTTGGCACTTTTAGAAGAAGCGCCGTTTATTGATGATTTGCTTAAGGAAATATCAGGCCCTTCCGCAATTGTCGGCATGTTTGCAGCTCCAGGCGGTCATGCCATTGATGATGTGCAGGACGCGATGGCGAAGAATAGCAGATCAGATATGCTTAATACGGGGCCGATTGGTGCTAACCCAAGAATGATCAACATCGTGATTGATCGTGCATTGTCCAAAATTTCATAAATATAGCGCTTAAACGAACAAAGACCCCGACGGTGCCGGGGCCTTGTTTAAGCATAAGAGATCACAGAAGCGTTAAGCCGCTGCGCCTTCACGCCATGCTGCCGTACCTTTGCAAGACGGGCAGACGCGCTCACCATAGTGATGAGACACAAAATTCTCACCGCACATTAAACAACGTCGTTTTTTATGCTGTTCTGGGCGATCGGATGTTGGTTTTTTGTTATCAGAGCTTCGAGAAGCCATTAGGCAGCCTCCTGGATTGGTTCTTCAATTACCACCATGTTCGAGCGTGCTAAAATACGAGCACTCAAATTAAGGAGTTCTGCTGCCTCTTCTTGACGCGCCTGATCAAAACCATCAGTTGACAATTCTTGACCCAAAAGTTCCGACGCATTATCGATAAGAAACTTCACTAAATCTAGACGCTGCATTA